>NZ_JBSFUR010000053.1:0-40991 GCF_053591895.1 Streptomyces sp. NPDC002867 | reverse complement strand
CCCGCTTTCCCCTGGTGGCGCCCGGGCCCCGCCCCCCCAAAACCCCCCCCCCCCCCCAAAACCGGGCGGCCCGGGGGCCCGCCCACCCCCGGGGGCCCCCCCCCCGCGGCTCCGTACGTGCGTGACCGCGCGCTTCGGCGCGCCTACGCGGACTTGCGGCTGTCGCGCGGGTGCACTGCGATGTTCATGGCGCCGGAGCGCAGGACCGCCAGCCGCTCGGCCAGCACTTCCTCGAGCTCATCGCGGGTGCGCCGCTCCATGAGCATGTCCCAGTGCGTACGCGCCGGCTTGCCCTTCTTCTCCTCGGGGCCGTCCCCGTCAACAAGGAGCGCCTGGCTTCCGCAGACCTTGCACTCCCACTCCGGCGGAATCTCCGCCTCGACCGAGAAAGGCATCTCGAAACGATGCCCCTTCTCGCATGCGTACTCCACCGCCTGGCGCGGGGCCAGATCGATGCCGCGGTCGGTCTCGTAGCTGGTCACCACGAGGCGCGTGCCGCGAAGAGCTCGCTCACTCATGAATCGTGCCTCCCGGGCTTGTCGCCCACAGGACAGGTGTCGCTGTCGTCGTCATCCGGTCAACGTCCGGTCGGCGGTAAAGATTCCCGTTGCGGGTCATGCGTCGCCCGTCGTGCCGCCCCTTGTTCTACCCACCAGTGCCCGGTTTGTCACATCTGGCATCAGATGTCACCCAGCGTCTTTGCTACTTGAGCACGCAGTAACGGTCCGCCTGGCGGGCCAAAGGCGTACACTACCGGCCTTTCATCGCCGCGTCTAAATCCGGTCCGGAACGGGGTTGCCCGCGGCGGCCACCGCACGCCGCACCGGCACCCGCGCGAGCAGCACGAACCCGAGAACGAAGAAGATCACCAAGGAGATGATGGCATCCCGGTAGCTGCCGGTCAGCTGATACGCGAGACCGAACACCAACGGGCCCAGCCAGCTCAGCCCGCGGTCGCTCATCTCGTACGCGGAGAAGTACTCCGCCTCCTTGCCCCGCGGCACCAGGTGGGAGAACAGCGAACGCGACAGGGCCTGGCTGCCGCCCAGCACCAGCCCGATCGCCGCCGCCAGGCAGTAGAACCACACCGGCGCGCCCGCCGGCAGGAAATAGCCCGCGGCGAGGATGAGGGTCCACACCGCCAGTGAGGCGAGCACGGTGCGCTTGGCGCCGTGCGTCCGCGCCAGCCGGCCCATGCCCAGCGCGCCCGCGACCGCCAGGACCTGGACGAGGAGCACCGCCGTGATGAGCGTCGTCTGGTCCAGGCCCAGCTCTTCGGAGCCGTAGACCGAGGCCTGCGAGATCACGGTCTGCACGCCGTCGTTGTAGACGAGGTACGCGAGCAGGAAGGACAGCGTCAGCGGATGGCGGCGCATGTCCTTCAGCGTGGCCAGCAACTGACGCCAGCCGGAGCCGACCGCGCCCTGTCCGTCGGCGGTGGCGCGGCGGTCCCGCAGCCGGCGCAGCGGAACGAGCGTGAAGGCGCCCCACCACAGACCGGCGGAGGCCAGGCAGATCCGCACCGCGTCGCCCTCGGACAGCCCGAAGGACTCGTGGCCGGAATAGACGACGAGGTCGAGCACCAGCACCAGCGCGCCCGAGGTGTAGCCGAAGGCCCAGCCCCGCGAGGAGACCGTGTCGCGTTCGTGCGGCTCGGCGATCTGCGGCAGGTACGCGTTGTAGAGGACCATCGACACCGCGAGCGAGGCGTTCGCCACGATCAGCAGGAAGGCGCCGAGCAGATACCGGTCGCCGTCCAGGAGGAACATGCCCGTCGTCGCGGCGGCGCCGAGATACGCGGAGACGGCGAGGAGAGGCTTCTTGCGGCCGCTGCGGTCCGCCGCCGCGCCCGCGAACGGCATCACCAGCACCGCGAGGACGACCGACGCCGAGACCGCGTAGGGGAAGACGGAACCGGCCCGCACCGCGATCCCCAGCGGATGGACGAAACCGTCGGCGTCGGCGGCGGCCTTGGCGACCGATGTCAGATAGGGCCCGAGGAACACCGTGAGCACGCTCGTCGAGTACACCGAGCACGCGAAGTCGTAGAAATACCAGCCCCGTTGCTCGCGTCTTCGCTCGCGGGCGCTGTCCGCGCCGTCCGTGCGGTCGGCGGTGCCGGCCGTCATCCGCGCCCCCTCGCTCCTGCTGTCCCGGACGCGCTCCGGGTCAGACCCACACCCCACGGTCGGTCAGTACCGTGCGCAACGTCTCCAGATGATCGGTCATGATGCCATCCACGCCAAGGTCCAGGAGCGCGGCCATCCTGTCGGCGTCGTTGACCGTCCAGACATGGACCTGCAGTCCCCGCGCGTGCGCCTCGCGCACGAAGCGGCGGTCCACCACCCGGATACCGCCCTGGGTCTCCGGAACCTGCGCGCACACCGCGCCGCTACGCACCGCGGCCGGTATCCCCACGGAGGCGAGCCGCAGGCCCAGCACGCCCTTGACGCCGTACGACGTGGCGAGGCGCGGACCGGCCCGGCGCACCGCCCGCGCCACCCTGCCCTCCGAGAACGAACCGACGCACACCCGGTCCCAGGCGTCCGTCCTGCGGATCAGGTCCACCAGCGGCTCGAGCGCGGACTCCGCCTTGAGGTCCACGTTCCAGCGGGCGGTGGGGAACTCCTCCAGCAGCTCCTCGAACAGCGGCAGCGGTTCCCGGCCCGCCACCCGGGCCCGGCTCACCTCGCTCCAGGGCAGCTCGGCTATGCGTCCGCGCGAGTCGGTGACCCGGTCCAGCGTCGCGTCGTGGAACGCGACCAGGCGTCCGTCGGCCGTCGTGTGCACATCGGTCTCGAAGTAGCGGTATCCGGCGTCGGCGGCCCGGCGGAAGGCGGCCGTGGTGTTCTCGATGCCGTCCGCGGCGCCTCCGCGATGGGCGAAGGCGAGCGTCGCCGGATGGTCCAGATAAGGGTGGCGTGTCGGATTCACCGCCGCAGTATGGCCTGCCTCGGTGTCGAGCCGGCGACCACGGTGCTGCCTTCGTTCGCCCCCGGGATGGCGAAGAGCCGCAGGAACAACTGTGCCAGCGGCCCGATCGCCAGCGCGTACACCACCGTGCCGACGCCCACCGATCCGCCGAGCAGGAATCCGGTGGCGACGACCGCGACCTCCAGTGCCGTGCGGACCAGGCGGATCGACCGGCCCGTGAGGCGGTGCAGACCCGTCATCAGGCCGTCGCGCGGACCGGGACCGAAGCGGGCCGCGATGTACAGGCCGGTGGCCATACCGTTGAGTACGACACCCGTGAGAAGAAGCGGGATCTGCGCCACGAGCCCGTGGACATCGGGCACGACCGCAAGTGTCGCGTCCATGGCGATCCCGATGACGAACACGTTGGACACCGTGCCGAGCCCCGGCCGCTGCCGGATGGGGATCCACAGCAGCAGCACCACGGCGCCGACGATGATCGACACCACGCCGATCGAGATTCCGGTCAGCTCCGACAGGCCCTGATGCAGCACGCCCCACGGTTCGAGCCCGAGCCCGGCGCGCACCAGGAGTGCGGAACTCACCCCGTACAACGCCAAACCGACGTACAGCTGGAGCAGCCTGCGGGTGAGATGTCCGGACACGGTGGCGTCCCCCTGTGTGGTGTTAGTGGACCGACGCATGACACTCTGTGGCTACGGAAGAATGCTCAACCATGGCCAATTCGAGGAAGGTGGACTGACTTCCATGTCTCAGTGGACCTCAGCGGTGGGGGCGGCGCAGCTCGCCCGGCAGCTCACCTCCCAGCAACCGCGCCCCGCCGGCCCCGGCACCCGCAAGCCGCCCGCCTACCGCGCCCTCGCCGACGGCATCCGGCTCCTCGTCCTCGAAGGGCGGGTGCCCGTCGCCGCGCGCCTGCCCGCCGAACGGGAGCTGGCCCTCTCGCTCTCCGTCAGCCGCACCACCGTCGCCGCCGCCTACGAGGCCCTGCGGGCCGAGGGGTTCCTGGAGTCCCGCAGGGGGGCCGGCAGCTGGACCGCCGTTCCCGCGGGCAACCCGCTGCCCGCCCGCGGCCTCGAACCGCTGCCGCCCGAGTCGCTCGGTTCCATGATCGACCTCGGCTGCGCGTCCCTGCCGGCCCCCGAGCCATGGCTGACCAGGGCCATCCAGGGAGCCCTCGAGGAACTGCAGCCGTACGCCCACACCCACGGCGACTACCCGGCGGGCCTGCCCGCGCTGCGCCAGATGCTCGCCGAGCGCTACACCGAGCGTGGCATCCCGACCATGCCCGAGCAGATCATGGTCACCACCGGTGCGATGGGCGCGATGGACGCCATCTGCCACCTCTTCGCCGGCCGCGGTGAGCGCATCGCCGTCGAGTCCCCTTCCTACGCCAACATCCTCCAGCTGATGCGCGAGGCCGGGGCCCGGCTCGTGCCGGTGGCGATGGCCGAGGGGCTGGCCGGATGGGACATGGCGCGCTGGCGCCAGGTGCTGCGCGACGCGGCGCCCCGGCTCGCCTACGTCGTCGCCGACTTCCACAACCCGACGGGCGCGCTCGCCGACGAGGACCAGCGCCGTTCGCTGGTGGAGGCGGCCCGCTCGGCGGGCACCGTCCTGGTCGTCGACGAGACCATGTCCGAGCTGTACCTCGACCCGGACGTCGAGATGCCCCGTCCCGTCTGCGCCTTCGACCCGGCCGGTTCCACCGTGCTGACCGTCGGCTCGGCGAGCAAGGCGTTCTGGGCCGGCATGCGGATCGGCTGGGTGCGCGCGGCTCCCGACGTCATCCGCTCGCTCGTCGCCGCCCGCGCGTACGCCGACCTCGGCACCCCCGTGCTGGAGCAGCTCGGCGTCAACTGGCTGATGCGCACCGCCGGTTGGGACAGCGCCGTGTCCATCCGCCGCGAACAGGCCCGCGACAACCGCGACGCGCTCGTCGCAGCGGTGCGCAGGGAGCTTCCGGACTGGGAGTTCGACGTGCCCTCCGGCGGTCTGACGCTGTGGGTCCGCACCGGTGGCCTCTCCGGCTCACGGCTCGCGGAGGTCGGCGAGCGGGTCGGTATCCGGGTGCCGTCCGGCCCGCGTTTCGGGGTCGACGGGGCGTTCGAGGGATACGTACGGCTGCCGTTCACGGTCGGCGGGCCGGTGGCGGAGGAGGCCGCCACGCGGCTCGCTGCGGCGGCGCGACTGGTACGCACGGGCGCGACCACGGGCACGGAGGCCCCGCGCACGTTCGTGGCGTGACCGCCGCCCGGGGCCGGGTGCGCTTCGGGCGGGGTGCCTTGCGTGAGCGGGGCGTGGCCGCCGGCCGGGAGATGCGCTGCAGGGCGGTCGGTCGCCGGGTGGTGCGGGGCGGTCGGGCACGGGCGGGTGGTCGGGGCGCGAGGCCCGGGACGCGCCGCGGCCGGGACCGCGTGGGACGCGCGGGCCCGGCCGGGGGTGGTGTGGCGTCAGCCTTCGGCGGGGACCGCGGCGGCCGCCGGTGCGGGGGAGGACGCCGGCCTCGCACCGGGCTCGGCCTCCGGCGCCTGCGTCGGCTCGTCCGGACGCGGCGGCAGCAGATCGAGCACCGCCTGCCGGTGCGCCTCGCTCGTCGCGTCGTCGAACGGGTCCGGCGTCGCCGGGACCTGGAGCCTGAGCACCGGACCCGTGCTCAGCCGCGCATAGCCGCGCCCGGGCGGGACGTCCGTGGCCGGAGTCGTGCGGGGAACCGTGCCCAGCACCGCCTTGACCTGGTCGAAGTCCGCCGGGCCGAGCGCGACACGGGCGCGCGTATGCGTCCGCACGGTCTCGGTCAGGGCGTCGGCGCTGTCGAACTGCTCGGCCACCACGACTGTGACGTGCACCGCCCGGCCGTGCCGAAGCGGCGCCTGCAGCAGCTCCTGCGGGTCCATGTGGCCGTCGGCCGCGGCGAGATGGCCGAGGACGCTCGGCCGGTCGAGCAGGATCCACAGCGGCCGCTTCGCGTCGTCGGGTGCCGGCCTGCCCGCCTGCCGTGCGCGGTTCGCGACGATCAGGCGCCGCTCGGTCTCGTGCGCGGCCCACTCGAGACCGGCCAGCGCTCCGGCGAGGTCGCACTCGACGGCGAGGACGCCCGGGCGGCCGGTGAGGCAGGCGTACTCTCCGGTGCCGCCGCCCTCGACGATCAGGACGTCGCCGTGCTGGAGGGCCTGCAGGGCGATGGAGCGCAGCAGTGTGGTGGTGCCGCTGCCGGGCTCGCCGACCACCAGCAGGTGGGGTTCGGTGGAGCGCGGCCCGGTGCGCCAGATGACCGGCGGCGCCTGCTCCGTGGTCTCGCCGCGGGTGACCGGCAGCATGCGCTGGACGGAGTCGGCGTCGGTGAAGCCGAGCACGGTCTCGCCGGGGCCGGTGACGAAACGCTGGGCGGCGATGGAGGTGGACAGCGCGGGCAGCACGCTCATGTCGAGCTGGTTGGCCTCCTCGTCCCAACGGAAGCGGTACTCGCGGCCGCGGCCGGACTTGGTGTGGAGCAGGTGCTCGATCCGGGCCCGGGAGTCGGCCTCGGAGTCGGTGAAGTACGCCGGGTACGTCACGCGCAGCCGGGTGAGGCGGCCGCTCTCGTCGAACTCGTACCTGCTGAAGACCTTGTTCCACTCCCCGCCGTGGGTGAAGAGCGGAGTGGGGTCCTCGGGGGCCGAGAAGTACGGCACGAGGGCCTCGTACAGGGCCTTGAGCCGGGCGACCTCGGTTTCGTCGGGGCCGGTCCTGACCGGTTCCCCGACCCTGCCTGCCCAGGCGGCCGCGGCCATCACCGTGATGAGGGCGACCAGCAGCCCGTACGGGACGACCGCGGCGGCCAGGACGCAGGCCGCCACGAAGAACAGGGTGGGACCACGCCGTTCCTTGGGAGTGGCGGCCCACTTGCTCCGGGCCATGGCGGCCAGCTTCCGCAGACCCCGGGTGACCGTGATCAGCGGATGGAGGACATCGGTGGCGCCGTCGGCGGCCGTGCGCGCGATCTCACGGCTTCGGGCGATCTGTGCGCTGCCGCTGGTCAGAATGCGGGGGAGTGGTCGCCGGGCCACATCTGTCTCCTGAAGGTGCTCGTGTCTCCTGAAGGTGCTCGCCGGTCGTTCGGGGCGTCAGAACTTGATCCCGCCCAGCAGCCCGGCGAGGCTCGTGGTGCCCGCCGTGATGCTCGGCGCGATCGCGGTGCCCGCGAGGAAGAAACCGAAGAGCACGGAGACGAATGCGTGAGACGCCTTGAGCCCGTCTTTCCTGAAGAAGAGGAACACGATGATGCCAAGCAGCACGACGCCTGAGATGGACAGGATCATGAGGATCTCCTGGGTGAGGGGACATTCACCATGAGTTCTTCCATGCTTACAGAAAGTGTCTATACGATAAAAGCTGCAAATGGGTGAAATCGGGCGGGTTTCACTGCACCGGAGCACACGCGTTCGTTGATCGGTGCGCACACGGCACGGCGCAGTGGCGCAGTGCCTCCCGCCGCCTTGCCGCCGGGGGGACCCGTTCGCCCTCGTCAGCGCCCTCGTGCCGGGCCGCCTGGCAGTACCCTGTCGGTTCACTCGTACGGCTGCTCCTGCCGTGCGGCCCAGGTCAACGTGGTGAAAGGCGGTCCGTCCGATGAGCGAAGTCCCGGACTCCGAGGTGATCGAACTCGCGACCAAGGTCTTCGACCTGGCGCGCCGGGGGGAGACCGAGACGCTCGCCGCGTATCTCGACGCCGGTGTCCCGGCCGACCTGACCAACGACAAGGGCGACACCCTCGTCATGCTCGCCGCCTACCACGGGCACGCCGCCACGGTCGAGGCGCTCCTCGCCCGGGGCGCGGAACCGGACCGGGCCAACGACCGCGGCCAGACGCCTCTCGCCGGCGCGGTCTTCAAGGGCGAGGACGCCGTCATCCGCGCACTGCTCTCCGGCGGCGCCGATCCGCGGGCCGGAACCCCCTCGGCCCTGGATACCGCGCGGATGTTCGGGAAGACGGATCTTCTGGAGCTGTTCGACGGCCGCTGAGCGGCCGTCGCGCACGTTCCGGTCGGCGCCGCACGCGCTCCGACCAGCCGTGACGGGATCATCCGCGGGGGTGGGCCTCCAGGGCGACCGCCAGGTCGTGGGGGAGCCGTAAATGTGGTCGCGGTGGCGAAATGTGTGGGTCATCATGACGTCAGCCCTGTCCCGGACCCCATCATCCGGGAATTCCCCTGGGGCCACCGAAGAGAGGCAGAGGAACATGCTCACCACCAAGCAGAAGACGCGTATGACGACGGGCGGCCCGACATGCTGCTGCGCGGCCTAGGCATTCCAGTCACCGGTTGCGTCGACAGCTTGATGTGAGGCATTCCCCATGTTCGATCCAGTCATAGCGCCGAGCGGCACCCTGCTCGGCCTGCTGCAGAGGGGCCGCGGCGACGGCACACTGCACGCGCTCGCCGCGCCACGGGCCGACGCGCTCGCGGCGCTCAACCACTGCGTCCTCAATGACCCCCGCCACGACTGGCAGGTTGAGAACCGCTCCCTCTACTACGCCCGCCTGTACCTCGACCTCCACGGCAGCCTCGACGAGGTCGAGCGGCACCTGTGCGACGTCGACGACCACCTCGACGCCGACGAGACCAGGACCGGCCTCGCGCTCGCCGTGCTCGGGCACCTCGCCTCCTACGGCCGGGGCGACGCCCTCGCCCTGCTGCGCCGGTACGCCGCACAGGGCGCCAACTGGGCCTGGGCCCTCGACGAACTCGCCCTGCGCGACGACGACGCGGGCCTGCGCTCCCTCGCGGCCCCGATCCTCGCCCGCTTCCCCGCCACCCCCGAGGGCGACGCCGACCTGGCCGTCGCCGTCCGCGACGCCTTCGAACCGCGGCCGTGGCGGCTGTGGGCGGAGGACCGGCGCGAGTTCATCGGCGGCCGGGTGCGCGCCGCGCAGGAAGCGGGCTCCTTCGACCGCTGGCAGCGCCAGATGCGCCCCTCCGGCCCCCGCCCCGGCTGGAGCGTCCAGGCCGTCCTGGAATGGGCCGACCAGGGCCTGACGCGCGGCAGCGCGCTGCACGTGCCCGCAGCCCGCTGCCTGTCCGCCGTCGCGGGACCCGAGGACCGCCCCGAGATCGTCCGCGCGGCGCACGGCGGATCCGACGGAGCCCGCTGCGCCGCCCTGCACTACCTCGCCGAGTCCCGGGACCCCGTCGTCCTCGACCTGATCGAGGCGGCCGTCGCGAACGGATCGGCCACCGTCGCCGAAGCGGCGGTCTCCGCGTTCGAGCGGATGTGCGGCGACGAGGCCGTGGACCGGGCCCGGGGGTGGGTCCACCGGCCCGACGCCCTCGGCGCGTCCGCCGCCGGAGTCCTCGCCTGCCGGGGCGCCGCGAAGGACGCACCCCTCGTGCTGGGCGCCCTGCGCGAGACCGTCCGCGCCGACGGGCCCGACGCGCCCCTGCTGTGGACTCTCGTCGACGGCACCGGCCGCCTCGGCATCCCCTGCGCCGCACCCGTACTGCGCCACGTCTACCGCGAGACGACCTCCTCCCGTCTCCGCGGCCGTGCCGCCCGGGCGCTCGCCGCCACCGACCCCTCCTTCGCCACCGGATTCGCCGTCGAATGCCTGTGGGACTGCGAAGAGACCACCAGAGAGGTCGCCGCCCTCCACGCCGAGACCGGTGACGTACGCGTCGCCGAACGACTGCGCCGGCTCGCCGCCGACCCCGCCGAGGAGGCGGAGGTGCAGACCGCCGTACGCAGCAGGATCGGGCCCGACATGCCCGCTGTGTGACGACTCGCAGCCGTCGGGCCGGGCGTGGCAACAAAACGCTCATGGGACGTTCCCCGGCCGGAAAGATCCACGTTGGCGCAGCCACCCCGGGCCCGACGACAACACGGGTATGCGTGTCGTCATCGTCACCGAATCCTTCCCGCCCGACGTCAATGGTGTGGCGCACTGCGCCCTGCAGACCGCCCGGCACCTCGCCGCGCGCGGTCATGAACCGCTCGTCATCGCCCCGGCCGCGGCCGGGGCCGACAGCGCCGACCCCCACGCGCCGTGCCCTGTCGTCCGGGTGCCCTCCCTGCCGCTGCCCGGCTATCCGCAGGTACGGGTCGCGCTCCCCAGCCGCAGGGTGGCGGCGGCGATCACCGCGCACCGCGCCGACATCGTCCACCTCGCGAGCCCCTTCGTGCTCGGCGTCCGCGGGATGGCCGCGGCGACCCGGCTCGGCCTGCCGGCCGTGGCCGTCTACCAGACGGACCTGGCCGGGTACGCCCGTACCTACGTCGGAGCGGGCGAGGGCACGGCCTGGCGGCGCATCAAGGCGGTCCACGGAGCCGCCGACCGCACCCTCGCACCGTCCACCGCGGCCCGGCGCGACCTGGAGGAGCACGGCGTCGAACGCGTGGCGCTGTGGCCGCGCGGGGTGGACACGGCCCGCTTCCGTCCCGAGCTGCGCGACGAGAACCTCCGGCGCGAACTGGCGCCCGGCGGGGAGCTGATCGTCGGCTACGTCGGCCGCCTCGCCCCCGAGAAGCACGTCGAACTCCTCGCGGGCGCCTGTGGCCTGCCGGGAGTACGGGTGGTCGTCGTCGGCGACGGACCGAGCGAGACCTCGCTGCGCGGCGCGCTGCCCGGTGCCGTCTTCCTCGGCCGGCGCACCGGGGACGACCTCGCGCGGATCTTCGCCTCCCTCGACGTGTTCGCGCACACCGGCCCGTACGAGACCTTCTGCCAGACCGTGCAGGAGGCCATGGCGAGCGGCGTCCCCGTCGTCGCGCCCGCCGCCGGCGGCCCGCTCGACCTCGTCGACCACGGGCGGACCGGCCTGCTCGTGGCGCCCCACAGCACCGACGCGGTGCGCGACGCCGTACGGACGCTGGCCGAGGACCCCGGGCTGCGGGCCGGCTTCGCACGCGCCGGGCGCGCCGCCGTCGAGGGCCGCACCTGGGCCGCGGTCGGCGACATGCTGCTGGACCACTACGCCGACGTCCTCGGCGCGCGCACGGCGGTGGCGGCATGAGCGGACTGCGCATCGTACGGCTCGCGAACTTCGTCACGCCGTCGTCCGGCGGGCTGCGCACCGCGCTCGACCAGCTCGGCCGCGGCTACCTCGCCGCCGGGCACGAGCCCGTTCTGGTCGTCCCCGGAGACCTGGAGAGCGACCGGCACACCCCGCAGGGCCGCGTCGTCACCCTGCCCGGCCCCGAGCTCGTCGGCACCGGCGGCTACCGGGTGCTCGCCGGGCGCCGACGGCTGCGCCGCCTCCTCGAGGACCTCGCACCCGACCGCCTCGAGGTCTCCGACCGCACGACCCTGCGCTGGACCGGCGAGTGGGCGCGCCGCCACCGCATCCCGTCGGTGATGGTCTCGCACGAGACCGCCGACGGTGTGCTGCGCACCTGGGGCCTGCCGGACTCGCTCGCCGCGCGGACGGCGGACCGGCTCAACCGGCGCAGCGCCTGGGCCTATTCGAAGATCGTGTGCACGACGGAGTGGGCGGAACGCGAGTTCATCCGCATCGGCGCGCGCAACGTCGTACGGGCGCCGCTCGGCGTGGACCTCCGGCGGTGCCGGCCCGGGCGGCGCAGCACGGTGCTGCGCGCCCGGTACGCCGACGGCGCGCGCGTCCTGCTGCTGCTCTGTTCGCGGCTCTCGGTGGAGAAACGGCCCGGCACCGCCCTGGACGCGCTGGCGGAACTCCGGGAACGGGGCGTGCCGGCGACGCTGGTCGTCGCCGGGGACGGACCCCTCAGGGCGTCGCTGGTGCACAGGGCGGAGGCCGATCGCCTGCCGGTCCGGTTCCTCGGCCACGTCGCCGACCGGGAGGCGGTCGCCGACCTCCAGGCGGCGGCGGACGTGTGCCTGGCGCCCGGCCCGGCGGAAACGTTCGGGCTGTCCGCGCTCGAGGCCCTGGCCTGCGGCACGCCCGTGGTGGCGAGCGCGTCCTCCGCGCTGCCGGAGGTGATCGGCGACGCCGGCGTCGCCGCGGCGGACACGGCGAGGGACTTCGCGGACGCGGTCCTGGAGGTCCTCGCCCGGCCCGAGAGCACGCGACGCGAGGCGGCCCGCGGGCGGGCCGAACTCTTCGACTGGGACAGCTCGGTGACGGCGTTCCTGGTCGCCCACGACGCCCTGCCGGTACGGAACGGAGCGAAGGAACCGGGAGTCCAGGCATGACGACCGCGGACCTCGACGGGGAGTGCGGCGTGCGGTGCCTGTGCGCGGAAGCCGGTCCCGAGAGCGTGGCAGGATCCGGGATCGGCGCGGCGGGAGCGGGCGCGGACAGGGACGGCTCCCCGGGCGGATGGCACGCCGTACCCCCGCCACGGGACGGCCGTGCCGGGGCGGTGCTCCTGGACGAGACGGCCACCCCGCCGCGCGCAGCGCAGCGAGCGCGGACGGACACGGCCCCGCCCCTGCGGTTCGTCGCGCTCGGTGACTCGCTCACCCAGGGCGTCGGCGACCCCGTCGACGGCGGGTGGCGGGGGTGGGCCTCGCTGCTCGCCGACGGCGTCGGGAGCGCCGAGCGGCCCGCCGTCTTCCGGAACCTCGCCGTCAGTGGCGCCCTCAGCCGGGACGTCGCCGAGCACCAGGCGCCGCAGGCCCTCGAGTTCGGGCCGGACATCGCGTCCGTCGTCGTCGGCGTCAACGACACCCTCCGGCGCACCTTCGACATCGGCCGGCTCACGCACCATCTCGACCAGGTGTGCGGTGCGCTCGCCGCGCGCGGCACGGTCCTGCTCACGGCCTGCCTGCCCGACCCCGGTGCGATGTTCGCCCTGCCCGTACCCCTGGCCCGGCCTCTGGCCCGGCGGCAGCATGCCGTCAACGCCGTGGTCCACGCCCTCTCCGACCGCTACGGTGCCGTCCATCTGCACGCCGCGGACCCCGCCTGGGTCGCCGACCGGTCCATGTGGAGCGCCGACCGGCTGCATCCCGGCGAACGGGGACACCGCATGCTCGCCCGGTCCTTCCACGACCTGCTCTCCGCCCGCGGACTCGTCCACGGCCCGCCGCCCTCCACCGACCCCGACCGGCCGAGATCCACTCGCGCCGAGGCGCTGCTGTGGCTCGCCACGGCGGGCACCGGATGGGTGGCGCGCCGGTGCACCGACCTGATCCCGCAGCTCCTGCGGCTCGCCGGCGACGAGATGCAGCACTGGGCCCGCGGCACCAGCGCCCGGCTCGACCGGTCCGCCGAGCACGCCCTGTCCGCCGCTCTCGCCGCCGTGTCGCCGGAGCCGCCGTTCCGCCCCGCCGGGGCAGGAATGGGGGAATGAGCGGGCGCTGGGAGTTCTGGATCGACCGTGACGGCACCTTCACCGACATCGTGGGCAAACGCCCCGACGGGCGGCTCGTGACCCGCAAACCGCTCTCGCACAACCCCGAGCGCTACCGTGACGCCGCCGTCGCCGGGATCCGCCTGCTGCTCGGCACACCCGACGACGAGCCCGTCCCGGCCGACCGCGTCGGCCGCGGTCGGGATGGGCACCACCGTCGCCACCAACCCCCTGCTGGAGCGCCGCGGCGAACCGACCGTGCTCGTGATCACCGAAGGGTTCCGCGACGCCCTGCGCCTCGCTTACCAGAACCGGCCCCGGCTCTTCGACCGCCGCACAGGGTGGTGCGCAGCAGGCCCCCGACCGTGGTGAGAAGTCCGGTGCGTCCGTTGTCGAGACTGAAGTACGCCGACGCCTCCCACCGGCCGCGTAGCCAGAGGATCGTTGAACGATCCAATAAGAGTCGGGTTGAGTTGTTCGAGCTTCTACGATGGAGCCCGTGCGCCGGTGTGAGCCTCCGGCGAGGGAGAGAGGGCGTTGTGGGCACGACGGAGCCCGGGGTCGGCGGACTGGCCGACGACCGCCCGCTGTTGGGGCGCACGAGCACGGCCGAGCGGGTTGCCGACATCCTGCGCACCCGCATCGCCGAGGGCTGCTTCCCGCCCGGCGTGCGGCTGTCGGAGGACAGCATCGGCAAGGCGCTCGGCGTCTCCCGCAACACCCTGCGCGAGGCGTTCCGGCTGCTCACCCATGAACGACTGCTCGTCCACGAGCTCAATCGCGGCGTCTTCGTGCGCATGCTCGCCGTCCAGGACGTCGAGGACATCTACCGGACCCGGCAGCTCGTCGAATGCGCCGTCGTGCACGGGCTGGGGGAGCCGCCCTACGACCTGGCCGCACTCGACGAGGCGGTCACCGGCGGCGAACGCTCCGCCCGCGAACGCGACTGGAAGGGCGTCTCGACCGCCAACATCCACTTCCATCGCGAACTCGTCGCCCTCGCAGGCAGTGCCCGCACCGACGAGCTCATGCGCGGCGTCCTCGCCGAGCTGCGCCTTGCCTTCCACGTCGTGGACGACCCCGGTGGCCTCCACCAGCCCTATCTCGTGCGCAACCGGGAGATCCTGGAGGCCCTGCGCGCCGGCGAGCGCACCAGGGCCGAGCGGCTGCTGGCCGACTACCTCGACGACTCGCGCACCCGCCTCGTCGAGGCCTGCGCGGGACTCGTCGCCGGCGCCGACAGGGCGTAGCGGGCCCGGGGCCGCCTCCCCGGCGGCCGGGAGTGCGCAGGAGGACGGCCCGGGGCGCGGAGCGGTCGCTTCTGCGCCGTTTTCTCCGTTGTCAGTGCGAGGACCTAATCTGTGCACCGTGACTTCGCCTGCCCCGACGGAATTCGTTCCGCCCCAGCTCAGCGCGGGGCCGCGGCCCGCGCAGGGCCCGGCCGCCGACGAAGGGCTGGCGCGGCGCCTGCGCGCGCTCGCGTGCACCGCTCCCCTGCACGACCTCGACGCCCGCAAGGCCAACCTCGCGGGGGAGTACTCGGTCTACGCGATGGCCGAGGTCGCCCTCGCCGCGATCGACCTCGTCACGCTGAACATGGACTTCGACACCGGAGCCGACCACGACCAGATAGTGGCCAGACTCCTCCCGCGGGTCGCGGCCCAGGCGCCGCACCGCCCGCAGGCCGAGCACGAGCGCGTCGCCCGCTGGGTCCTGGAGAACCTGATCAACGTCGGCAGCGTGGACCGCGGATTCCGCGCCGTGTACGGCACCTTCGGCACCGACGGGGTCTACACCCGCCGCGACTACGACTTCAAGCTCGTCGAGGAAGTCCCCGGATACGGCGGCAGCGTCTACCTGCGCACGACCGACGAGGCGGTCAACGTCCTCGTCGGCGCCCTCGACACCGACGTCACCAGCGCACAGATCGCGGCCGAGGTGAAGCTGGAGGTCCTCATCAGCAGAGGCCGCCTCGCCGACGCCCAGCTCGCCGCCGAGCAGGCGCGGTACCGCACCGTGCAGTACTCGGAGACCCTGCGCCGGACCCTGGACGCCACCCGGCGCAACGTGCGCGCGGTCGACTGGCTCAACACCGTCCCCGACATGATCGCGGAGGCCCTCGACCACGTCGCCGACCGCTACCGCCACGAGAACGCGATCCTGACCAACATCCGCAAGGCACGCGACGAGGCGGAGGACCCGGAGCACAAGCGGCGGGCCGCCGAGCTCGTCGACATCGTCAAGGACTGCATCCGTCGTCACACCCAGCTGCAGTCCCGGCTGCTCGAGGCCGGCCCACTCTTCCGCGCCGAGCAGGACCGCCAGGCCTTCGCCCGCCCCACCGCGCGGACCGGACTCGACCTGTACGGCCAGCTGCTGGCGCCCCTGCTCCCTCTGCCCGTCGCCTCGGCGACCCGCGTCACCGACGCCTTCTTCGCCCGCGGCACCGGGCTGCGCACGCCCGCCTCCGTCCGCGTCGGCGACCTGGTCGACCTGCTGCTCACCCCGCCGCCGGAGCGGGAACACCTCGGTGCGGAGATGCCGGAGCCCGATCTGATCGCCACCCCCGACGACAGCCGCTTCAGTGAGGAGCAGCTGGCGAGCGCCATGGAGCTGCTCGATCTGGAGCACGACGCACCCCGCCGGCTCTCCGGTCTCCTCGCCGAGGCCCGCCGGACCGACCCCGAACTTCCCTACCTCGTCGCCCTGTTGGCCGTCCACGCGGCGAGCCCGCCGGTCGGCACGGCGTACCGGCAGGGCGAACAGCGCCTGCTGTTCGCCGTCGACGACGGCACGGAGCTGGACGACCTCGAGTTCGGCGGTGCTGACCTGATCGTGGGCACCGCACTGCTGGACGCGGCGGGCATGGCGGCGGACCGCACGGAGGGCACATGACTGACCTTGCGCCCTCCCTCGACCGGCGGCTTCGCCCCCGGACCCTGCGCCCTGCGGGTGTGGGGGGACCCCCGGCGCCTCAACCGCCGGCCGGGCCGGATTCGGCCCCGCGCCGTCAACCCGTCCGCGGGTCGCTCCCACGGCTGCCGGGCCGCACGGGGAGATCGAGGACACCGCGCGCAGCGCGGTACGGAGTCCGGGGCCTGCCCCGGCTCGCGATGGGCCGGGCAGGGGAACAGCCCGCCGCGGGCGCCGCCCGCTCGCACACGCACCACCACCGCACAGAGGAGCACCGACCGTGACCGAGCCGCACGCAGAGCACGCCGCGCCGTGGCGTGAGGCCGACGCGCCGCTCGGCTCCCCGGCGGGCCCGGTCACCGGACCCACCCGCGGCTCCGGCAACGTCACCCCCGCGGACGCAGCCGACGCCGCCCGGCTCGTCTCCTTCGGCCTCCAGCCCAAGCTGCTCCCCGCCCGCGACGCGGAGTACGCCGAACTGCTCCGCCGCTACCGCGAGGACACCCCCTTCGCGCGGCTCGCCGACGCCGTCGCGACCGGCCTCGGCCTCGTCGTGCTCGAGGTCTCACCCCGCGCGGGCATGGCCGTCACCGCGGCCGAGGACTCCGTCTTCGCCGTCCGCATGGGCGACTACGCGCGCCGCGCCGCGGCCGACTCCGCCGACCGCTTCCTGCACGGCCTGGCCCACCTCGCCGTCGCGGCCATGGCCTTCCCCCGACCCGAGGACCTCGCGGACGACGGCTACATCGGCCGGATCACCGTCAACGGCGTCGACGCCTTCGTCCGGCAGGCCTGCCGGAGACTGGAGGAGCGCGCCGAGGAGCAGGGCGAGAACAGCGACCCGGCCAGCGACGCCCCCGGCCTGGAGGCGGCCTGGCGGGTGTACGCGCGCCGCAGCGCGACGGGTGCCACCAAGGACGCCCGCCGCCTCGCCGGATCCACCACCGGCATCGTCGGCAAGGCGGTCGCCTTCCTCACCGACTCCGGCTTCCTCCAGCGGACCGGCGACGACGCGGGAGGCGCATACCGCACCACCGCGCGCTACCAGTTGCAGGTGCGCGACATGGCCGGCAGCGCGGCGATGGCCGAACTGCTGGAGCTGGGTGTCGTCCCCGTCAGCGACGGCACCGCGACGCTCGTCCCGCCGCCCGACGGCGACGACCTGGAGCTCGCGGCGGACGCCGGCCTGCCGTTCCACGCGTGACCGCCCCCGCCCCGCGTCACCGTCCCCGCGCAGCCGCCTTCCCCGCGGCACCGCACCGCACGCGCCACCGCTCGACGAAGCCAGAAGAAGACTGAGAGTCCGCCGCCATGTACGAGTTGTCCCGGGTCCGCCTCTACTCCATCGGCCCTGCCGGTGCGCGCTACGCCGACACCGTGCTCGACCTGCGCGGAGTCGGCGAGCCGGTGCCCAACCCCGCTCCCACCCAGGCGGAGTTCTTCGAGGAGGAGCCGGTCGGCCCGCCGCGCCGTCCCGCCCCCGCCGGCGTGCTCTTCCTGGAGAACGGCGGTGGCAAGTCCGTCCTGCTCAAGCTGATCTTCTCGGTCATGCTGCCCGGCCACCGCAACACCCTCGGCGGAGCGAGCTCGGGCGTGCTGCGCAAGTTCCTGCTCGCCGACGACTGCGGACATGTCGCCCTGGAGTGGCAGCACACGCAGACCGGTGAGCTGGTGGTCGTCGGCAAGGTCAGCGAGTGGCGCGGGCGCCAGGTGTCCAACGACCCGCGCAAGTTCGCCGAGGCCTGGTACTCCTTCCGGCCCGGCCCCGGACTCAGCCTCGACTCCCTCCCCGTCGCCGAGTCCACGGCCGTGCGGCCGCCGGTCGAAGGGGCCTCCGGGGCCCGTGGCCGGCGCCGGACCATGAAGGGCTTCCGCGACGCCGTCACCGAGGCCGGCAAGGCGTATCCGCACCTCGACGTGTACTGGGAGGAGATCCACGACCGCTGGAACGAACACCTCGGCGAACTCGGCCTCGACCCCGAACTGTTCCGTTACCAGCGCGAGATGAACGCCGACGAGGGCGAGGCCGCGGGCCTCTTCGCCGTCAAGAAGGACTCCGACTTCACCGATCTGCTGCTGCGAGCCGTCACCGACACCCGCGACACCGACGGCCTCGCGGACCTCGTCAGCGGCTTCGGCAACAAGCTCGGCCGCCGCGCCGAGCTCACCGCGGAGCGGGACTTCACGGCCGGCTCGGCCGACCTCCTCGGCCGGATCGTCGAGGCCGCCGAGGCGCGTACGCGAGCACGCGAGATCCACGCCGGCGCCGAGCGCCGCACCCGCACCCTGGCGCGCCGCCTCTCCGCCCGCGCCACGCAGGAACGGGCCCGTGCCGCCGACCTCGCCCAGCAGGTCACGGCCGCCGCGCACACCGTCACCGAGGCCGAGCAGGCCCGCAGCCGCAGCTCTCTGATCGCCGCCGAACTGGCGTACCGGCACGCCTCCCTGGCCCTGACCGTCGCCGAGAAGGGCGCCGCCGCGCAGCGCCGTGAGCTCATCGACGCGCGCACGCTGCACTCGGCCTGGCAGGCGGCCGAGGCCGTGCTGCGACACCGCGCCGCCGGTGACCGCTCCGCCCGCGTCGCGGCGGCGATCCGCGAGGCCGAGCGGGACGCGGCACCCGCCCTGGCCGCACGCGCCAAGGCCGCCGGAGATCTCGTACGCGCTCTGCACAAGGCCGCCGAGGACGGTGAACGGGTCGCGAACGAGGAGGAGGAGCGTTCCCGCGCCCTCCAGGAGAGCGGCGAGGCCGCCCACCGTGACGCCACGGTCGCGGCGACCGAGGCCCAGCGCGCCCGCAGCGAGATCGGCCACCTGCGCCAGCGCCTCGCCGAGGTCGAGCAGGAGACCGCGCAAGCCGTACGGGCCGGCTGGCTCGACGACACCGCACCCGACGCCGACCCGGCCAGGGCCGCGCTGGCGGCGAGCGACGCGGAGAAGACGGCGGTCGCGGCCTGGGACGCCGCACGTGAGGCGGCGCGCGTCACGGCCGAGCGCGCCAAGGAGGCCGCCGCGGCGGAGTCGCGCGCCGAGCTGACCGCCGCGCGCGCGGCGGACGCGGCGCAGGCCGCGGAGAACGCGTACGAGGCGGAGCGCCGCGCGGCCGAGTCCATCGCGGAGGACGGCCGGCTGGCGGACCTGCTGAGCCTTCCCGCGCCCCAACTGCCCGGCCCGGCGGTCCCGGCACCGCGCGGCCCCGGCGCGGTCCCCGCCGACCACGCCCGCGGTCCGGCGGCCGCCGCCCGCGTGCCGCACCCCGGTGACGCCGCGCACGACGGGGCCGGTGCTCGGCCCGAGGACGCTCAGTCCGGGGGCGAGCCCGGGCATCGCGGACCGAGGGCGTCGGCCGAGGCGGGCACCGCAGCGCACGACGGGACGTCCGGCGGCCACGCCGAAAGGGACGTGGACGGCGGTGCCCACGGGGCCCTGGCCGAAGCAGGCGCCGGAGCCCCCGGCGGGGCACCCGCAAGCCCCATGGACGACGGCGCCGCTTCCGGCGGCCGGGCCCATGGCGAGGCGGCCCGGGCGGGACACGGCGTTCCCGGTGCTCCGGCCACGGGGAACACGGCGGCGCACGGCGCGGCTCCCGAGGATGCCGCCGACGGGCGGCGCACCGCGTCGCGACGGGCCGGTGACGGTCCCCTCGGCGCCGCCGAACTCGACGGATTCGCGGACGAGCTCCGCGAGTTGCTGGAGCAGTCCATCGCGTCCGCCGAGCGGCAGCTCTTCGACCTGCGCACCGCCGCCGCCGACGACGCCCGCATCCTCGGCGCCCTCGGTGACGGCGGGCTCCTGCCGCCCGCACCCGACGTGCTCGCCACCGTCGAGTTCCTCGGCGAGCACGGCATTCCGGCGCTGCCCGGCTGGCGCTATCTCGCCCAGTCCGTCGACCCCGCCGACCATGCCGCCGTGCTGGCCGCGCGGCCCGAGCTCGTCGACGGTGTCGTGATCACCGACCCCGCCTCGCACGCCCGCGCGCGCGAGGCGCTCGCCGGTGCGGCACTGCTGCCGCGTTCGGCCGTCGCCGTCGGCACCGCCGCCGCGCTGCTCGCTCCCGTGCCCGCGACGGACACCGGCACCGAGCAGGACGTCTTCCTCGTCCCGCCGAACCCCGCCATGCACGACGAGGCGGCGGCCGACGAGGAACGGCACGCGCTGCGGGCCAGGGCGACCGCCCGTGACGAGGAGATCCGCGCGCTCGCCGCACGCCTCGCCGGCGACCGCTCCCTCGCGGCCCGGCTCGCCGCCTGGCGCGAGGACTGCCCGCAGGGCATGCTCGCCGAGCTCGCCGACGCCGCGCGCACCGCCCGCGCCGTGGCGGTGGAGGCGCAGGAGGCCCTCGCCGAGGCCCGTACGGCACGGGCCGAGGCCGACGAGGCGGCCGCCGACGCCGCGCGTGTGCGGGAGGAGCGGCAGGAGGCCGCACAGCGCGCCCGTCGCGCCGCGGACGCGCTCGCCGGCCTCGCGTTCCGGCTGCGCGAACGCGCGGGCTGGCAGGCCAAACTGCGGGAACTGGCCGACGAGGCCGCCGAGTCCGAGGCCCGCGCCGCCGCCTGCCTGGAGCGCGCCAAGGCCTCCGACGAGGACCGCCGCGCCGCCCAGCGCGCCGGTGACGACGCCCGGCGCACCGCCCGCGCCCTGCGCGCCGAGCGTGCCGAGATCGCCGGAGCCCCCGAGAACCTCCCCGAGGACGACGGCGACGCCCCGCGAGCCTCCCTGCCCGCGCTCCGCGAGGCCTACCGTGCGGCGTCCCAGCTCTACGAGAAGGTCGGCGTCGGCGCCGATCTCCGCGCCGAACAGGCCCGTGCCGAGAGCGACGAGAGCGCCGCACTCGCGGAGCTCGACCGCCTCACCAACAAGGTCCGCACCCGCGCCGCACAGCTCCTCGAAGGCACGGACGGCGCCGACGGCCCGTCCCGCCAGGCGGCCGCCGCCCGCGCCGAGGCGCTCGTGCAGATGCTGGAGTCACGCGCGTCCGAGGCGAGCGAGAAGCTCGGCCGTCTCCGTGGCGAGGCCGAGCGGCTGGCCCCGGCCGACGGCGCGTCGCACACCGACCTGCCCGACGACCTCGTCCCCGCCGACGCAGAGCACGCCAAGGCGCTGCTGCGCACCGCCGACGGCGAACTGGCCGCGCGCACCGAGGCGCTGGAGACCGCCCGCACCACGCACGCGGAGCTGCTCCGGGCGCATCGAGCCGCCGAGGACGCCGCGGGCGGCTTCGACGAGACGGCGGCGCTCCTGCGCGACCTGCTCCGCGACCACCACCAGGACGACGAGGCGGCCGACGCCCCGGAGCCGTATCCGGGCACGCTGGGGGAGGCCCGCCATACCGCGGCCGAGGCACGCCGTTCACTACGCGGCTGCGCGACCGACCTCTCGGCCGCCGAGTCGGCCGTACGCGAGGCGAGCGACGTGCTCGTACGGCACGCCAACTCCACGCGCTACGAGCAGGTCCGCACCCCCGCACGGCAGCAGATCCGCGAACTGCCCGCGGCCGCGCTGCCCGAGCACGCCGCGAAGTGGGCCGAGGCGTTCGCGCCCCGGCTGCGGGTGCTCACCGACGAACTGGCGCAGCTGGAGCGCAACCGGGACACCATCGTGGACCGCCTGCGCGGTCTGGTGGAATCGGCCCTCGCGACCCTGCGCTCGGCCCAGCGGCTGTCCCGGCTGCCCGAGGGGCTCGGGGAGTGGTCGGGACAGGAGTTCCTGCGGATCCGTTTCGAGGAGCCGGATCAGGCCACGCTCGCGGAGCGGCTCGGCGAGGTCATCGACGAGGCGACCCGCGCGGCCGTGAAGAAGAACGCGTCCGCCGCCTACGGCGAGGGGCGCAGGGACGGCATGTCCCTGCTGCTGCGGGGCGTCCAGGCGGCCCTGGAGCCGAAGGGCGTCGCGGTGGAGATCCTCAAGCCGGACGCCGTGCTCCGCGCGGAGCGGGTGCCGGTGGGGCAGATGGGCGACGTCTTCTCCGGCGGACAGCTGCTGACGGCGGCGATCGCGCTGTACTGCACGATGGCGGCCCTGCGCAGCAACGACCGCGGGCGCGACAAGCACCGGCACGCGGGCACGCTCTTCCTCGACAACCCCATCGGCCGGGCCAACGCGACCTACCTGCTGGAGCTCCAGCGTGCCGTCTCCGACGGTCTCGGTGTGCAACTGCTGTACACGACGGGCCTGTTCGACACGACGGCGCTCGCGGAGTTCCCCCTGGTGATCCGGCTGCGCAACGACGCGGACCTGCGGGCGGGCCTGAAGTACATCAGTGTCGAGGAGCACCTGCGTCCCGGGCTTCCGCAGATCGAGCCCACGGGGGAGACGGTGCACGGCGAGATCACGGCCACGCGCATGTTCAAGCGGGCCCCGCTCCCGGAGCAGTCGGCGTCCGAGCCGTCCCCGGCGGTCGAACGGACGACGACGGCACCGGACGCGTAGCCGACCGCCCGGCCGGGCCGACAAGGGCGGGGTGGCCTCGGCATCGGCTCGGCCGGGTCTCGGCGGCGGCGGCCCGGCGACGTGGGCTCGTGACCTGCGGTTGTGCGGCTCCGGCGCGGTTCTCGGCCGACCAGCGGGGTTCACCAGGGCATGCGGCCCGGCAACGTCGGCCACGTGACCTGCGGCTCGGGCGGCCTTGTCCCTCTGCGCGCCCAAGCGGGCTGCCACCCCGGCGACGTCGCCCCTCAGCAGGCGAACCCCGCGCGGGTCAGGCCCGTGACAGCCCGCCCGCGCCGGGCCTCCGTATCCGCGACGCCTCGCGCGCGGACGCCCGCGCCGCCCGGCGCGCCCGGCGGCGCTCGCGGCGCAGTTGCCGCGCCGTGCTGCTGGGCACGGACACCACCCCATGCCGTTGGTTCCACACCTGCCGCGTCACCCACACGTCCAGCACCGACCAGGTCGCGACCACCGTGCTCGCCACACTGCTGAGCACCATCGGGAACGCCAGCCACGAACCCGTCACCGACAGAAGGAAGGCTGCCATCGCCTGGATCAGCGTGAGGGACGTGATGATCACCGCTCGGACCGCGGCCGTACGCACCGGATCCGCCATGCGTCGCCTGGCGCTCGGCTCCTCGGTCCAGAGTGAGTGCGGCCCATACGCGTCGTCATGAGCCGATGTCGCTCCGGACGCCCCGGACGCCGCTTTCTGCAACGCCTGCGGCGCGGAGCCCGGAGTCTCTTCGCAGCGCTCGTGCGTGTCCATGGATCCTGTCACTCCCCACCTCTGTCCCACTTCAGGGTGGCTGCCCGGAATCCGTCGCTCTACTCCGGCTGTTCCGGCTCGCGCACTCCTGCACGGACAACCGCCGCATTCCGTGGAATGCGGTGCCCATCGACGAGTCGGCGCGTGACGACTGTGAACCTCCGCGGCTCCCCGTACGTATGGACGCATGGGAAGCCGTGAAGATTCCCGCCGTACCGACCACGTCCCGGACTCGCGTCCCCGGCCCCGTACACCCCGCACCCCGCACCCCGAAGCGAAGAATTCCGGCCAACTGCCCCGGTCCGAAAAAGAGGCGTGTCGCCGCTCCCTCGTGACACGGAGAGGAATGCCATCACCGCGAATACCAGGACATGCCTCTACCGCGTTCACTTCCGTCGGCCGAAAATCGTCCGGACGTTCCTTCGAGTTGTCCGTGTGACAGTAGTAGGCTCTCGCCGTTTGTTGACGGAACACCCGCCGAGCCGGGCCGGGTTGAGCAGGGGGAGGCCATGCGCTTTCGCGGGAAGTCCATCCGCCGGAAGATCGTGGCGCTGCTCCTCGTGCCGTTGCTGTCCCTCACGGCACTGTGGGGGTTCGCCACCGTCCTGACAGGCCGGGACGCCGCTCAGCTCCTGGCTGCCAGTTCCGTCGCCGAACAGGTCGGCCACCCGGTCGAGAACACCGTCGACGTCCTCCAGAAGGAACGCCGTCAGACCCTCGTCTACCTGGCCGACCGCCGTGCCTCCGACGCGCTGCCGGCCCTGCGCACCCGGCGGGACGCGACCGACACCGTCGTCGCCGCGCTGCGCGACAAGGCCAGGACGCAGTCCGTGCGCGACGACATGACGCCCGAGACCGCGCAGCAGCTCACCTCGCTCCTCGACGCGCTCGACGGCCTCGGCGCGCTGCGCCGGTCCGTCGACAGCAACACGATCACCCGGTTCCAGGCGCTCGAGTTCTTCAACCGCCTCGTCGACCCGTGCTACGGCTTCCTGCTCACCCTGCACGGCCTCAACGACGCCGCGCTCGAACGGCAGGGGATCGGCCTGGTCGGGCTGCTCCGGGCCCGCGAGATGCTCGCACGCGAGGACGCTCTGGTCGCCTCCACCCTCACCACCCGCAAGATTACCGGCGAGGAGATACGCACCCTCACCGACCTCGTCGCACAACGCAATCTGTACTACGAGCTCAACCTCGCGAGCCTGCCGGCGAAGGACCGCGAGATCCACGAGGAGTACTGGCGCAGCCCCGAGACCGTGCCGCTGCGCGAGACGGAGGAACGCCTCATCACCGAGGGCCCCGTCGACCGGCTCGCCTCCGCCGAGATCGACCGCTGGGAAGAGGTCGCGACACCCGTCCTCGACGACCTCGCCCGCGAGAGCAAGGAAGCCGGCGACCGCCACGAGGACCGCATCGAACCCGCCGCGTACAGCGTCTTCGTACGCGCCGGAGTCGCCGGCGTGCTCGGCTTCCTCGCCGTCCTCGTCTCCCTCATCGTCTCCGTGCGCATCGGCCGCGACCTGGTCCGCGACCTGACCCGGCTGCGCAAGGAGGCCCACGAGGTCTCCGGCGTACGCCTGCCCAGCGTGATGCGCCGCCTCGCCGCCGGAGAACACGTCGACGTCGAGACCGAGGCCCCGCGTCTGGACTACGACAAGGACGAGATCGGGCAGGCGGGCCAGGCGCTCAACACCTTGCAGCGCGCCGCCGTCGAGGCCGCCGTGCGCCAGGCCGACATGCGGCGCGGCGTCTCCGAGGTCTTCGTCAACCTCGCCCGCCGCAACCAGGTCCTGCTGCACCGGCAGCTCACCCTGCTCGACGCGATGGAGCGGCGCACGGAGGACACCGAGGAACTCGCGGACCTCTTCCGCCTCGACCACCTCACCACCCGTATGCGCCGCCACGCCGAGGGTCTGGTGATCCTCTCCGGCGCGGCGCCCTCCCGCCAGTGGCGCAAGCCGATCCAGCTGATGGATGTCGTACGGGCCGCGGTCGCCGAGGTCGAGGACTACGAGCGCATCGAGGTGCGCCGGCTGCCGCGCATCGGCGTCGGCGGACCCGCGGTCGCCGACCTGACCCACCTGATCGCCGAACTGCTGGAGAACGCCACGGTGTTCTCGCCCCCGCACACGGGTGTGCAGGTCCACGGCGAGCGGGTGGCCAACGGGTTCACTCTGGAGATCCACGACCGCGGACTCGGCATGGCGCCCGACGCGCTCCTCGACGCCAACCTGCGGCTGGCGGAGACACCCGAGTTCGAGCTGTCCGACACCGACCGGCTCGGCCTGTTCGTCGTCAGCCGGCTCGCCCAGCGCCAGAACGTGCGCGTCTCGCTCCAGCAGTCCCCGTACGGCGGTACCACGGCCGTCGTGTTCATCCCCGCCGCGCTGCTCACCGAGGCGCCGGAGACCCAGGGAACCGGATTCCGGCTCGACCGCAAGACCGAGAGCGCGGCCGGGCGGCGCGACCACAGCAGGCTCGCCCTGTCCAAGGTCCCCTCCGGGCTGACCGGCTCCGCCCTGCTCGACGGGCCCGTGGAACTGGAGGCGCCCGTCGGCGCCCTGGGGCCGGACGACCGCCGCGGTGACCGGTCCGGCGCAGTCGACCGCGCGGCCGTCGTCGACGCCGCCCTCGGCGACCTGGAGGACACCGAGAGCGAACGCGGCGGCATCTTCCGTCCCCGCTCCCAGCGCCGCGACGGTGCGGGCCGCGAGGGCGCCGGCCGAGACCAGCACCGGCAGGGGCTCGTACCGGGGCAGGAGCCGCCGGCCGGACCCGTCCCGCTGCCCCGGCGCAGGCGGCAGCCGACGCTCGTCGCCGACCACGGCCGCCGCGTCGACGAGCGGAACACCGCCGGGCGGCACCATCCCGCCCCCGGCGCCGGGCGCGGCACGGATGCCCCCACACCCTTCGGACGGACCTCCCCGCCCGCTGGGGGCACCGCTCCGCCGGCCCTGCCGATCCCGCTCGTCCAGGACCGCCGCGACCGGTCGGGCCGGGGACGCGAGCCGGTGGCCCAGAAACCCGATCCGTCGCCCCGCGGCCGGGCACCCGTCCCCGAGGCGCCTGCTGCCGCTCCGCCGCCGCTCGACGGACTGCCGCGGCGCGTCCGGCAGGCCAGCCTGGCCCCGCAGTTGAGGGAAGCGGCCGCCGCACAGCCGCCGGCGGCGCCCGCCGCGAGGCGGGAGTTCGAGCGGGACGCGGAGGAGGTCCGCAACCGTATGGCGTCCATGCAGCGGGGCTGGCAGCGCGGCCGCCGGCGCAACGCCGAGGAAGCCGCGGCCGAACGCGGCACGGACCAGGCCACCGGCCCCGGCCGGAACGCACCAGGAACGACATCGGAGGGGGACGGTCCATGACCGCACCGAACGCCGCAGCATCCAGCGCCACCGGCGCACCGGTCGCCGCCGGGGGCGCCGGCGAACTCAACTGGCTCCTCGACGAGCTGGTCGACCGCGTCGCCAGCATCAGCAAGGCGCTCGTGCTCTCCAGCGACGGCCTCGCCACCGGCACCTCCAAGGAGCTGACCCGCGAGGACAGCGAGCACCTGGCCGCGGTGGCCTCGGGCTTCCACAGCCTCGCCAAGGGGGTCGGCCGCCACTTCGAGGCCGGGCAGGTCCGCCAGACGGTGGTGGAACTCGACGAGGCGTTCCTCTTCGTCACCGCGGCCGGTGACGGCAGCTGTCTGGCCGTGCTCGCCGACGCCGACTCCGACGTGGGCCAGGTCGCCTACGAGATGACGCTCATGGTCAAGCGGGTGGGCGCCCACCTGGCCACCGCGCCACGGACCGGTCAGGCCGCCGGGGGGTGAGAGGCTGCCATGAGTGATTCACTCCGGAACAGCCGCACCCCGCACCACTGGATCGACGCGGACGCCGGTCCCGTGGTCCGTCCGTACGCCATGACGCGCGGCCGCACCGCGCACGACAGCCGCCACCGGCTCGATCTGATCGCCCTGGTCGTGCCCGATGCGTCCGCCGCCGACCCCCGCCACGACCAGACGCTGTCCCCGGAGCATGTCGAGATCGTCGAACGCTGCGGCGGCACACCGCAGTCGATCGCCGAACTCGCCGCGGGACTGGACCTGCCCGTGGGCGTGGTCCGGGTCCTCGTCGGCGACCTCGTGGACGACGAACTCGTCCACGTGACCCGTCCCGTACCCCCGGCCGAGCTGCCGGACGTGAGCATTCTGCGCGAGGTGATCAATGGCCTTCGGGCGCTCTAGCCGCCGAGAGGCACCGCCGGAGCCGGTGACTCTGAAGATCCTGGTGGCGGGCGGCTTCGGCGTCGGCAAGACCACCCTGGTCGGCGCGGTCAGCGAGATCAGACCCCTGCGCACCGAGGAGACGCTCAGCGAGGCGGGGCGCCCCGTCGACGACGTCTCCGGTGTGGAGAGCAAGACCACGACCACGGTCGCCATGGACTTCGGGCGGATCACCCTGCGCGAGGACCTGGTGCTCTACCTCTTCGGCACCCCCGGTCAGGACCGCTTCTGGTTCCTGTGGGACGAGCTGGCACAGGGTGCGCTCGGGGCGGTCGTCCTCGCCGACACCCGGCGCCTGGAAGACTGCTTCGCCGCCATCGACTACTTCGAGCGCCGGGACATCCCCTTCGCCGTCGCGGTCAACTGCTTCGAGGGGGCGAACCGCTTCCCCGCCGAGAGCGTGCGGGCGGCGCTGGACCTCGACACCGAAGTCCCCCTCCTCATCGGCGACGCGCGTGAACGCGAGTCGGTCAAGGAGATCCTGGTGGCCGTCGTGGAACACGCCCTGGTCCGCGCGGACCAGGCCCGCGAGCCCGCCATCACCTGAGGTCACGCGCACGGACACGGCCCGCCACCGATGCGGGCGAATTCCAGGGGTACGGGCCGTGCGCCTCCATGGGCGTCCCGCGGGGGCCGGCCGCCGCCGGTCTCAGCTTCCGCCGGGCTCCTCCTCCCAGCCGAAGCTCTTCTCCACCGCCTTGCGCCAGTTGTGGTACTCGCGCTCGCGCACCTCGGCCTCCATCCGCGGCGACCACTCGACGTCGCGCTGCCAGTGGGCCTTCAGCTCGTCCAGGTCCGACCACACACCGGTCGCGAGCCCGGCCGCGTACGCGGCGCCCAGACAGGTCGTCTCGGAGACCTTCGGCCGGATCACGGGCACCGCCAGCACGTCCGCCTGGTGCTGCATCAGCAGGTTGTTGGCGGTCATGCCGCCGTCGACCTTCAGCGTGGTGATGCGCACCCCGGAGTCCTGGTACATCGCGTCGACGACCTCACGCGTCTGCCAGCTCGTCGCCTCCAGCACGGCCCGCGCCAGATGCGCCTTGGTGACGTACCGGGTGAGCCCGGTGATCACTCCGCGCGCGTCCGAGCGCCAATAAGGCGCGTAGAGGCCGGAGAAGGCGGGCACGATGTACGCGCCGCCGTTGTCGTCGACGCTCGCGGCCAGTGTCTCGATCTCGCCGGCCGACCGGATGATCCCGAGCTGGTCGCGGAACCACTGGACCAGCGCCCCGGTGATCGCGATCGATCCCTCCAGGCAGTACACCGGATTCTCGTCGCCGATCTTGTAGCCGAGCGTGGTGATCAGTCCGCTCTTCGAGGGCACGGGCCGGTTTCCGGTGTTGAGCAGCAGGAAACTTCCCGTGCCGTACGTGTTCTTGGCCGTGCCCGTGTCGTAGCACGCCTGGCCGAAGACGGCGGCCTGCTGGTCGCCCAGAGCGGAGGCCACCGGGACGCCGGAGAGCTGGCCCACCGCGGTGCCGTACACCTCGGCGGACGACCTGATCTCCGGGAGGATCGCCTCGGGCACGTTCATCGCCAACAGGATGGCCGGGTCCCACCGCAGGCTCTCCAGGTCCATCAGCATGGTGCGCGAGGCGTTGGTGACGTCGGTGACGTGGACGCCGCCGTCGGTGCCGCCGGTGAGGTTCCAGATCAGCCAGGAGTCGATGGTGCCGAATGCGATCTCGCCGCGCTCGGCCCGTGCGCGCAGCCCGGGTACGTTGTCCAGCAGCCAGGCGGCCTTGGGCCCGGAGAAGTAGCTGGCGAGCGGCAGACCGGTGGTGTCACGGAAGCGGTCCTGGCCGTCCGCGCCGCCGAGTTCACGGCAGAGCGCGGCCGTGCGGGTGTCCTGCCAGACGATCGCGTTGTGCACGGGCTTGCCGGTGGCGCGGTCCCACAGGACCGTCGTCTCGCGCTGGTTGGTGATGCCGAGCGCGCTGAGTTCGCCGGCCCGCAGCCCCGCCTTGGCGAGGGCGCCCGCGACGACGGCCTGGACCTTGGACCAGATCTCGGTGGCGTCGTGTTCCACCCAGCCGGGCCGGGGGAAGATCTGGCGGTGTTCGCGCTGGTCGACGGCGACGATCTCGCCGTGCTGGTTGAAGACGATGCAGCGGCTGGACGTGGTGCCCTGGTCGATAGCGGCGACGAACCTGTCGGTCATGACGTCCCCTTACGTCCCCTTGTCGAAGCGGCCCAGAGGCCGGGAGGCATGCGGCTAGAAGGCCGCGTTGAAGATCAGACCCGCCAGCAGTCCGCCGACGAGGGGCCCGGCGACGGGCACCCAGGAGTAACCCCAGTCCGACGTCCCCTTGTTGGGGATCGGGAGCAGGGCGTGGACGATGCGCGGACCGAGATCGCGGGCGGGGTTCACGGCGTATCCGGTGGGCCCGCCGAGGGACAGGCCGATGCCGACGACCAGGAGGGACACCAGCAGGATGGAGATGCCCGATCCGTAGATGCCGGCGTCCTGGCCCGGGATCTGGCCCACTCCGATGCCGTCGTTCTTGCCGAAGGCGAGGATCGGCAGCACCAGGCCGGCCGTGGCGATGATCTCGGTGACGAGGTTGGCGGCCGGCTTGCGGATCTCGGGGCCGGTGGAGAAGATCCCGAGCGTCGGCTGGGCGGTCTTGATGTCGGCGTTCGCCTGGAACTGGGCGTAGTAGACGAGATAGGCGAGTACGGCGCCGATGATCGCGCCCACCATCTGCGCCGCGATGTACAGCGGCACCTTGCCCCACTCGCCGGTGTCGACGGCGACGCCCACGGTCACGGCCGGGTTGAGGTGCCCGCCGGACAGGGGAGCCGCGGTGTAGGCGCCCGCCAGCACCGCGAAGCCCCAGCCGAAGGCGATGACGACCCACCCGGCTGCCCTCGCCTTGGAGTGGTGCAGCGTGACGGCGGCGCAGACGCCCGCGCCGAAGAGGATGAGGATCGCGGTGCCGATGACCTCACCGAGGAATATGTCTCCGTTGCTCATGGCGGCTCCTTTGCCCTGGCCCGGGGCCCGGCCCCGGTCCTCCGTGCAGGGTGCGTGCTCCATGGCGTGCATGACTGCGGACCCGGAGGCAGGGGAGGTCCCCGGCCCCGCCCGGCGTCCGTGACGAGCGTGGTGAGCGTGCCGAAGTGCGGCGATGCCGACGAGGAGGCAGTTTTCCCCTGCCGTGATGGGGCGTCAAGGTCGCGGACAGCAGGCACAGTTCATGGCGGGTGCTGGACACGGAGGGCGGGAACGTCAAGAGGCGGCGCGGTGCCGCCCGCGGGCCGCGCGCCCGGCATCCGCCGCGCGCCCGCCGTGGCGCGCAACTGCCAGGTGCTCCCCGTCCTCGCAGGCGGGGTTGCGGCAGAACGTGTCCCACCGACGAGCAGGTCTGTGCCGGGCCGGGACCGTCAGCGGTTCTCGGCGAGCCACTTGGCGGCGATCTCCGCCAGCTCCCCGTCCCGGCCCGCCAGCATCATCCGGATCATCTGCGCGTCACCGCGCAGTGACCAGGCCGGATGCCCGAACGTGGCCGGGTTGTTCCTCTCGATGAGGAAATGGGCCGGCCAGGCCGTCCCGTAGCCGATCAGGGGGAGGGCGGCCGCGTACCGCAGCCGCCCCCGCGCCAGGCCGTACACACTGATCGCGAGCCCGGTCAGGGTGCCCGTGAGATGTACCCACCGGGTAGCGGCCCGCGAGTGCATCGCCACGTAGTAGGGCCAGAACTCCTCGTACGTATCGAACGTCTGCTGCGCCATGACCGCACCGTAACGGCCCGGCGCCCGCGCGTCAGCCCGCCCGGTGCCCCGCGACCGAGCGCCGCGCCACCGGGAAGTCGAAGTACGTGTCCGGGAACGGCTCCGGCTTGTACGTGAAGTGCCACCACTCCTCCGGCAGATTCACGAACCCCTGCGCGGCGAGCGTCCCCTTCAGCAGCTGCCGGTTGGCGCGCTGGGCCGCGGTGATCCGCGGGTCGTCGGTGTGCGACAGCGTGTCGAAGCAGTCGTAACCGGTGCCCATGTCCACGGAGTTGTCCGGGAAGCGCTCGGAAACGGGCGCGTAGCACGCCGTCAGCGGCTCGCCCGGCACATAGTCCCGCGTCGGCTCGGCGGGCAGCTTCACGATGGTCAGGTCCACCGTGCTGCCGCGGCTGTGCCCGGACTTCTCCGCGATGTAACCGCCCGCGAACAGGCGCGACTTGTCGACCCGCGGATAGAACTCCTGCTTCATCGCCTTGTCGTCCAGGTCCTTCGCCCAGCGCACGAAGTGATCGACCGCGCGCTGCGGCCGGTAGCAGTCGTACACCTTCAGCGAGTACCCCTGCCGCAGCAGCCGCGACTGCGCCCGGCCCAGCGCCTCGGCGGCCGGCCGGGTCAGGATGCACCACGGCTGCCGGTACCCGTCGACGGGCTCGCCGACGAAGTTGTGGTCCGTCGTGTAGCGCATCTCCTGGATGATCGTCGGCGCGACGGTGCGCAGCGACACGAACTCCCGCGGCGCCTTCGGTTCGGGGGCCGCCCGGGCGACGGGAGCGGCCGCCGAGACGGCGAGCAGCCCGGCGGCGGCCACGGTCAGAGCACGGAAAGCGGAACCAAGTCGAGTCATGCGCACACCGTTTATCACTTCCCGCCCCGGCGGGAAAGAGTGATCGGATACAGTCCGCCCGTGCCCCAGGACTCCCACTGCGGCCACTGCGGAGCGCCGTACGGCTCCCCAGCCGGCTGGCCCCGCACCTGTCCCGTCTGCGGCGAGACCGCCTACCGCAACCCCCTGCCCGTCGCCGTCGCCCTGCTGCCCGCGTACGACGACCGCGGCACCGGACTCGTGGTCATCACCCGCACCATCGAACCCGCCCGCGGCGGCACCGCACTGCCCGGCGGCTTCATCGACCACGCCGAGGACTGGCGGCACGCCGTCGTGCGCGAACTCGCCGAGGAGACCGGTATCGAGGTTCCGCAGCACGACGTGCGCCTCGCCGACGCCCTCAGCTCGGCCGCCGGGCACCTGCTGCTCTTCGGACTGCTGCCCGCCCGCCCCGCCGCCGCGCTGCCACCGCCCCGGCCCACCGACGAGACCGACGGCTGGTACCTGCTGCGCGGGCCCGAGGAGCTGGCCTTCCCGCTCCACACGACCGCCGCGCGCAACTGGTTCACGGGCGCGTACGCACACCGCTGACCGGCCTCGCCGTCAGCCGAGGCCGCGCACCCGCACCGGGTCGTCCACCGCCACCCGCCCCGCGTCCGTGACCCGCTCCACCATCACACGGCCCTCCACCAGACGCGTCGCGTAGCGCTCGATCCGCGACAGCGCCCAGCCGTCACCGGTGTCGCGCACCACCAGTCCGCCGCCCTTGCGCCCCGGCGCAGGCGCCCAGACCTCCAGCTCCACCCGGCCGTCGTCACCCTGCACCGCGAGCACCGTCCCCGCCCGCGCCAGCACGGGGATCCGTGACACAGGCGCGTCCACCAGCACCTGAGCCGGGCCCTCGTACGCGCGGCCCGTCGCCGTGTCGTACCAGCGCCCGCGGGGCAGCCGCACCGCCCGCCGGTCCGAACCCGGCTCCAGCACCGGCGCCACCAGCAGCGAATCGCCCAGCAGAAACGCGTCCTCGCAGTCCCGCAGCCCCCGGTCCTCCGGGCAGCCCCACCACAGCGGACGGACGTACGGCGCACCGGTCAGCCGTGCCAGATGCGCCAGCCCCACCAGATACGGCCGCAGCCGCTCCCGCTCCCGCAGCGCCGCCCGCGCATGCGCCAGCACCTCCGGCCCGAACTCCCATGGCTCCGCGCCCGTGTTCCCGGCACACAGCAGCGGAAGGTACGCGGCCATCTGGAGGCGCCGCAGATACAGTTCCGCCGACATGCCGGGCACCGGCCCGGCCTCCGCCCCCGCGAACGGCACCCCGCAGACGCCGAGCCCCAGGACCAGCACCAGCGAGGCACGCAGCCCCGGCCACCCCTTGGGCACCGGCCCGGCCCACACCCCGCCGTACCGTTGCACCCCCGTCCAGCCGGAGCCGGACACCAGGAACGGACGCTCGTCGGGGCGCAGCCGGCACAGCGCCTCGTACGCGGCGCGCGTCATCGCAAGACCGCCCACGTTGTGCGCCTCCCGATGGTCACCGCCACGGCCCTCCAGTACATGCCGCGCCGAACGCGGCAGCGCCATGGCCCCGAACGGCGACTTTGCCCACGGGACGGGCGCCTCGTGCCACATCCCCGAGAAGCCCTGGTCCAGCAACTCCCCGTACAGCTCCCCCCACCACGCCCGGGTCCGCGGATCGGTGAAGTCCGGGTGCACGCGATCGCCCGAAGCCGCCACCCCGCGCACCACGGCGCCCCGCGCATCCCGCACGAAGGCCCCCGCGCGCACCCCGGTCTCGTACACCTCGTCACCCGGCCGCGCCGCGACGGCCGGACCGATGACGCGGACCAGCCGCACCCCGTCCTCGCGCAGATCCTTCGCCAGCGCGGGCAGATCCGGGAACCGCGCCTCGTCCACGCCGAACGCCGCCGCCGCGTCCTCGGGAGGCGTCCGGCGGAACCAGCCGGCTCCGGCCTGCTGCGCCGGACGCCCCGTTCCCCCGCCGAGACGCACCGCCGACAACGGCAGCCCGCGCTCCCGGTAGGCGGACACCAGACGCCGCACCGCCTGCTCGTCATCCGCCCCGGCGCCCGCGTGGTGAAGCCCGAGCGCCCACGTAGGCGGCAGCGCGGGCGCACCCGTGAGCTGCGCGAAACCGCTCAGCACACGGGCCGGAGTGCCCACCAGCACCCAACTCCGCAGCGGCCCGCCGTCCATCCTCAGCTCGACGGCCCCCGGCCGGTCGTGGCCCGAGCCCGCCCCCTCCTCGCCCTCCCGCACCGTGACCCGGCCGTCCCACGATGTGTCGTGGAACGCCAGATGCGTCCCCGCGTCGGCGACCACCATCTGCACGGGCATCGTGAGGTGCGGAGCATCTCCCTCCGGCCCTGCGGCTCCGCCGTTCCAGATCCGGTACGCGCCCCCACGCAGCCGGAGGCCCGTGCCCCGGCCGCCCAGACCGAACATCCGCGCGTCGGCGCCGACCTCGCTGCGCTGCACCCAGCGGGCCGGACCGCCGCCGACCGGCTCCCACCAGCGCGGCGGCAGATCACGACGCAGCACCACACCGCCGGGAGTGCGGATCTCCACCGCCCCGTGGCGCGACACCTCGACCGTCACCCGCTCCGACACCACCCGCCAGCCGCCGTCCTTGTCCGGCTCGAGAGCGGCCCGCGGATCGGGCTCCGGAGGCGGCCCGGCCAGCCCGTACGACGGCAGAGGCTCAGCACCGTCCCAGCCCCGGAACACCGCCCCTCCCGTGGCGACCACGATGCGCAGCTCGGAACGGGCGAACCGGACGATCCCGCCGCCCGGCAGCGGCTCCGCCTCCTGCGCCGCGCCCGGCACTCTGGCCCGCTCCGGCCCCCTGGGGGACAGCTCCCGAGCGTCCGCCCTGTTCCGCCGCCACGCGGAGCGCGCCGCCCGCAAGCCCTGAACCGAGCCGACATTCCTCACCGAGCGCACCAGGTCACGACCGTCCATGCAGCTCACCCTGCCACCCGGCCGGCGGATCAGGTGCCCTGTTCAACTGCCGTTCACCCGTGGTGGGAGCACATATCCGCCCTCCCGACCATGGGCGGAGAGCCCTGGTGCGAAAGACGATCACGTGGCATCGTCCCTTTCAGCCCGCGTCCGCGCACACCCCGCCCGCCCGCGGGCCGCGCAGACACCGCGCACCGACCGCGTAGAGAAAGCCCGGGAGCCGACCCATGACCTCAGCAGCGAACCCCGCCCCGCTCTGGCAGCCCGACGCCGACCGCATCGCGGCCGCCCGCGTCACCCACTTCCAGTCCTGGGCCGCCGAGCGCTACGGAGCACCGGCCGAGGGCGGCTACCCGGCGCTGCACCGCTGGTCCGTGGCGGAACTCGAGACGTTCTGGCAGGCCGTCGCCGACTGGTTCGACATCCGCTTCTCCACCCCCTACGAGCGCGTGCTCGGCGACCGGACCATGCCCGGCGCCCAGTGGTTCCCCGGCGCCACGCTCAACTACGCGGAACACGCCCTGCGCACCGCCGAGGACCCCGCACGGGCACACGACCCCGCACTTCTTCATGTGGACGAGACACATGAGCCCACGCCCATCAGCTGGGCGGAGCTCCGCCGCCAAGTCGGCACACTCGCCGCCGAGCTGCGCGCCCTCGGCGTACGCCCCGGCGACCGCGTCAGCGGATACCTGCCCAACATCCCCCAGGCCGTCGCCGCCCTGCTCGCCACCGCCGCCGTCGGCGCCGTATGGACCTCCTGCGCCCCCGACTTCGGCGCCCGCAGCGTCCTCGACCGCTTCCAGCAGGTCGAACCCGTCGTCCTCTTCACCGTCGACGGCTACCGCTACGGCGGCAAGGAACACGACCGCACCGCGACCGTCGCCGAGCTCCGCCGCGAACTGCCGACCCTGCGCGCCGTCGTCCACATCCCCCTGCTCGGCACCGAGGCCCCCGAAGGCGCCCTCGACTGGTCCGCCGTCACGGCCGGCGACGCCGACCCCGTCTTCGAGCAGGTCCCCTTCGACCACCCCCTGTGGGTCCTCTACTCCTCCGGCACCACCGGCCTGCCCAAGGCCATCGTCCAGTCCCAGGGCGGCATCCTGCTCGAACACTTCAAGCAGCTCGGCCTCCACTGCGACCTCGGCCCCGGCGACCGCTTCTTCTGGTACACCTCCACCGGCTGGATGATGTGGAACTTCCTCGTCTCCGGCCTCCTCACCGGCACCACCGTCGTGCTGTACGACGGCAGCCCCGGCCACCCCACCACCGGCGCCCAGTGGAGCATCGCCGAACGCACCGGCGCCACCCTCTTCGGCACCTCCGCCGCCTACGTCATGGCCTGCGCCAAGGCCGGCGTCCACCCCGCCCGCGACCACGACCTCTCCAAGATCGCCTGCGTCGCCACCACCGGATCCCCCCTGCCGCCCGACGGCTTCCGCTGGCTCCACGACGAGGTCGCCGAGGACCTCTGGATCGCCTCCGTCAGCGGCGGCACCGACGTCTGCAGCTGCTTCGCCGGCGCCGTCCCCACGCTCCCCGTCCACATCGGCGAACTCCAGGCCGCCTGCCTCGGCACGGACCTCCAGTCCTGGGACCCCCAGGGCAAGCCGCTCATCGGCGAGGTCGGCGAACTCGTCGTCACCAACCCCATGCCCTCCATGCCCATCCGGTTCTGGAACGACCCCGACGGCAGCCGCTATCGCGACAGTTACTTCGAGATGTACCCGGGCGTCTGGCGGCACGGGGACTGGATCACCATCAACGAAACCGGCTCCGTGGTCATCCACGGCCGCTCCGACTCCACCCTCAACCGCCAGGGGGTGCGCATGGGATCCGCCGACATCTACGAGGCGGTCGAACGCCTCCCGGAGATCCGCGAGTCCCTCGTCATCGGGCTGGAGGAACCGGACGGCGGCTACTGGATGCCCCTGTTCGTCCACCTCGCCGAAGGCGCGGTACTCGACGACGCACTCAAGGACCGCATCAAGCGGACCATCCGCGAACAGCTCTCCCCGCGCCACGTCCCCGACGACATCATCGAGGTCCCCGGCGTACCGCACACCCTCACCGGCAAGCGCATCGAGGTCCCCGTCAAACGCCTCCTCCAGGGCACGGCACTCGACAAGGCGGTCAATCCCGGATCCGTCGACAACCTCGAACTCCTGCGCTTCTACGAGGACCTGGCCCGCACCCGCAAGTAGCCCCGGGCCCGGACGCCGCTCCCGGGCGGCGTCCGGGGCGACCGGCCGCCGTTGTCAGTGCCACCACCTACCGTGAGTGAGCAGTGACCAACAGCGCTCAGGGGGGAATCAGCATGGCGCACACCAGCAGGTCCAAGCGGCCGGGCACCCACGCATCGATGCGGCGCATCCTGCGCCGCGAAGTCCCCAGCACCGTCGGCATCCTGGCCGACGCCCGCGACTTCACCGCGATGCGCCGCTACCGGAGCTTCACCTTCGACGACCACACCACCTATCTCCGCCAGTCCGAGCAACTCCTGAAGACGCTCGCCACCCGGCAGCTGCACACCACGGTCGCCCTCTTCGACCCCGACGAATACGCCGAGTTCTGCACGGAGACCGGCCTCGACGCCGACACCGCCGAGGCCCGCAGCCGCTTCACCGCCGAGCTCACCGGCCGCGGCCCCGCCGTCACCTACACGGGACAGCCACTGGCCGAGCTGCTGCCCCGGCTCATCGACCAGGCCGTCCGCCACGCCACCTGGCAGTACGCGACGCTGCTCCTCGCCGACCTCGGTACCTGCGCCGACTGCGGCCAGGACATCGGACGCTCCGCGTTCGACCGGGCGTCCCGGATCCTCATGAGGCTCCTCGAAGTCGCCGGACCCGGCACCCACCATCTCGTGTGCAGCGTCCCCGGCCCCGACGAACAGCTCCTCGCCGTGCTCCACGCCCATGGCTCCGCCTCGGCCTCCGCAGAGATCGACGCCGGGGAGGGCGCCGAGTTCGTCACCGTCCTCGCGGCCGGAATCGCCCTCGAAACCACCGGCGGAGTCGTCCTGCGCACCAGCCGCCCCGGCAGCCCGGACCACCTCCATGGCTGGCGCCTCGACCACGGTCGGCTGATCCCGCTCACGGCGGGCGAGGTCTTCAGCGCCTACTGCACCGACGCCGCCACCGGCGAACCACTGTCACCCGAGCCCGGCGTCGAGTACTGCGCCGGGTTCCCCGTCACCACCGACGACCCGGACATCCACCACTGAACGGCGAAGGGGGCCTCCCGCCACCCGGCGGAAAGCCCCCTTCGACAGCATCCGGCCGACGACTACTCGCCGGACAGCACCGCCTGCGCGGCCAGCCGCGCCTCCTCGGCGGTGTCGGCGGCGCGCGCAGCGGCCGCGGCCCGCTCGCACTGCGCCAGCGTGTACTTCGCCAGCGTGGCGCGCACATAAGGAATGGACGCCGCGCCCATGGACAGCGACGTGACACCCAGACCCGTCAGCACACACGCGAGCAGCGGATCGGAGGCCGCCTCACCACACACACCACAGCTCTTGGCCTCGGCCTTCGCGGCGTCCGCGGCAAGCGCCACCAGATCCAGCAGCGCCGGCTGCCACGGATCCTGCAGCCTCGACACCGCACCCACCTGCCGGTCGGCGGCGAACGTGTACTGAGCGAGGTCGTTGGTCCCCAGCGAAAGGAACTCGACCTCCTGCAGGATCGAGCGCGCCCGCAGCGCGGCGGACGGGATCTCGACCATCGCGCCGAACTTCGCCTGCAGCCCCGCCTCCCGGCACGCGTCCGCGAACGCCTTCGCGTCCGTACGGTCCGCCACCATCGGCGCCATGACCTCGAGGTACACCGGCAGGCCCTGCGCCGCCTTCGACAGCGCGGACAGCTGCGTGCGCAGCACCTCCGGGTGGTCCAGCAGCGAGCGCAGCCCGCGGACACCCAGCGCCGGGTTCGGCTCGTCGGCCGGCGTCAGGAAGTCGAGCGGCTTGTCGGCACCCGCGTCGAGGACGCGCACCACGACCCGGCCCTCGGGAAACGCCTCGAGCACCTGGCGGTACGCCTGGACCTGCTTCTCCTCGGACGGCGCCTGCTTGCTGTCGTCGAGGAAGAGGAACTCGGTACGGAACAGCCCGACGCCCTCCGCGCCGGCATCCACGGCCGCCGGCACGTCCGCGGGACCGCCGACGTTCGCCAGCAGCGGCACCTTGTGCCCGTCCGACGTCGCACCCGGCCCGCTCGACGCCGCGAGGGCGGCCTTGCGCTCGGCGGCGGCCTGCTCCATCGCGGCCCGCTTCTCGGCACTCGGCTCGACGAAGATCTCTCCCGTACTGCCGTCCACCGCGATCAGCGTGCCCTCGGCCAGCTCGCCCGCGCCCGGCAGAGCCACGACAGCGGGGACGCCGAGCGCCCGCGCCAGGATCGCGCTGTGGCTCGTCGGACCGCCCTCCTCGGTCACGAAGCCGAGCACGAGCGCCGGGTCCAGCAGCGCCGTGTCGGCCGGCGCCAGATCGCGCGCGATCAGTACATACGGCTCGTCGCTGTCCGGCACACCCGGCATCGGCACCCCGAGCAGCCGGGCCACGATCCGGTTCCGCACGTCGTCCAGATCCGCGACCCGTCCGGCCAGGTACTCACCGGCACCCGCCAGCAGGGCCCGGTAGGCGGCGAACGCGTCGTACACGGCACGCTCGGCCGTGCTGCCCACGGCAATGCGACGCTCCACGTCCGCCATCAGTTCGGGGTCCTGCGCCATCATGGCCTGCGCCTCGAGCACGGCCTGCGCCTCGCCGCCCGCGAGATTGCCCCGGGCGATCAGATCGGCGGCGACGGCCTCGACGGCCTTCCGGGCCCGTCCCTGCTCGCGCTCCGCGTCCTCCGCCGGTATCTGCTTGGCCGGCGGCTCGAGAACCGCCGTGCCCATGTGCCGCACCTCGCCGATCGCCACTCCGTGGCTCACGCCGACGCCTCGCAGCGTTGTCTCCATGTCACCCGTCTCCGGTTGAGCGGCGATCCGTGCCGCCGCGGTAGATGTCGAACTCGCCGTCACCGGCGTGCGGCGGTCACTGCCAGCCGAAGAGGCTGTCGCCGGCCTTCACGTCGCCGTCCTCACGGACGTCGGAGAGGGAGTCGGGGGTGGCCTCGAGCGCCACGACCGGACAGATCGGCGACTTCCCGGCCGCCTCGACGGCTGCCGGGTCCCACCGGACCACAGCCTGTCCGCGCTGCACGGTGTCGCCCTTGTTGACGAGGAGCTCGAAGCCCTCACCGTTGAGCTGCACCGTGTCGATGCCCAGATGCGTCAGAACTCCATGCCCCTCTTCATCGACGACGACGAACGCGTGCGGGTGGAGAGAGACGACGATGCCCGCGACGGGGGAGACGGCCTCCGTGGCCCCAGGCTCGGGATCGATGGCAGTGCCAGGACCGACCATCGCGCCGGAGAACACCGGGTCGGGCACGGCCGCGAGCCCGATGGCCCGTCCGGCGAGAGGGGACGTCACTGTGGTCATGGAGCCTCCCAGGGCGGGGATTTCGTGCTGCGTCGTCACTGCTCGTACCGGACGACGCACTGTTCAGCAGGGTATGTCATATGAAGTCCTAGTTCCGCATGACAGCTACCAGTTGACGGACCTAGGGTGCACCGCAAGCGATTTGCCTCGACTGCGGCCGACCTGTACTGTCGTACCCCTGCCTGGCCCCAACGCGACATCGAGTCGGGGGTCGGCAGTGCTATCAAGCCGAGATCCTAACTGGTCTAAACCACTGCTGTCCGCAGGGTGGGTGGTCAGAGGGAGTAAGAAAGACTGATAGTGTTGGAAACACCGAAGGGAAGCGCCCGGAGGAAAGCCCCAGAAGGTTCTGAGGGTGAGTACGAAGGAAGCGTCCGTTCCTTGAGAACTCAACAGCGTGCCAAAA
>NZ_JBSFUR010000052.1:0-41244 GCF_053591895.1 Streptomyces sp. NPDC002867 | reverse complement strand
GCACGTCCCTGGCACGTGCGGCGGCGTTGCTGAACATGAGGGCATCACCTTCGGTCGGAGAACGGTCCGTCGTCGCCAACTGCAGGGCGTGGCAGCCGGGTCCTGTCCCGGACCACGCCGATGCCCACGACGAACGCGGCGGCCAGGAGGGACAGCACGACCTGCCGGCGACCGGAGTCGTCGAACAGCATGTAGACGAGCACGAACGAGATCATGGCGATGGTGGCCCAGGTCAGATAGGGGAAGAGCCACATCCGGACGACGAGCCTGTCCGGGACCTCGCGCAGGATGATGCCGCGCATCCGCAGCTGGGTGAAGCAGATGACCAGCCAGACGAACAGGGCGACGGCACCGGAGGCGTTGAGCAGGAACTCGAAGACGGTGTCCGGCCACTTGTAGTTGAAGAACACGGCGAGGAAGCCGAAGGCGACCGAGGAGAGGATGGCGGCCATCGGCACGCCGCGCGCGTTGGTGCGGGCGAAGGACCCGGGGGCGTCACCGCGCTGTCCGAGGGAGAAGGCCATGCGGGAGGCGGTGTAGAGGCCGGAGTTGAGACAGGACAGCACGGCGGTCAGGATGATCACGTTCATGATCTTGCCGGCGTGCGGGATGCCGATGGAGTCGAGGGCCGCGACGTACGAGCCGTCCTCCACGATCGACTTGTCGTTCCACGGCAGCAGTGTGACCACGACGAAGATCGAGCCCAGGTAGAAGACGGCGACACGCCAGATCACGCTGTTGGTGGCCTTGGAGACAGCGCGCTGGGGGTCGGCGGACTCGCCCGCGGCCAGAGTCACGATCTCGCTGCCCATGAACGAGAAGACGACCATCAGGATGCCGGTGAGGATGGCGCCGTAGCCGTTGGGGAAGAAGCCCCCGGCGTCGGTGAGGTGGGCCAGACCGGCACCGGGGTTGTCCGAACCGGGCAGCAGTCCGAACACGGCGAGACCGCCGACGACCACGAACGCCCCGATCGCGACGACCTTGATGCCCGCGAAACCAGAACTCGAACTCGCCGTAGGAGCCGACGGAGACGAGGTTGGTGGCCGTCAGGACGACCATGACGATCAGCGCCCAGCCCCATTGCGGGACGGCGGGCACCCAGCCTTCGAGGATCTCGGCGGCGATGGTGGCCTCGACGGCGAGGACCACGACCCAGAAGAACCAGTACAGCCACCCGATCGAGAAGCCCGCCCAGCGGCCGAGTGCCCGGTCCGCGTAGGCGGAGAAGGATCCGGAGCTGGGGTCGGCCGCGGCCATCTCGCCCAGCATCCGCATCACGAGGACGACCATCAGGCCCACGAGGGCGTACGACACGAGGATGGCCGGTCCGGCGGCGGCGATGCCCTGGCCCGAGCCGGCGAACAGGCCCGCTCCGATCACGCCGCCGATGGCGATCATGGACAGGTGGCGGTTCTTGAGACCGGCCTTCAGACCGTCAGGGGACGCATGGTGCCGTCCGTCCCCGGGATCGCCGCCTGCCGCGGTGGCGGTCGTGGTCGTCGGTTGCGCGCTCATGGGGTTCCTCGACTTTCGCAGGACTGAAGGAGGTGCGTGAAGCAGGCGGATCGGCGGGCCGGCACGGGGAGAGGACGGCACACGCACACCACACGGAGGGGCCGCAGGCTCCCGAGGCTCTGCGGCGGGCTGTCACGGCGCTTCTGCGCTCACAGCCGGAACTGCCGGTTCGGCGGTCCGGATCGTAGGCACAGGTTTGGCCGGACGGCCAGGGCACGGGAGGGATTTCCCGTTACGGGAAGCGAAACGGTCCCCGCTTTGTGCATCTGTCTGACCTGGGCGGATGAGCGTGTGACATTTGTCTGTGGTGCCGCCTGCGGGCCCCTCCTACCTTCGGGAGACACCGAACGACGCGTCAGGGCGACCCCCGCGCTCGTCCTTCGCCTTGCGGCGCCTCTATCGGAGGTCGCTCCCCGCCCTGTACCGGGGCCGCCCCTCGGCGTACTGCCGCAACGCGATCGGCTGGTCCGTGCGGCTGTCCCTGCGACCTCGACGGGATCGATGACTGCAACCACCGCCTCCGAACCCTTCCGCACCGGTGACTTCACGGAGCGGCGCACACTCCACACGGCCGGATCCCCGCTTCCCGAGAGCGGTGAACCGGGTCGGCGTTTCGTCGTGATCGGCAGCGACGTGGCGCGCAAGGTGTGCGGCTCCCTGCAAGCGGCCGGACACGACGTGCACCATCTCACCCAGCCCACGGACGAGGATCTCCGTCGAGCCCTGAAGGAGGAAGTGGCGGGTGTGGCGATCCTGCTCGACGACGACGTCGAGTCCCTGCGCTACGCACTCGCCGTCGAACACATCCGTCCCCGCGTCATGCTGGTGGTCACCGTCTTCGACCGGACCGTCGCCGAGCAACTCGTGCGCGTGGTCCCCAACTGCGAGGTGACCTCACCGGCCGATGTCGCGTCGCCGGTTCTGCTGGCAGCCTGCCTCCAGCCCGAGCTCCTCGCCCTCAACCGCACGCCCTCCGGCCATGCCGGTGCGCACTGGGCGGGGGAGGGCGTACGGCTCGAGCCGTACCGGCCGCCGCGGTCGCTGAGGTACCGGGCGCGGCTGGGCAAGATCCGGGGCCAACTGCGGCCCCACGACGGCAGTTCACGCATCATGCTGACCGGCCTCGCCGGCCTGCTCGCCGTCCTGCTGTCGGACTGGGCCTGGTTGGTGGCCCTGCACCACCGCCCGCCCGTCGAGGCGCTCTTCGAGGCGACGCGCACGGTGTCCACCGTCGGGCCCGTGTCGGTGCACGGCGAGGACGTCGCGTACCCGGTGTTCGCGATCGTCGCGATGCTCGTCACCATGGTGTTCACCGCCGTCTTCACCGCGGGCATGATCGACCGCCTGCTCGCCCCGCGCTCCGTCGGCATCGTGGGGCCGCGGGCGCTGCCGCGCGCGGGCCACGTCGTCGTCGTGGGCCTCGGGCAGGTGGGGCTGCGGCTGTGCACCCGGCTGCAGGCCCTCGGCATCGGTGTGATCGCGGTCGAGCGGGACCCGGAGGCTCCCAACCTGCGTCTGGCCAGGGCGATGGGCCTGCCCGTCGTCGTCGCCGACGCGAAGGACAGGTTCGTCCTGCGCAGGCTCGGCCTGCACAAGGCGCAGGCGATGGCGGCGGTGGCGTCGGACGACCTGGACAACATCGCGGTGAGCGTGGCGGCGTTGGCGGTCGCGCCCGAGCTGCGGGTCGTGATGCGCGCGGGCGACCACGAGGCGATCGCGGAGACCCGTTCGCTGTTCAAGATCGGCATCGTCCACGACCTCGGCAGCCTGAGCGCCGCGTACACGACCGCGAGCCTGACCGGGCTCCGCCCCCGAGGAGTGCTGGCCCACGACGGGAGGCTCCTGGTGGAACGCGGGGACGGTCGCTTCACGCCCTGGCCGCACCCGGGCCGCTGCGACCACCCCCAGGACCACCGTGCCCGGTGGCCTGGCGCGTCCCCGCCGCCGGATCGCGGGCCCGACGCCGACGGCTGAAGTCACCCCGCGCGGGTTCCGCCTCGTTGCGGCGAGGCCGCTCTTGAGGGGTGCTGTGCGCCGGGGGTGTGCTCGTTGCGGGCTCCGGGCGCGGGAGGTGCGGTCGCCGCCTGCTGGGCGGGCGGGCCCAAGCGCGGGAGCGTGGCCGACACGGCTGAGTCGCCCCGCGCGGGTTCCGCCTCGTTGCGGCGAGGCCGCTCTTGAGGGGCGCTGTGCGCCGGGGGTGCGCTCGTTGCGGGCTCCGGGCGAGGGATCGCGGGCCCGACGCCGACGGTTGAGTGGCCCCACGCGGGTCGGGCCCGTTTGGCCCGCCACAGCCGGCGTTCTGCCAGGCGGGCGGACCGGGGCCACCTTTCGTGGACAGCCGACGGCAGTAGCGCACGATCGGCAGGCCGTGACCAAGCCTGTGACCGGCCACAACACAGGGACGGACCTGCGTAAACCAACTCTTCGTCCCGCATTCCTTCACGCACCGTCATTCATCCGAATGCCTCGCCGCCGTGCCGTCCGCGGCGTCGCCCGGCAGGGTGATCGCAGGTCTCGTGACCGGCCCCCCGCCGGTCGGGGCCCCGCGCCGGTCGGCGCCGACGACGGCCCAGGCGATCGCCGCCCATGCCAGAGGAGACGGACATGACCAACGCTTTCTCGCCCCCCTGGGAGCACGCCGTCGTCACCGGCGGCGCGGGGTTCGTCGGTTCGCACCTGTGCACGGCGCTGCTGGAGGCAGGCACTGCCGTCACGTGCGTGGACGACTTCAGCACCGGACGGCCCGAGAACATATCCGAGCTCCGCGACCGCCCCGGATTCACACTGGTGGAGGCCAACGTCTCGGAGCCGCTCACCGTCGACCGGCCGCCCGACCTCGTACTGCACTTCGCGTCGCCGGCGTCCCCAGCGGACTACTTGCGTCTGCCCCTGCACACGCTGGAGGCCGGCAGCCTCGGTACCCGCAACGCCCTCGCTCTCGCCCGCGGCAGCGGCGCACGGTTCGTCCTCGCCTCCACCTCCGAGGTCTACGGCGACCCCCAGCAGCACCCGCAGAACGAGCGGTACTGGGGCAACGTCAACCCCGTCGGCCCGCGCAGCGTGTACGACGAGGCCAAACGCTTCGGCGAGGCGCTCACCACCGCCGAGTACGACGCCCACGGCGTCGACACCGCGATCGTGCGGCTCTTCAACACCTACGGCCCCCGCATGCGCGGCTACGATGGGCGCGCGGTGCCGACCTTCGTCCGGCAGGCGCTCACGGGTCAGCCCCTGACCGTGACCGGCGACGGGCTCCAGACCCGCTCGCTGTGCTACATCGACGACACCGTGCGCGGCATCCTGGCGGCGGCCGCCCACGGGATGCGCGGCCCCGTCAACATCGGCAACCCCGCCGAGATCACCATGCTCGAACTGGCCCGTCTGGTCATCGAGCTGGCGGACTCGACCTCGGAGATCCGCTTCATCGAACGACCGACGGACGATCCCGCCGTGCGCTGCCCGGACATCACCCTCGCCCGCGACAAGCTCCAGTGGGAGCCGCGCGTCGCCGCCGAGGAGGGTCTGCGGCGCACCATCGCCTGGTTCCGCGCCCACACGGACAGTTGATCCGGCCGAGCCCTCCGGCCGCCTCCCCACCGCGCGGCCGGCTCCGCCCCGATCCGCCGAAAGGCCTGGCACTCCATGCGCATTCTTGGAATCAACGCTCTCTTCCACGACCCCGCCGCCGCCCTCGTCATCGACGGCCGATGCGTGGCCGCCGCGGAGGAGGAACGTTTCTCCCGGCGTAAGCACGGCAAGCGACCGGTGCCGTTCTCGGCCTGGGAACTCCCGGAGAAGGCCGCCGCCTGGTGCCTCAAGAGGGCCGGACTGCGCCCCCAGGACCTCGACGCCGTGGCGTACTCCTTCGACCCCGCCCTCGCCCGGCCCGCGGACGCCATGGGCCTGGACGACCCCTGGGACCACCTCAGGCTGACCTACGCCCGCCAGGCACCGGGGTTCCTCGCGGAGGCGCTGCCCGGACTCGATCCGCAGGCAGTGCGATTCGTCCCGCACCACATGGCGCACGCCGCGTCGAGCGCCTTCGCCGCGCCCGGTGCCGAGACGTCCTCGGTGCTGGTCCTCGACGGCCGCGGCGAGCGGGCCTCGCACCTGGCGGCGCACCGCGTGGGCGACCGCATCGAGGCCCTGCACGCACAGGAGCTGCCGCACTCCCTGGGCCTGGTCTACGAGGAACTCACCGAACACCTCGGATTCCTGCGCTCCTCCGACGAGTTCAAGGTGATGGCACTCGCCTCGCACGGCACCCCCCGCATGCTGCCCGAACTGCGCCGGTACGTGTACCCCACCGGTGACGGAGGCTTTCACGCCACGGCCGTCCCCTGGTCCCAACTGTGCGCGCCGCGAGGCCCGGACGAGCCCTGGACCCAGGACCACGCCGACGTCGCGGCCGGCGCGCAGGCCGTCCTGGAGGAGACCCTCCTCGACCTCGTGCGCTGGCTGCACGGACGCACGCACGACAGCGTCCTCACCCTCGCCGGCGGCGTCGCGCTCAACTGCGTGGCGAACTCCCGGATCGCCCGCGAGGGCCCCTTCTCCCGCGTATGGGTGCAGCCCGCCGCCGGCGACGCGGGCACCGCGCTCGGGGGCGCCCTGCTCCTCGCGGCCGGACAGGGCGACGATCCGCAGCCCATGACCGGTGCGGACCTCGGCAGGGACTGGTCGGACGCGGAACTGGGCGCCTGGCTCAAGACGGCGGCCGTTGCTTTCGAGCGGCCCGCGGACATCGCCGCGACCGTCGCCCGGGCACTCGCCGACAACGCGATCGTGGCCTGGTTCCAAGGGCGTTCGGAGTACGGCCCCAGGGCTCTGGGCCACCGCTCGCTGCTGGCCCACCCCGGGCACGCGGGGAACCTGGAACGGCTCAACGACGTCAAGGGCAGGGAGCAGTTCCGGCCGGTCGCGCCCATGGTGCTCGCCGACCGCGCAGCCGACATCTTCGACGGCCCGCTGCCCAGCCCCTACATGCTGTTCGTCCACGACGTGGCGGACGCCTGGAGGGAACGGATCCCGGCCGTCGTGCACGTCGACGGCACCGCCCGTATCCAGACCGTCGATCCCGCGAGCGAGCCGCTGGTCGCCCGCATGCTCGGCGAGTTCGAGCGGCTCACAGGCCTTCCCGTGGTGGTCAACACCAGCCTGAACACGGCCGGCAGGCCCATGGTGGACGACCCGCGCGACGCCCTGGAGTGCTTCGGCTCCGCACCGGTCGACCTGCTGGCCATCGGGCCGTACGCGATCCGGCGCGCCGGTCTCTTCCAGAGCACCGACGAGGGGGCCATGCGATGACCGCCTCCGGACCGCGGTCGTCCGAGACCGCCTACGCCGTGGTCGTCCCGACCATCGGACGCCCCAGCCTGAACGTCTGCCTGCGCGCGCTGGCGGACGCCTCAGGACCGAAACCGGCACGGGTGGTCCTCGTCGACGACCGGCCGGCCGCCGGCGCCACGCCTCTCCTGGTCGAGATACCCGCCGCCCTGCAGCCCGTGACCACCGTCGTCCCCGGCCGCGCGCGCGGGCCCGCCGCTGCCCGCAACACGGGGCGCCAGGCGGCCGGTCCCGTGCCCTGGATCGTCTTCCTCGACGACGACGTGGTGCCCGGGCCCACCTGGGGCGAGGACCTCACGCGCGACCTCGCGGCCACGACGTACCGGACCGCGGGGGTCGCGGCCCGCATCACCGTGCCGCTCCCCGCGGACCGCCGGCCCACGGACTGGGAGCGCAACACCGCGGGTCTGGCCACCGCCCGGTGGATCACCGCCGACATGGCGTACCGCAGGGAAGCCCTGGACGCCGTCGGCGGGTTCGACGAACGGTTCCGCCGCGCCTTCCGCGAGGACGCGGATCTGGCCCTGCGGGTCCTCGCCGCGGGCTGGACGCTGAACACCGGCACCCGCGGCACCACGCACCCCGTCCGCCCGGCCGACCGGTGGGTGTCCGTACGCCTCCAGGCGGGCAACGCGGACGACGTGCTGATGAACCGGCTGCACGGTCCCGACTGGTGGAGCCGCGCGGACGCCCCGCGCGGACGCCTGCCCCGCCACCTCGCCGTCACGGCCGCCGCCGTGGCCGCCCTGTCGTGCGCGGCACTGCGGCGGCCCGCGGCGGCCGCTGGCTGCGCCGCCGCCTGGCTGGCCGGCACCGCCGAACTGGCCGCGGCACGCGTCGCGCCGGGCCCGCGGACCCGCCACGAGATCCTCACCATGGCGCTGACCAGCGTCCTCATTCCCCCCGCCGCCACCTGGCACTGGCTGCGCGGCCAGGTGAGGCACCGCGCCACACCGCCGTTCGACCCGGTGGCCACGACGAGGCCGCCGCGCGCTCCGCGCGAGGCGTTCCGGCAGCGGGTGCTGCCATGACCTCGCCCTCCACGGTGCGCCCCCGGCGGCCCGCGACCGGTCCCTGGCTCTTCTACGGACCAAGGGGCGCACGCCCGCACACCCCCGCGTCACGGCGGGGTACGGGTGCTCACGGCCCCCTTCCGCAGGCCGTCCTCTTCGACCGGGACGGCACGCTCATCGCCGACGTCCCCTACAACGGCGATCCCGCGCGGGTGACACCCATGCCGGCCGCTACGGAAGCCGTCGCCGCCCTGCGCTCGCTGGGAATCCCGGTCGGCGTCGTCAGCAACCAGTCGGGCGTCGCCCGGGGCGTGCTGACGCGGCGCCAGGTCGAGTCGGTACGGCAGCGCGTCGACGCCCTCTTCGGCCCCTTCGCCGTCTGGGCCGTCTGCCCCCACGGACCGGACGACGGCTGCGGCTGCCGCAAACCGGCGCCGGGCCTCGTGCTCGCCGCCTGCGAACGGCTCGGAGCGACCCCCGAACGCACCGTCGTCATCGGGGACATCGGCTCGGACATCGCGGCCGCCCGCGCGGCAGGCGCGCGCGGTGTGCTGGTGCCGACCCCGGCGACGCGGCCCGAGGAGATCACCGCCGCCGGGGAGACGGCCACCGACCTGATCGACGCCGTCCGCCTGGTGCTGGCCCGTTCACGGGGTGGCCGCCGATGACGGCCCCCCGGACCCTCGTCGTCCGCCTGGACAGCGCCGGCGACGTCCTCCTCGCCGGACCCGCCGTGCGCGCGGTGGCGGCGGGCTCCTCGCACACCGCCCTGCTGTGCGGGCCGCACGGCGAGCAGGCCGCGCGGCTCCTGCCCGGCGTGGACGAGGTCCTCGTGTACGACGCGCCCTGGGTCGGGCTGGAACCGGCGCCCGTCTCGCACGAGGAGACACGCGCCCTGCTGACGGCCCTGTCCGCCGGCCGCTACGACCGCGCCCTCGTACTCGTCTCCTACCACCAGAGCCCGCTGCCCGTCGCCCTCCTGCTGAAGCTCGGCGGTGTCCGCTGGACCGCGGCCGACAGCGAGGACTACCCCGGCTCCCTGCTGGACCTGCGCCACCACCGGCTGTCCCGCCGTCACGAGGCCGAGGCCGCCCTCGACCTGGCCCGGGACGCCGGGTTCCCCCTGCCCCCTTCGGACTCCGGGGCGCTGCGCGTCTGCGACCCGCCGGACACCACCCACCTCACGGGACCGGAGCCGTACGTCGTGCTGCACCCCGGGGCGGCGGTACCGGCCCGGTCGTGGAGTGCCGGGCGGGCGGCCCGTGCCGTGGCCGCGCTCACCGCCGCGGGACACCGCGTCGTCGTCACCGGCGGCACCGGGGAGAAGGTCCTCACCGCCCGCGTCGCCGGCGACCACGCCCTCGACCTCGGCGGTGCCACCGACCTCCCTCACCTCGCGGGCGTCCTCGCGCGGGCGAGCGTCGCCGTGGTCGGCAACACCGGGCCCGCGCACCTCGCCGCCGCCGTGGGGACCGCGGTCGCCTGCCTGTTCGCGCCGGTGGTCCCGGCCGAGCGCTGGCGTCCCTACGGCGTTCCGCACGTGCTGCTCGGCGACCAGCACGCGCCGTGCGCGGGCAGCAGAGCCCGCCGCTGCCCGGTCCCCGGCCACCCCTGCCTCGACGCCGTCACCGACAGCGCGGTGCTCGACGCCGTCACCGCGCTCGGCGGCGGCCCGGACACCGGAGCCGCTCCGGCCCGAGCGGCCGTCCCGGGCCGGGCATCCGGAACCGAACGAGGAGCGAGCGTATGAACATCCTGCTGTGGCACGTTCACGGATCCTGGACGACCGCCTTCGTCCAGGGCCCCCACACGTACCTCGTTCCCGTCACACCACGCCGCGACCCGGACGGTCTCGGCCGCGCCCGCACCTTCTCCTGGCCCGACTCGGTCCGGGAGGTGACGCCGGAGGAGCTGGGCGGGACACAGGTCGACCTCGTCCTCCTCCAGCGCCCGCACGAGAGGGACCTCGCCGAACGCTGGCTCGGCGGACGCCGCCCCGGCCGCGATGTGCCCGCCGTCTACCTCGAGCACAACGCGCCCGACGGGAACGTCCCCGACACACGGCACCCCTTCGCCGACCGCGACGACCTGACGCTCGTCCACGTCACCCACTTCAACCGGCTGTTCTGGGACAACGGCTCCACCCGCACCCACGTCGTCGAACACGGCATCGTCGACCCGGGGCACCAGTACACCGGGAACCTGGCCCGCGCGGCCGTCGTCGTCAACGAGCCGGTCCGGCGCGGCCGGTACACCGGTACGGACCTGCTGCCGGCCCTGGCGGACGCGGCCCCCCTCGACGTCTTCGGCATGCGTACCGAGGGCCTCGCCGCACACCTCGGCCTCCCCGCCGACCGGTGCCGCACGGCCGATCTGCCGCAGCAGGAGCTGCACACCGCCCTCGCGGAGCGCCGGCTGTATCTGCACCCGGTGCGCTGGACCTCCCTGGGACTGTCCCTGCTGGAGGCCATGCACCTGGGCATGCCCGTCGTGGCCCTCGCCACCACCGAAGCGGTGGAGGCGATCCCGCCCGGCGCGGGCACGCTGTCCACCCGGCCCGAGGTCCTGGCGCGGGCCGCCCGCCGCTACCTGGCCGAACCGGAAGCCGCGGCCGAGGACGGCGCGCGCGCCCGCCAGGCAGCCCTCGAACGGTACGGGCTCAAACGCTTCCTGACCGACTGGGAGCGTCTGATCACGGAGGTGCGCTCATGACATCCCTCGGCCCTCTCCCCGTCGGCACACTGTCCATCGCGCTCGTCTCCGAACACGCGAGCCCGCTCGCCACCCTGGGTGGCGTCGACGCGGGCGGACAGAACGTGCATGTCGCGCGCCTCGCCTGCGCACTCGCCGACCGGGGCCACAGCGTCACCGTCTACACCCGCCGGGACGCCCCCGACCTCCCGCAGCGCGTCCGGCTGCGCGACGGCGTCGAGGTGCACCATGTGCACGCGGGACCTCAGGAGAAGATCCCCAAGGACGAACTCCTGCCGCACATGCTGGCGTTCAGCCGCCACCTCGTCCGCGAGTGGCAGGCGCGCCCGCCCGACCTCGTGCACTCGCACTTCTGGATGTCCGGCCTCGCCTGCCTGGAGGCGGTCGCGGATCTCCGGATCCCGCTGCTGCAGACGTACCACGCGCTCGGCACGGTGAAGCTGCGTCACCAGAGGCAGTTCGACACCAGCCCGCCGGCGCGCATCGCCTGCGAGAAGGAAGTGGGCCTGGCGTGCGACCGGGTGGTGGCCACCTGCCGCGACGAGGTCGTCGAACTCGGCAGGATGGGCATCCCGGCCCACCGGATCAGCGTCGTTCCGTGCGGCGTCGACACCGATCAGTTCACGCCGCACGGGCCGGTCGCCGACCGGGGCCCGTACCGCCACCGGCTGCTGCATCTCGGCCGCCTCGTGCCGCGCAAGGGCGCGGCGGTCTCCATCGCCGCCCTCAGCCGGCTGCCCGGGGCCGAACTCGTCGTGGTCGGCGGCCCTCCGGCGGACCGGCTCGACGACGACCCGGAGGTCCGCCGGCTGCGCCACATCGCGCAGTCGGAGGGAGTCGCCGACCAGGTCACGTTCACGGGCGGAGTCCCCCCGGAGGAGGTCGCACCGCTGCTGCGGAGCGCCGACGTGGTGCTCTGCCCCGCGGACTACGAACCGTTCGGCATCGTGCCCCTGGAGGCGATGGCCTGCGGCAAGCCGGTCGTCGCCAGCGCGGTGGGCGGCCACCTCGACACCGTCGCCGACCCGGCCACCGGCCGTCTCGTACCGCCCGGCTCGCCCGACGCCCTCGCCCACGCCACGGCCGAACTCCTCGCGGACACCGCCCTGCGGGAGGCGTGCGGGGCGGCAGGCCGCCGCCGTGTGCTCAGCCGCTACGGCTGGCCCAGGATCGCGGCAGCCACCGAGACGGTGTACGCAACGGTGCTCGCCGCCCGCTACGCCGTCACGCGAGCGACCTGAGAGGCGGACAGGAGCGACCTGAGACGCACGCCATGCGAAGACTCGCGCAGCACCGACGCCCGAAGGAGGTGCGGGTCAGGCCGTCGTCCCGTACGACGCGCCGCCCCCGACGACGATGAGCGAACACCTTGCACTCCAGGACGCGCACCAGCACTGCCAGTCGCTGCAGGACGCGCTCGGCCGGTTCCGCCGGCACGGCATCGGCCGGATCGCGGACTGGGCCGCACACCTCGCCGCGGTCCTCCCCGCCGGCGGCCGCCTGCTGGCCGCGGGCAACGGCGGCAGCGCCGCCCAGGCCCAGCACCTGACCGCGGAGCTCGTGGGACGGTACCGGCAGGAACGTCCCGCCTTCTCGGCCATCTCCCTGCACGCGGAGACGTCCAGCGTCACCGCCATCGGCAACGACTACGGGTTCGACCAGGTGTACTCCCGGCAGGTGTCCGCGCACGGCCGCCGCGGCGACGTCCTCGTCCTGCTGTCGACGTCGGGGCGCAGTGCCAACCTGATCTCCGCCGCCGAGACCGGCCGGGCGGCCGGACTGCGCGTCTGGGCGATGACCGGGCCGGGCCCCAACCCGCTGGCCGAGGCGGCCGACGACGCGCTGTGCATCGACGCACCGTCCACGGCGACCGTGCAGGAGGCCCACCTGGTCGCCGTGCACCTGCTCTGCGAATGCTTCGACGCGGCGTCGCCCGTCGCCGGGACGGTCGTGATACGGCCCGTGGCCGTCCACCGGAGGACACCGTGACCGGGCCCGGGCCGCTCGTGGTCGTCGGCGACGTGCTGCTGGACGAGGACGTCGACGGCGTCGCCACCCGCCTGTCGCCCGATGCGCCGGCCCCGGTCGTCGACGTCACCGGCGACCGGCGACGGCCCGGCGGAGCCGGTCTGGCCGCCGCGCTGGCAGCCCGTGCCGGCCGAGACGTGACCCTGGTGACCGCGCTCGGCGACGATCCGGCCAGTGAGGTCGTACGGGCCGCTCTGCGGGACCGCGTACGGCTCGTGGAACTGCCGCTCGAAGGCTCGCTGCCCGTGAAGACCCGCGTTCTGGCGGGCGGCCGGCCCCTCGTACGGATCGACCGCGGCGGCGGCACCCCCGGCGCGCCGGACGGTGCCGTCCGCGACGCGCTGGAGCGGGCCCGTGCCGTCCTCGTCGCCGATTACGGGCGGCACACGGCGCGAGTCGTACGCGACGAGCTCGCCGCCGCGGCCCGTCGCGTACCGCTGGTGTGGGACCCGCATCCCCAGGGGGACGCGCCCGTGCCCGGGGCCCGGATCGTCACGCCCAACGCGGCGGAGACCCGCGCCCTGTGCGACGCCGACACGGGTGACTCGCTGCGCGCGCACGCCCGTCGGGGCTCGGAGCTGGCGGACCGCTGGCGGGCCGCCGCCGTCGCCGTGACGCTCGGCGAGCGGGGCGTGATGCTGACACTGCCGGGCGGCGGGACGCCGATGCTGGTGCCCGTCCCCTACCGGGCCGAGGGCGACCCGTGCGGCGCCGGCGACTGCTTCGCCGCCACGACCGCCGCGGCACTGGCCGACGGCGCCCTCCCCGAGGAGGCGGTGCAGCGGGCCGTGGCCGAAGCGGCCGCGTTCGTCGCGGCGGGCGGCGCCGGGAACCCGGCCCTGTGGCGTACGGCGGCTCCGGCCGCACCCCCGCGGACCCGCGAGACCGACCCGTTCGCCCTGGCCCGCGAGGTCCGCGCCCGCGGCGGCACGGTCGTCGCCACCGGCGGCTGCTTCGACCTGCTGCACGCGGGCCATGTGGGACTGCTGGAGAGCGCGCGGCGGATCGGCGACTGCCTGATCGTGTGCGTCAACTCCGACGCGTCCCTCGCCCGCCGCAAGGGTCCGGGCCGGCCGCTCAACCACCTGGCGGACCGCGTGCGCGTCCTGGCGGCGCTCGGCAGCGTGGACGCGGTCGCGGTGTTCGACGAGGACACCCCGGAGGCGCTGCTGGGCAGACTGCGTCCGGACGTGTGGGTGAAGGGCGGCGACTACGCGGTGGAGGCCCTGCCCGAGGCGGAGGTCCTTCGGACGTGGGGCGGCCAGGCGGTCGTCCTGCCCTACCTCGACGGCCGCTCGACGACCCTGCTGGCCCGCCGCGCGGCGCAGGCCGCCATACGGTCCGGCCCGTCCCCGGCCTGATGGCCCGGGCAGTGCGGGTCCGGGCCGCCCTCACGCGAGAGAGGTGTACGTGACGTGAGTACGCCCCGCAATGCGGCTCCCTGGGACGACGGTGACCGGGCGGCGGCAGCGCGCCCGCGCGTGCTGGTGCTGCGCGCCCTCGGCCTGGGCGACCTGCTGACGGCGGTGCCCGCGCTGCGTGCGCTGCGCCGGCACCTGCCCGGTCACGACCTCGTGCTCGCCGGACCCCGCAGGCTGTCGGCGGCGGCCGCTGCCACCGGCTTGGTGGACCGGCTGCTGCCCACCACGGCGACCGGGCGGGACGTTCCTGCCGAGCTGGCCTGGAGCGGACCGGAACCCGATGTCGCCGTGGACCTGCACGGCAACGGCCCGCCCAGCCACCTGCTCCTCCAGCGGCTCGGCCCCCGACGCCTGTTGGCCTACGCGCACCCCGGCACGCCCGGGATCGAGGGACCGGTGTGGCGGGAGGACGAGCACGAGCGGGACCGCTGGTGCCGGCTGCTCGCCTGGTACGGCATCGCCGCGGACCCCGGCGAGGTGTGGATCCCGCCCGCGCCCGTCCCCTCCCCGGCCCCCGGCGCCGTCGTGGTCCACCCCGGCGCCGACGCGGGCGCCCGCCGCTGGCCGCCCGAGCGGTTCGCGGCCGTGGCGGGAGAGCTGCACCGCTCGGGCCACGACGTCGTGGTGACCGCCGGTGCGGGCGAGGGGCCGCTCGCACACCAGGTGGCGTGCGCGGCGGGCCTGCCGCCCGGGGCGGTGCTGGGAGGCGGGGACGACGTCCCCTTCGAGCGGCTCGCCGCGCTGGTCGGGCAGGCGCGCTGCGTGGTGGTGGGGGACACCGGGCTCGCCCACCTCGCGACGGCGCTGGGCACGCCGTCCGTGGTCCTGTTCGGCCCGGTGGCGCCGCGGCTGTGGGGGCCGCCCGCCGCCGCACGGCACCGCGTGCTGTGGCACCCCGGCGGGTACGACTCGCCCCGCCCGGGGGACGCCCACGGGCGGCTCCCGGACGAACGGCTGCTGAGGATCGGTGTCGACGAGGTCGTCGACGCGGTCCGCGCCCTGCCCGAGCCGGACCCGGCTCGCTCACGCGGGCCGGCGGTGGGGCCCGGAAGGACCCCGGTGGCGCAGGCGTGAGGCCGCCGCCGAGGCGGCGGGCGCCCCGACCGCGGCGGCGGCACGGGCGGCCGGCGGTCGGCGGGGGTGATCAGGCCGTGGTGGTCAGGCGGCGGTGGTCAGGGCCGGACGCTGTTCGGCCGCGGCGGTCTCCTCCGTGCGCAGGACCACGGTCGGAGCCGTACGGCGACGGTGCAGGAGGCGGCCCGCGCCGATCGCGCCCGCGATGAGCAGTCCACCGGTGACGAGCGCGCCCCGCGCCCCGGCGAGCTCCATGAGCAGGCCGAGCGCCGGCGGTCCGGCCAGACCCCACAGGGTGCGGATGCTGCCCCAGACGCCGAGGACACGGCCGCGCAGATGCGCGGGCGGGTCCGTCTGGAGGACGGTCGTCCCGGCGGTGTCCGACACCGATTCGACCACGGCCATGGGCAGGACGAGGACCAGCAGCACGGCCAGCGACGGCGACAGGCCCGCCACCACCTGGAGCAGGGCGCCCGCGGCGGCCAGCGTGCCGACCAGGCGTACGGAGGGCTTGCGCAGCCGGGCGCCGAGCACGGCGCCGACGATGCCGCCCACCGCGAGAACGGTGGACACCGTGCCGAACGCCCCGGCGCCCCCGGCGAGCGGGCCCGTGACGAGGACCGCCAGGGTGAGGCCGTAGTTGCGTCCGAACATGGCACTGATGCCGGTGATGCCGGCGAGCGCGACCAGGCGCGGGCGGCGCATGAAGAACGCCAGGCCCTGACGCACCGTCATATCGTCCTGGGGTGCCGCACCCCCGTCCGCGCGCCGCGGCTCGCGAACTGCTCCGCGTTCCGCGCGCGGCCGCGAGACCGTCTTGTGCACGGGACGCAGGAAAGGGATGACGCAGGCGACGAACACGAACGAGAGCCCGTTGGCGGCATAGGCGGCGCCGGTGCCCAGGAAGCCGACCGTCGCGCCCGCGAGCGCCGCGCCCGCGAGCCGCCCGGCGTTGTGCACCAAGGAACCCACGCCGATGGCGGAGGGCACGTCCTCGGTGCGGACCAGGTCGTTGCCCAGCAGCGCACACGCCGGCCCGTCGACCGTGGCGATCACACCGGTGACGGCGGCGAGCGCCATCAGGATGCCGAGGTTGAGCTGGTCGAAGGCCACCAGGAACGCCGTCAGGAACGCCACGGCACCGAGCAGCGCCTGGCTGGCGGCCGCGGTCAGTTTGCGGGGCCAGCGGTCGACGGCGGCGCCGCCCGCGACGCTCATCAGCAGGCCGGGCGCCGCCTGCACGGACATGGACAGACCCGTCGCCGCAGCGGAGCCCGTGATCTGCAGGACCAGCAGGTTCTGCACGGTCAGCTGCATCCATGTACCGGCGTTGGAGACGAAGTTCGCGACGGACCACCAGCGCATGCTGCGGTACCTGAGGGAACGCCAGGGCGAGCGGTCGGTGGCGGATGCGGACGTGCCGGAGCGGACGGCGGAGGAAGAAGACACAGTGAAGTACCGGGAGGCAGGTGCGGCATACGGCGGACGTCGGACGGCCGGCTGCTCTGCGCGGCTGATCCACCGGATCTGTCGGGTGCCGTGGCGCCCGGGGGCGGTTCACCCCGGGAGACGGCGTCGACCATCGTGGCAGACCGGAACGGACAAGAGCCGCCGCGGGGCGGCGCGGTGACGGCGGCCGGTCCGCCGATCCCTTGTGCCGCCTGGGAACGCGTACTTCTCGTGTGCTTGCTCACAGGGCCGGCCGGGACGGCGGGGCCGGTGCGCCCGGGGCCGGTGAAGGTGACGGCGGCCACTCCCGCGGGCCCCGTGAGGCGGCCTAGTACGGCGTGCCGCGGGCACCCGGCGGCGTCACAGTGAGAGACGGACCGGTTTCCCGGCGCACACGGTGGTTACCGGGGACGGTGCAGTCAAGGAGAGGCAGGGGACATGGGCAGCGCAGTGCAGGTCGATCTTCGGGGCAAGCAGGCACTGGTGACCGGGGGCGCCCGGGGCCTGGGAGCCGCCGTCTCGCGCAGGCTGGCCGGGGCGGGAGCGTCGGTCCTCGTGGCGGACGTACGGAAGGAGACCGCACGGGAGCTGTGCGAGGACCTGACCCGGGCCGGTCACGACGCCCGTTTCGTGGAACTGGACGTCTGCGACTCCGCGATGGTCGCGGACGTCTTCCGCGATCTGGACGCCGAAGGGCAGGCGGTGGACATCCTGGTCAACAACGCCGCCGTCGACGTCTCCAAGCCGATCGAGCACCTGACGGCGGACGAGGTGACCCGCGTCGTCACCACCAATCTCCTGGGCCCCATGTACCTGTGCCTGGAGACGTATCGCCGCATGATCGCGTGCGGCGGCGGACACATCGTCAACATCCTCTCGACGGCGGCGAACCGCACCTGGACCGAGGCCGGACCGTACTCGGCGGGGAAGTCGGGCCTGCGCGCGTTCACACACACCCTCTTCAAGGAGGCGCAGCGGGACTGTCCGGGGATCGGCGTCACGGGCATCATCGCCGGCGGCATGGAGACGCCGTTCATCCTGGAGCGGTTCCCGGACGCGGACGTCTCGATGCTGCAGAGCCCCGACATCGTGGCCGACACACTGCTGTACGCCCTTTCTGTGCCGCCCGGCAGCGCGGTCTCCGAACTGGTCGTCGTTCCGCGCAGGGAGCCGTCCTGGCCCTGACCACCGCACAGCGTGCTCCGGCGCCGGGCGACCGGTTCGTATGGGTCGGAGTTCGCCCGGCACCTCGACCGGACGGTGTTCCCGGCGGACCGCCGTGCCGTGCTGCGCGCCCTGGAGGAGAGCCACGCGCCCGAACCGGTGCTGGAAGAGGCGCGCCGGCTCCCGGAGGACGGCACCTTCCACAACGCGGACGAGATCGTCAGGGCGCTCGGTCACCGGCCCACCACCTGAGGAACCACGAGAAGGACCACGACCCAAGGAGTGCACGACGGCCCCGCCGACCGCCCGCGCACGCCGTCGGCGGCCCCGGTCCGCCCCCACTCGGCGGACCGGGTCACGAAGGGCCGTGGCCCGCGGGCCCGGGGAGGCAGAAGTCACTGATCAGTGCGGCGGCGTCGGCGGTGAACGCCGCCGCGCCGCGGGCGCGCTGCCGGTCCCGGGCGGCTCCGGCGGACGCCAGCCGGTCCACGGCCCGCAGCAGTTCCGGCAGATCCCGGGCGTGGACGGAGAGGCCGGCCGCCGCCATGCTCCGTACGCCCTCGGCGCCGTGGCCCGGGATGGGCCGGTAGCCGATGACGGGAACGCCCGAGGCGAGCGCCTGCACCGCGGTCTGCCCGGCCGCATTGTCGATCAGGACCCGCACCGACGCGAAGAGCTCGGGCATGTCGGGAACCCATCCCTGCCCCAGCACGCCCGGCAGCCGGGCCGTGCGTCGCATCAGGGCACGATCCCGCCCGCACAGGACGACGGGCAGCCATCCGTGGCCCGCGAGTGACCGCGCGGTGTCCGGGACCGCCGAGCCCACACCCCACGCGCCCGTGGACAGCAGCACGGGCGCCCGGCCGGGCGCCAGCCGCGCGAAGTCGGACTCCCAGTGAGAGGGCGTGCGGGCCCTCGTACGGAACCGGGGCGCGACGACCGGTCCCGACACCAGCGCGGTCCGCCCGGTCTCCGCGCGGACCGCCGCCGCGGCCTCCTCGGTGACACACACGTACAGGTCGTTGCCGGGGTGCAGCCACCCCCGGTGCACCGCGAAGTCCGTGAGGAAGACGGCCGCGGGTACCGACAGCGTCCCCTGGGCGCGCAGCCGTCCGGTGATCTCGGCGGCCAGGTGGAACGTGGAGACGACCGCGTCCGGCCGCCACAGCTCCACCAGCTCCATGAGTCTGCGCTCCGCCGCCGCGGCCAGCGGCGTGCTGCTGGGCCGCGGTCCCTCGGCGGGGGACAGGAACAGGGCGTAGATCCCCGCGTACAGCCGGGGAATGTGCCGGACGGTCGCCTCGTAGAAGGAGCGCACGGCCGCGCCCGCGCCCGGGGGAAGGAGCCTCAGCACGTCCCGCACGACGGCGTGGTCGCCGCGCTCGCGCAGCCTGCGGGCCAGCTCGGCGGACACCGCGTCGTGGCCCGCGCCCATGCCGGCGCTGAGGAGCAGGAATCGCCGCCGCATGATCCTCCGGTCCTCCGAGGGAGCGTCCGGGCTTCGTCAGGGGCTCCATGCCGTGGCGGGCGGACACCGAATCGAGCCGTTCGGGTGACTCGGCGCCGGGAGGACCGTTCGTGGACGGGCGGTTGCCCGCCGCAGCGCCGAAGCTGGCAGGGGGCCAGGCCGTCGAGAGATCCGGAGGACTGCCGGTGCGTGGGACGAGGCGCAGGACCAGTTGCCGGGCTCGGCACGGCGCGGGGCAGGGCATGTCGCGGCGCGTCGCCCGCTCGGGCGGGGTGCCGCCGGTCGTTCTCGTCACCGGGGCGTCCTCGGGCATCGGCGAGGCCGTCGCGGCCGCCCTCGCGGCCGAGGGCGGCTGGCGGCTGCTGCTCAGCGGCCGTGACCGCGACCGTCTCGCGGCGGTCGCGGGCCGCACCGGCGGCCACGCGCTGCCCGCCGACCTGGCGGTCCCTGCCGAACGCGACCGGCTGGCCCGACAGGCGCTGGACCACGCGGGCCACGTCGACGCGCTGGTCGCCTCGGCGGGCATCGGCTGGTACGGCCCCTTCACCGCGATGCCCGCCGAGGCCGTCGACCGGCTGCTGACCGTCAATCTCGCCGCGGTGCTCCACATGGTGCGGCTGCTGCTGCCGCAGATGGTGGCGCGCAGGACGGGGCGGGTGGTCCTCATCGGCTCGATGGCCGGATGCGTCGGGGTGCCCAACGAGGCCGTCTACGCCGCCGGCAAAGGAGCCCTGCTGGCCTTCGCCGAGAGCCTGCGCCAGGAACTCGCGGGCACCCGCGTGCGGGTGTCGGTGATCTCGCCCGGTGCCGTGGACACACCGTTCTTCGCCCGTCGCGGGGCCCCGTACCACCGCGCCCGGCCGCGTCCGGTGCCCGCCGAGCGGGTCGCCGACGCGGTCAGGGAGGCACTCGTACGGGGCCGCAGCGACCTGTTCGTGCCCGGGTGGCTGGCCGTGCCGGCGCGGCTGCACGGTGTCGCGCCGGGCTTCTTCCGCTACCTGGCCGGACGGGCCGAACCGGCGGCGCGATGATCGCGGTCTCGATCGTCCTGGCCCTGCTCGCCGCCCTCGGCAACGCGGCCGCGTCCGTACTCCAGCGGCGCGCGGCCGCCGAGGAGGCGGACCCGTCCTCCGAGCCCGCCCGCCCGTGGTCGTGGGCGGTCCGGCTGGTCCGGCGGCCGATCTGGATCTGGGGCGCGGCCCTGCTCGCCGTCTCGGGGCTGTGCCAGGCGGCCGCCCTCGCCACCGGCCCGCTGTCGGTCGTGCAACCCGTCATGACCACGGAACTGCTCTTCACCCTGGCCGTCGGCGGCATCGTGTTCCGCCGCCGCCCCGACGGCCGCACCTGGTGGGCCTTCCTCGCCATGGCCACGGGCCTCGCCGTCTTCCTCGCACTCCTCGAACCGTCCGGCGAGCGGGCGACCGTACCGGGAGTCCGGTGGCTGTGGACGGCCGTCGCCGTCGCGACGGCGGTCGTCGCGCTCGTCGCCGTGTCACCGCGGCTCCCGTCCGCGCCACGGGCGGCCGTCCTCGGTACGGCGACAGCCCTCGGCTTCGCCTGCACCGCCGCGCTGATCAAGGACGCGACGGGACGGCTGGACGAAGGCATCGCCGCCCTGTTCGCCGCGTGGCAGTTGTACACCGCGTTCGCCGTCGGACTCGGCAGTTTCCTCCTGCTCCAGGTGACCCTGCGGGCGGGCACGCTCGTCGCCTCGCAGCCCGCGCTGACCCTGGGCGACGCCCTGCTCAGCGTCGTCCTCGGCTCGGTGCTGTTCGGCGAACACGTCGAACTCGGACTGCGGATCCTGCCCGAGGCGGCCGCACTGGCCGTGCTCCTCGCCGGCACGGCGCAACTGGCCAGGTCGCCCCTGCTCGCGGGCGAGGAAGACAAGGAGGCGGCGTGGTGACCACACCACACGCGGCCGCGCCCGGCGGGCGCAGGACCGCCGTCCCGGCCGCCGCGGCGGCGCTGGCGGTGACGGCATGGCACATCGGACCGGCGGCCACCTGGATCCCGTCCGTCCGGGCGGTGCTCGGGGCGACCCTCGACGGTCGTGGGGACCCCCGCCGGGTGGCCCTCACCTTCGACGACGGCCCCGACCCCGGCAGTACCCCCGACTTCCTCCGCGCCCTCGACCGGCTCTCCGTGCGCGCCACGTTCTTCGTGCTCGGCAGCAGGCTCGCGCGGCATCCCGAGCTGGGGCGCCGCATCGCCGCCGAGGGCCATGAACTGGCCGTGCACGGCTGGTGCCACGAACGGGGCTGGGCGCCCCGCCCCGTCCGCGACGCGCACGACGTGGCCCGGGCCGCGGACGCCGTCCACGGAGTCTCGGGCGTGTACCCGCGCTGGTACCGGCCCGCCTACGGTGTCCTCACCGGCGGACGCTGGGCAGCGGCGCGCCGCGCCGGGCTGACGCCGGTGCTCTGGTCGGCCTGGGGGCGCGACTGGACCGCATCCGCCACCCCCGGCAGAGTCCTCGCGGAGGTCACGAGCACTTTGCGCGGGGGCGCGACGGTGCTGCTCCACGACACCGACGCGTACAGCGCGGCCGGATCGTGGCGGGTCACGCTGGCCGCGCTGCCCTTGGTGGTGGAGGCGTGCCGGTCCCGCGGACTGACGGTGGGACGGCTCGCCGACCACGGCATCGGCTGACCGGCGAGGCCGGCCGGGGACGGCGCCGTCACCCGTCTCACCCGTCTCACCGTGAACGAGCCTGGCGGGTCTTCGAGCGGTTCTCCTTGCGAATGGCCTCCAGCAGCTCGGACCTGCTCATCCGGGACCGGCCCGCGATGTCCAGGCGCTGGGCCAGGTCGTACAGGTGCTGCTTGGTGGCGTTCTCGTCGACGCCCTCACCGCTGCGGGCGGGCCGCTGCCGCGGCGTCCGCGCCCGCGGGTCCGACGGTCCCTTGCGGCCGTGTTCCTTCCGCTCCCAGTGGTCGGCGACCTTCTCGTGCGTGTGCTTGAGCGCGCTGAAGGCGACCCGATGGGCCCGCTCGCCTTCGCCGTACTGCTCCACGGCGGAATCGTGGGCCTTGATCCATGTGCGCTGTGCGTCCTTGGACGAGCGCTCCAGCGTCGAAGGGAGCTCTTCGCGTCCTGGCATGGTTCACCTCCGGTGCGACGCAGGCCGTGTGCCCTCTGCGCTCGGGACGAAACGGTGCCGCGCGGGGAAGCGCCGACGACCGCGCAGAGACTGCGCGATCGTCGAGGGGACGCCGGTTCCGGCGTCACGAGTCGGAGTGACGCCCGTCCTGCCGTCAGCCGAGGCAGAGGACGAGCAGGCACACCTCGCTCGGTGACGTGGTCGCCGTTTGCGACGGCGTCGCCTCCGGACGGTCCTCGCCCGATGTGCCCGAATCACCCGTGTTGCCCGAGGTGCTCGGCTTCTGGGTGGCGGAGTCGTCGGCGGTGGGCCGCGGGGCCGGGGCCTCGGAGCGCTGCGCCTCCGGCCGTGCGGCCGCCTCGGTGGCAGGGCGCTGCGGCGGAGGCGTGGCCGCGGGGCGGGCCACGGTGATCGTCGCGGTCCGCTGCCGCGGGACGGTGGTCGGGGAGGGACGGGTGTCCGGCTTCCGCGTCGCCTGCTTGGCCGGCTCCGCGGACGGCGAGACGGGCTCGCTCATCCGGGCCGCGTTGGGGGTGACGGTCTCGGGCGCCGAGACCGCGTTCATCCTGCCCTTGGAGGACCCGGAGGGCAGCGCCGCGATGGTGAGGCCGCCGCCGACGAGGGCGATGGCCGTTCCGGCCACGGCGCGGCGCCGGTTCTTCTTCCAGCGGGCGAGCTGCCGCCGCCGGGCCGCACGGCCCGGCGCGCCGGAAGCGGTGGACCCGGAGGCCGTGACCGGTCCGTCGCCCGCGGAGCCGTCCGGCACGGCCGTCCCCGCTCGTGCGCCGGCGACGACCCGGGAACCGGGGCCGGTCGGCGACTTGGGGGCGGGTGACCGCTCCCCGCGCAACGGGTCCCACTCCGCCGTGGCCGTCGTCGCCTGGTCACCGCGGTGAGGGGGCGGGGCGATGTCCGGTGCGTACGCGCCGCAACCCGGGCACACCAGAGCTCCGTTGAGGTGCCGACGACATGACGAGCAGTAGTCCATCTGCAAACTTTCTGTGCTGCCGGAGCTGCCAGAGACATCGGCGCCTTGTGCGCTGTCGCGCATGGGTTCGGTCGGCCAGCAACGCTAGCCGCGATCTCGGCAGGCGCTGCGCATTACTTGTGATGCTTCTGCAAAGATCGGCCGCCGGCCGTGACCTCGCGGTGGTGCCGGGGCATGCGGGCGCAGGAGCCGGCGGCCGGGCGGGGGAGCCGGCTGCTGAGGCGTCAGCCGGTCCCGGTCACCACGTCCCACGACGCCGTCGCGAGGTCGGCGGTACGGTCCAGCTCCGCCTGCGAGGCGCCGTCGCGCGCCCGTACGGACATGCCCTGGAGGACGGCGGTGTAGTACGCCGCGACCGCTTCCGCGTCAGCGTCCGGATGCACATCGCCTTCGCGGACGCCCTGTTCCAGGCGGCGTACGAGCTTGTCCATGCCGTCGCGCCGCCGTGCCGCGAGGTGTTCGCGCACCGGGGAGTTGGCCTCCGAGCAGTTGGTCGCCGAGAGGACGATCATGCAGCCGGGGGGACCACCGTCCGCGGTGCGGGCTCGCGCGTTCGCCCTCAGCAGGGCGGCCACGGCCTCGCGGGCGGTCGGCGCCTCGTCGAGGGCCCGCGCCGCCGCGCTCCCGTCGGTCGCGTCGTAGAGGGCCACTGCCTCGAGGAAGAGCTGCTCCTTCGACCCGAACGCCGCGTAGAGGCTGGGCGACGCAATGCCCATCGCCGCGGTCAGGTCGCTCATGGACGCCGCCTCGTAACCGCGCTCCCAGAACACCCGCATCGCCTGCGCGAGGGCCTTCGTGCGGTCGAAGCTCCGGGGCCGGCCGGGTCCCGCCATGCTGGGCCGCCTTTCTGTGCCGAGCGTTCAATATACCGCTTGACCTGCGGCCCGCGTGCGTGTGAGGGTTTCTGTGTCGATCGATACATAATCAACGGGCGAACGATGGTGGGGACGTCATGGGTGAGTTGGCGGGCAAGGCGGCACTGGTCACGGGCGGGAGCAGGGGGATCGGCGCGGCGATCGTCCGCAGGCTGGCGCGTGACGGCGCCGACGTGGCCTTCACCTATGTCAGCGAGAGGGGGGAGGAGCGAGCCGCCGAGGTCGTGGCCGAAGTCCGGGGCATGGGGCGGCGGGCGCTGGCGATGCGGGCCGACGTGGCGCTCGCCGACCAGGTCACGGAGGCCGTGGAGCGTGCTGCCGCCGAGTTCGGGCGGCTGGACATCCTGGTCAACAACGCGGGCGTGTTTCCGAGCGGACCGATCGAGGACGTCACCCTCGAGGAGGTCGACCACACGCTGGCCGTGCACGTGCGCGCGGCGTTCCTCGCCGCACAGGCCGCGGTACGACATCTCCCGCGCGGCGGGCGGATCATCAGCACCGGCAGCAACCTCGCCGCGCGGGTGCCGTTCGCCGGTGTCGCGCTCTACAGCATGAGCAAGGCGGCGCTGGACGGCCTGACCAGGGGGCTCGCCCGCGACCTCGGCCCGCGCGGTATCACGGTGAACGTCGTCCACCCGGGCTCGACCGACACGGACATGAACCCGGCCGACGGCGCGGGCGCCCAGGCGCAGCGGGACCTCACGGCCCTCGGCCGCTTCCTCGAACCGGACGAGGTGGCCGCGACGGTGGCCCACCTCGCGGGGCCGGGCGGCCGCGGCATCTCGGGTGCGGGGATCACGGTCGATCTGGGCACGAACGCGTGAGGGTGCGGACCGGCGCGTGATCCTGTGGGCGGCTGACGGAGTCCCGCCCGTGGGACGCTCACGCCGGACCCGAGGGGCGCATTTCGGGGGAGCCCGCCCGCGTGGGGCCCGAAGCGGAGCCGTCGCGCGGCCGGGCGGCGTTGCGGGCCGATCGGTCTTGGGCGACGGGAATTCTCGTAGTCGTCGATATCGGGCCTGTCCGGCCTTCGTGTAACGCTTCGTCCGCGTGCGGCGCAGTTTCGGGCAGGGGCGCGACGAGCGCCCTGTATGCGGTCACGGCCGGGATTTCTCCCGCTGCGGGAATTCCCTTTGCGCAGTGACCGCACTTCCGTGCCGTCGAGGCGGTGTACGCGTCAGATTGGGACTCCAGTGAGTAACACCGAACCCCTGCCGGACCAGCGGCAGTACGACTTGAACCAGGGCGGCGAACCACGCCGCTCCCGTGACGGGGACGGGTCCGCCGCACGCCGGGCCGCCCTGGTCATCCACACGATCGCCGACGTCGCCGCGGTGGTCCTGGGACTGTGGATCCTGCTCTACCTGCTCGAGGCCAACCGTTCGAACATCTTCGTCGAGTTCGTCGAGGGGATGGCCGACTGGCTGGCGTGGTGGTCACAGGACATTTTCACGATGGACACGGACGGTCTCCGCGTTCTCCTCAATTACGGACTGCCCGCAGTGATCTATCTGCTGGTCGGTCACGGTATCTCCTCGCGAGTCCGCCGCCTCTGACCTAATTCCCGATGGCTTCACGGCCCGTTCGGGTTTGTGGAGAAAAGGAAAACGCCGAGCGAAGGACGTGCAACTCTTTTCGCTGCGGGCCGGCCCGCACACCGGGGCCGAAAGAGGGCCGGCGTCCGCAGGGACGCCGGCCCCCTCGCGTCGGCCGCTCAGGTGCGCAGATACGAGGCTCCGTTGACGTCCAGGACCGTGCCCGAGCACCACGTGGCTTCGGGCGAGGCGAGATGGAGCACGGCGGAGGCGATCTCCTCCGGGGCCGCGACGCGGCCGAAGGGACTCTGCGACCGGATCTGCTCGCCCTCCGCGCCGCTGAGCCTGTCGGCGACCCGCTCGGTGGCGACGAGACCGGGCGCCACCGAGGCGACCGCGATGCCGTGCGGCGCGAGCGAGACGGCCGGCGACTGACCGAACGCGTGCAGCGCCGCCTTGGTGGCGCCGTACGCCGGATGGTCGGGCTCGCCGCGGAACGCGCCGCGTGAGCCGATGTTCACGATGCGCCCGGCCCGGCCGCCGTCGATCCTGCGGCGGGTGGCGCAGTAGCTGACGTCATTGGCTCATGGACATGCCTGGCACCCCGACAGCGCCGCGCGCCTCGCCGCCGAACGCGCCACCGAGGAGGAGGTCGCCGAGCTGGACAGCATCGTCGACACGATGGCGGCGGAACACGCACCGCCCGGCAAGCGAGGCCGTTACGCCGCCCTGCCGCAGGTCGGCTCCCCGGTCGGCACCCTGCTCCCCTCCGGCGCCTTCGCCCTCGTCCTGCTCCTGCCCGACGAGCAGTTCGACTCCTGGGGCTGGCGCCTGCCGTTCCTGCCGGCCTTCCCGCTGCTGGTCATCGCCGTCTACATCCGTCGCAAGGTCGAGGAGTCGCCCCTCTTCGATGAACTGCTCAAGCAGGACGAGCGGGCGAAGATCCCGGCCCTCGAGGTCTTCCGCACCGCGTGGGGACGCCTGCTCGTGGCGATGGCATCCGCGATGCTGGGCGTCGGCGGCTTCTACGTCCTGACCACCTTCGTGATCAGCTACGGCACCACGACGCTCGGCATGTCGCGCGGCCTCATGGTGAACGCGACCCTGATCGCGGCCGTCGTCGAGATCGCGGTGATCCTCGTCATGGGCCGGCTCGCCGAACGCGTCGGTCCCGGCCGGCTCACCCTGTGGGGCGGTCTGATCAGCGCGGTCTGCGCCTTCCCCGTCTTCTGGCTGATCGACACGCGGAACCCCGCGGCGATCGTGCTGGCCGTGGCTGCCGGGATCGCCGTGCTGTCCGTCGCGTACGCCGTCTCGGGCGAGCTGCTCACCGAGCTGTTCCCCGCGCACCTGCGCTACAGCGGTGTGGCTCTGGCGTACAACTTGGCGGGCGCGCTGATCGGCTTCCTGCCGTTCCTCGCGACGGCCCTGCTGAAGACCAGCGGCGGCGCCTCGTGGCCGGTGGCCCTGCTGCTGGTGGGCATCTCGCTGGTCACGGCGCTCGGCGGGTTCCTGGGCGAGCGGCTGCGCGTGAAGGACAACGTCGTGGGCGCCTGACGGGCCTGCGCACAGCGGTGTCCCGCCCTCGGGGGGCGGGGCACCGCGGCGCTGGGCAAGGACCTGAGCCCGTTAACGAAAACGATTATCATCGTGCTAGGGTCGGGCACTCCCTCCGCAACGCGCCTCCCAGGGGTTTTCCTTGCCTTCGTTCGAACGTTCACGTATACGCCGCCGGGGACTTGTGCTCCCGACCGCCCTGGGAGCCTGCTCGGTCCTGCTCACCGGCTGCTTCGCCGGCACCGGATCCCCGGGCGCCGGCCCCGGCGACGGCGGGCCCGGCCGCGTGCGGGTCGCGATGATGCAACCGCCGCGCTCCGGGCTCTCGCCGCTGTCCGACGACGCCTTCAAGCTGTCGCGCTGGTCCACCGCCGAGACGCTCGTCGAGCTGGACCGTGACGGCAACGCCGAGCCCGGGCTGGCGACCGGCTGGAAACAGTCCGGGAAGACCTGGACGTTCACCGTGCGCGAGGGGGTGACCTTCCACGACGGGACCGGCCTGACCGCCCACTCCGTCGTCACGTCGCTGCGGGCCGCCGCGAGCGCCTCGCCCAAACCGCGCATCCTCGACGGCGTCGACCTCTCCGTGAAGGCGCTCGGCCCCCGTACCGTCGCCGTCACCACCGCCGCGGCCGACCCGCTCCTCCCTCAGCGGCTCAGCTCGCCGCAGCTGTCGGTCCTGGCCGCCAAGGCGTACCGGGGCAGGACAGTCGATCCCGTGGGCGCCGGCACCGGCCCGTTCGAACTCGTGAAGGTGAACGGCTCCGCGTCGGCGACGCTCGACCGCTACGACGGCTACTGGGGCGGCAAGGCGAAAGCCGCCGGCATCGACGTGACGTTCGTCCCCGACGGCACGGCGCGCGCTGCGGCCCTGCGCAGCGGCGAGGCCGACATCGTCGAGGCGGTACCGGTCTCCCAGGCCCGCCTGCTCGACGAGAAACTGATCACCGAAGTGCCGATGCCGCGCACCAACACCCTCTACCTCAACACCCGTTCGGGCCCCTTCGAGGACCCCGGACTCCGGGCGGCGGCGCGCGAGGCGATCGACGCCGAGGAGATCGTGCGCAGTGTCTACGAGGGCAGGGCCGACGTCGCGAAGGGCCTGCTGGGGCCGGCCCTGCCCTGGGCCGCGAAGCTGCGCCAGGACGTCCGGCACGGCGCGGCGGGCGAGCCGGACGGCACCGAGATCACGATCGGCACCTTCACGGACCGCGCCGAACTGCCCGAGGTCGCCCAGATCCTGCAACAGCAGCTCCAGGCCGCCGGTTTCAAGGTCAGGCTCGACGTGCGCGAGTACGCCAACATCGAAGCGGACGCGCTCGCGGGCGAGTTCGACGCGTTCGTCCTGTCCCGGGCCACCGTCCTCGACTCCGGCGACGCGGCGGCGTACCTCTACAGCGACTTCGCGAGCGAGGGTTCCTTCAACATCCCGCAGCTCGCCGACCCGGCCGTCGACAAGGCCCTGACCGAGGCGTCCGGGACCGCCGTCGGCGACGCCCGCCGCAAGGCGATCATGGGCGCCGAGGCGGCCGTGCTCGCCACCGACGCGGCCGTACCGATGCTGCACGAACGGGTCGTCCAGGGCGACGCGGCCGGGGTGACCGGCGCCGCGCACGACCCCCGCGAGCGCGAGCTCGTCACGACCGACACGTACGTCAGGTGAGGGCCCAACTCTCCCGGGCGCTTTGCCTGGCCGGCGTGCTCGTCGTCGTCGGACTGCTGCCCTGGCTCTCCGGCAAGGACCCGGCGCTGAGTTTGCTGCGTGCGAGGTCCGCCGAGCAGGAGCCGACCCCCGAGGCGCTGGCCGCCATCCGCGCCGACCTCGGCCTCGACGCGGGGCCGCTGGGCCTGCTCGGCCAGTGGGCGGCCGGGCTGCTCCGGGGCGACCTGGGCGTCTCCTGGGTCTCGGGTGCCGAGGTGCTGCCCTCGGTGGTCGCCGGCCTCCAGGTGTCCCTGACGCTGATGGGCGCGGCCCTGGCGGTCGCGCTCCTGGTGGCCGCCGCCCTCGTCGCACCGGTCCTGACACGGGGGCGGGGGACGTCCGGCGCATGCGCCGCCGTGCTCACGGCCGTGCCCGAATTCCTGCTGTCCACCGTGCTGTTGATCGTCGTGGGTGTGGGCCTCGGCTGGCTGCCGACCTCCGGGTGGGCCGGTCCGGCGCACCTCGTCCTCCCCGCGCTCGCCCTCGGCCTTCCCGCGGGCGGGCTGCTCGGCCGCCTGGTCGCCGAAGCACTGCCCGGCATCCTCGACGAGCGCTGGGCCCACCTGTGGCGCGGCGCGGGCGTCGGCCGCGCCCGGGTCGCCGCGGCCGCCCTGCGGCGCGTCCTTCCGCCGCTGGCGGGGCAGTTCGGGATGGTCGCGGTCGGTCTGACCGGCGGGGCGGTCGCGGTGGAGACCGTCTTCGCGATACCCGGCCTCGGCCGCACCACGCTCGGCGCCGTCAAGTCCCAGGACGTGCCCCTGCTCCAGGGCTCGCTGCTCTCCCTGCTGATCCTCGGGCTGCTCGCGGGTGCCGGCGCGGCCGCGCTGCGCCGGAGGCTGCTCGGCCCGGCTCTCCGGGAAGCAGGTCTGAGCCTGCCGGCGCCGCGCCCCGTGCGGGTGCCCGCACCAATCCCTGTGGTCCTCGGCGCCGTACTGGTCGGCGTGACCGGCTGGGGCCTGCTGCGCGATCCGTACGCCGTCGACACGGCCGCGCGGCTCGCCGCGCCGTCCGGGGCACACCCGCTCGGCGCGGACGCGCTCGGCCGTGACGTCCTGGCCCGGCTCGGGCACGGCGCGGCGGCCACGGTCGGCATGGCGGCCGCCGTCTGTCTCCTCGGCCTCGTCACCGCTCTCGCCCTCGGCTTCCTGCCGCACCTCGCCACCGGAGCGGCCGACATCGCCAACGCCCTGCCTCCCGTCATCGTCGGTGTGCTGGCCGCCGCCGTCGTCGGCCCCTGCGCCGACGGGGCTGCACTCGCCGTCGCCCTCGTGTCCTGGCCGGCGCTGACGGCCCACGCGGCGGCACTGGTCCAGGAGGTGCGCGCCTCGCAGTTCCTCCACGCCCAGAAGGCGATCGGCGCGAGCCCCGCCTGGATCCTGACCCGGCACGTCCTGCCCTCGGTGGCCGCCCCGGTCGCCCGGCACGCCGTGCTGCGCCTGCCCGGCATCGCGCTCGCCCTGGCGTCGCTCGGCTTCCTCGGGCTCGGCGCCCAGCCGCCGTCCCCCGAGTGGGGGCTGCTCCTCGACGAGTCCGCCGACTACGTGGAGCGCGCTCCGGTCGCGGCACTGGCCCCGGCCGTCGCCCTGGCCCTCCTCGCCGCGCTCGCCGTCACCCTGTCCGCGTACACCGGACCCCGGCACGCCGTACGGCCGGACCTGCGAAAGAGGACGACTTCCGTTGCCGTCTGACCCCCTCCTCTCGGTACGCGATCTGCGCGTCGCCTTCGGCGGCGCCGAAGCCGTCCGCGGTGTCTCCTTCGCCGTACGGCCCGGTGAAGTCCTCGCCCTCGTCGGCGAGTCCGGGGCCGGCAAGTCGCTGACCGCGCGGACCCTGCTCAACATGGCTCCCCACGACGCGTCCGTCACCGGCAGCGTGCTGCTCCGGGGCGAGCCCGTCACCCCTGCCGACTGGGGCCGGAGCGTCGCGTTCGTGCCGCAGGACGCCCTGTCGGCCCTGTCTCCCGTGCACCGCGTCGGCACCCAACTCGCCCTGGCCGTACGCTCCGTGCAGGCAGTGCCGAAGCGTGAGGCGCGCGCCAGGGCCGAGTTGGCCCTGGAGCAGGTCGGCATCCGGGGCGACCGCCTGGACGCGTTCCCGCACGAGTTCTCCGGCGGGATGCGGCAGCGCGCCGTCATCGCCATGGCCACGGTCAACGAGCCGGACCTGATCGTCGCCGACGAGCCGACCACCGCGCTCGACCCCGGGATGCGCGCCCAGGTCCTGACGGTGCTGGCCGAGCGGCGCGACGCGACGGGCGCCTCGCTCGTCCTGGTCACCCATGACCTCGACGCCGTGCGCGAGCACGCCGACCGGACGGCCGTCATGTACGCGGGGCGGCTCGTCGAGTACGGCCCCACCGACAGGATCCTGGCCCGGCCGCGGTCCCCGTACACCGCCGCGCTCCTCGCCTCCGTCCCGGCGGGCGACACTCCGCGCAAGTCCCGGCTGCCCGCCCTGCCCGGCCGCCCGCCGGCGCCGGGTGGCATCCCGCCCGGCTGCGCCTTCGCGCCGCGCTGCGCGCACACAACGGCCCGCTGCCGCACCGAACTCCCCGCGCCGCGGTCTCTGGAAGGGCGCGAGGTCGCCTGCCATCTCGACGTCCTGGAGTCCGTATGAGCACCCGGCCGCCCCTGCTGGACGTCAGCGACCTGGTCGTCCGGTACGGAGCGACGACCGCCGTCGACGGCGTGTCGTTCTCGGTCGACGCGGGCGAGACCGTCGGGCTGATCGGCCCCTCCGGCTGCGGCAAGTCGTCGACCGCCGCCGCCGTCCTCCAACTGCGCCGTCCGGACGGCGGCCGGGTCCGGTTCGCCGGCACCGACCTGACCGCGCTCGGCGAGAAGGAGCTGCGACGGACCCGGCCCCGCATCCAGCCCGTGTTCCAGGACCCCTACGGCACGCTCAGCCCCCGCAGGCGCGTCCGCGACCAGATCGCCGAACCCCTGCGCGTCCAGGGCCGCTGGGCCCGGGCGACCGGACCCGGCCGGGTCGAGGAGCTCCTCGGCATGGTCGGCCTCGACGCGTCCCACGGCGACCGGCTTCCGCACGAGCTCTCCGGCGGCCAGTGCCAGCGCGCCGGGATCGCCCGCGCGCTGGCGAGCGAGCCGGACCTGCTCGTGCTCGACGAGCCCGTCTCCGCTCTCGACCCCTCCCTGCGCGCCGCGATCGTCAACCTCCTGCTCGACCTCCAGGAGGAGCTGGGCCTCGGCTACCTGTTCATCTGCCACGACATGCCGGTCGTACGGCACTTCTGCGACCGTGTCCTGACCATGCGGGACGGCAAGCTCACCTGATGTCCCCGCTCGCGCGCCTGCTCGTCGCCAGTCAGTTCGCCTTCAACGTGGGCTTCTTCGCCGTACTGCCCTACCTCGCCGACCACCTGGGCGGCACGCTGGGTCTCGGCGGCGCCCTGGTCGGGCTGATCCTGGGGCTGCGCACCTTCAGCCAGCAGGGCATGTTCGTGGTCGGCGGCTCACTGACCGACCGCTACGGCCCCCGGCCCGTCGTCCTCGCCGGATGCGCGCTGCGGGTGGCGGGATTCGTCTGGCTGGGCACGGCCGAGTCCGCCTGGTCCGTGACCGCCGCCGTGGTGCTGGTCGGCTTCGCCGCGGCGCTCTTCTCACCCGCGGTGGAGAGCGAGATCGCGGGGGAGGCCGTACGGATGGAGCAGGCGGGCGGCCCCGTGCGCACGCGCGTGCTGGCCACGTTCTCGGCCGGCGGGCAGGCGGGAGCCCTGATCGGACCCCTCGTCGGCACGCTCCTGCTCGGCGAGGGCTTCCGCGGCGCGTGCCTGGCCGGTGCCGCCGTCTTCGCCGTGGTCCTGGCAGGTCACTGGCGGCTGATGCCCCGTGCCGAGGCCGCGGCCACACGCGAACGCCCCGCACTCCGCCCCCTCGTGCACAACCGCCGGTTCCTGTGCCTCGCCCTCGCCTACTCCACCTATCTGATCGCCTACAACCAGCTGTACCTCGCCCTGCCCGCCGAACTGGACCGTGCCACGGGCTCGCAGCAGGCGCTCGGCTGGCTCTTCGCACTCTCCTCGGCGATGGTCGTCTTCGGCCAGGTGCCCCTGGAGCGCCGGGCGTCGGCCCGGCTCGGCCTGACCGCGATGATCCGCTGCGGCCTGGCCCTGATCGCCGCCGCCTTCGCCGTGACCGGCGTCCTCCTGCCCCTGCGGGGGCTCTGGCCGGCCGTCTCCTTCGTCGTCCTGCTCACGCTCGGGCAGATGCTGGTGGTGCCCGCGGCCCGGGCATGCGTTCCCGAACTGGTCGACGCGCGCCGCCTCGGTCTGTTCACCGGCGCGCTCTCGTCCGTCTCCGGACTGCTCGTCCTCGCGGGCGGCGCACCGGCGGGAGCCCTCCTCGAACTCCGCGGCACGGTCCCCTGGCTGGCGCTGGGCACCGTCCCTCTCGTCGGTGTGCTGCTCGTGCCGCGCGTCGGCAGGGTGGGGGACCAGGTCGCTGAGAAGTCGTCAGAGAACCGGTCCTGTCAGAAGCGTTGACGAATCCCGGCACCGCGGGTCGGCCGGCGGGGCACCGGGGCCGGAGGTGTAGTGCTTCGGGCCCTGCACCCCCGACCTTTCCCAGGCGTGGGTACGGCTCCACGTCCCACCCCCGCTTGTCGAAGCCCTGGGCCCCGCCGTGCAGGCTGTTCGTGCCGTCGTTCACGGACAGCCGGTGTGTGGTGCCGTCCAGAGTGAAGCGGCCCCCGCGCCGCCGTTGGCGAGCGTCCAGCGGTACACCTTCGTGCCGTCGGGAAGCCTGCCGAGCAGTTCCCTCCCCCGGCCGCGGCCCGGCGAGGCGTACGAGGTGCCAGGGGCGCTCACCGCCGCGGTGGCCAGGCCCGCGGCGGCGGCAGCTGTCAGTAGGGTGCGTCTGCTCGTTTCCCTGCCCAGCTCCTGAATGCGGTAGAGGGGGTGACTAGCGGCCGACCTTGCGCTTGTTCCACACGTCGAACCCGACCGCGGCGAGCAGCACGAGTCCCTTGATCACCTGCTGGTGGTCCGTGCCGATGCCGACGAGCGACATGCCGTTGTTGAGCACGCCGGGGACCAGGCCGCCGATGACCGCGCCCATGACGGTGCCGACGCCGCCGCTCATCGAGGCGCCGCCGATGAACGAGGCGGCGATCGCCTCCAGTTCGAAGTTGAGGCCCGCCTGCGGGGTGCCGGCGTTCAGGCGCGCGGCGTACACACAGCCCGCGAGTGCCGCGAGGACACCCATGTGGACGAAGACGAGGAACGTGACGCGCTTGTCCTTGACGCCCGACAGCTTCGCGGCCGCCTTGGTGCCGCCGAGCGCGTAGACGTGCCGGCCGACGACCGCGTTGCGCATCACGTAGCCGAGGCCGATGCAGCGCGCACATGATGAGCATCGACGAGCACGCCGTGGAAACTCGCGAGCGTCAGCGTGAAGGCCACCACCGCGGCCGTCATCGCCACGCACTTCGCCGCCCACAGTCCCGTCGGCAGCACGTCGAGTTCGTAGGCGAGCTGCCGCTCGCGGTCCCGCCACTCGCGCAGCAGGAACGCGATGGCGACGAGCCCGGGGACGAGGGTCGGGTTGTGGTACTGCGTGTACGGACCCATCTCGGGGATGATCCCCTTGGCGATGTTCTGGAAGCCGTACGGAAAAGGGGCGAGGGACTGGCCCTCCAGGACGATCTGCGTCAGACCGCGGAACAGCAGCATGCCGGCCACCGTCACGATGAAAGACGGGATGCCGGACGCGGGGAAGGGCACGGCCGCCGCGTTCGGCGGCTGACACCGGCGATACGCGTCCGCCCGCAACGGCCGGGCCACCGCCCGGCCGTTGCGCAGGCCGGTGTCAGCCGGTGGGCGCCTGGTAGAGGCCGCGGCCGGCGCGGTGGGCGCGTGAGGTGGCGACGAGGCGGTCCAGGGTGCTGCGCACAGTGTTGATGGCGCCCGCGCTCTCGTCACGGCCGAGAGCCTGCGCGACGTCCCGCGCCCGCAGCGGGGTGCCGGCCTTCCCGGACAGGATGGCGATGACCTGCTCGGTGAGCCCGCCGTTGTCCTGCGCGACCGTGACAGCCGCCTGGGGCGATGCGGCCTGCTTGCCCTTCGTGGCCTGCTTGTCCAGTGCGGTCTTCGTGGTCTTCGCGGGCTTCGCTGCGGGCTTTGCGGTCTTGGTGGCCTTCGCGGTGGTGCGCTTCTTCGCCGGCCGGCGCGTGGCCGCCTGCGGAGCAGCGGCCTTGGGCGCGGCCTTCCTCTTGGCCCGGCTCGTGGCCTTGCGCGGCGTGGGAGAAGCGCTCTCGGCTCCGTCCGCGGGTGTTGTGGTGTCGGTGGTGTCGCTGTCACGGCTGACGTCGGCGGACTCGGCAGCCGGAGCGGGCTCCTGGACCGGTTCGGTCAGCGGTGCGGATTCCTGGGCGGGCTCCGGCGCGGGCTCCTCCGTTGCGGTGAGGGCCGGTGGTTCGTCGGCCACGGTCGGCGCGGCTTCGGCCTGCTGCTCCGAAGCACGGGGCCGCGGCACGGTCGTGGCAGCCAGCGCGCTGAGCGCCGACAGGGCGCTGCGCACGGATTCGAGCCGCTCGGAGACCACGGCGAGTTCCTTCTGGAGCGCCACCTGATGCTCTTCGAGGCGGGGAAGTTCCGCCTGCAGCAGTGCGGTTGTTGTTTCGATGGTGTCGGTGCTGGGTGTCGTCGGCATGACGCCCTCCTGGTCAGTTGGGGGGTGTGGCGTTCGGGTCGTTGTGATGCAGGGTACGGCCGATGTTGCGCGGCGGTCACCTTTCCTGAACATCCCCTTTCGCACAACGCACGACGGAGCAGGAAGTCACGATCCCAACGACGTCCGATTCCACGGCAGTTCGCCGACGGGGCCCGGGCCTGGGCGAAGACGGCGCCTGCGAACATTCGTTGCCCCGTCTCGCGTTCGCGGTGCCTGTTGTCGTCCGGTCGGGCTGTTGTCGTCCGGTCGGGCTGTTGTCCCCGCCGCTTCGGCCTCGGCGCAGGTGATGGCCCCGTGGGGGCCGCGGCCGGCCGGGGGAGTGCACGAGGTCCGGTCGGCGGCCCGGCAGGCCCACGGAGGCCGACCCACCTGGTCCGCGTCTCGGTCTGCAGTGTTTCACGGGCATACGGGGTGGTACCCGCGGCCCCAGGGAATCCGGAGGCGCCGTCCCGTCGCCCGGCCGGCTTGCGACCCGGGTGACGGCCCGCGAGGGGCGGGGTACGGCGCGGAGATCCGAGACCTGAAGGAGGAATGGTCCATGAGCGATGTCGGGCGTGCACAACAGACGGGACAGGCCGCCAGGGAACAGGCGTCGGCCACCGCCGGCCAGGCCGGCCAGGCGGTCGGCCAGGTGGGCGGGGTCGCCGCCGAGAAGGCCAGGAATGTGGCCGGCCAGGCCCGTGAACAGGCCGGTACGGCGGTGCGTGACCTCCAAGGGCGACTGAGGGAGGAGGCACGCGGGCAGACCGAGCGGTTCGCCGGAACGATGCGGCAGTGGGCCGACGACCTCGCGGGGCTGGCCGAGAACGCGCCGGGGGACTCCCCGGCCCGCAGCCTGGCGGCGCAGGCGGCGGACGGCGGCCACCGCGCGGCGGACTACCTGGACAAGCAGGGCGTGGAAGGACTGTTGGGCGATCTTCAGGCCTTCGCGCGCCGGCGGCCGGGAGCGTTCCTCGGCGGAGCGGTGCTCGCGGGACTGGTGGTGGGCCGCCTCGCGAAGGCGGGGACCCAGCAGAGCCGGTCCGCCGACCGGCAGCCTGCGGCCCAGGCCCGCGACGAGACGCCGCTGCCGCCGGCAGCCGCACCACGTGTCGGACTGCCGGGCCCTCCGGGAGTGTGACCCATGACCTCGATCTCACCGCACTCGGCGCGGCCGGGCGCACAGGACCGGTCGGTGGGCGAACTTCTCACGGCCGTGACCTCGGACGTGCAGCAGTTGTTCCGGCAGGAAGTCGAGCTGGCCAAGGCGGAGGTCCGTGAGGAGGCGACCAAGGCGGGCAAGGCCGCCGGGATGTACGGAGGAGCCGGGTTCGCCGGCTACATGGTGGCGTTGTTCGCTTCGCTGGCGGCGGTGTTCGGCCTGGCCAACGTGATGGACGCCGGCTGGGCGGCACTGATCGTCACCGGCGTGTGGGCGCTCGTCGGCGCTGTGCTGTTCGTGAAGGGCCGCGCGCGCATGCGGCAGGTGTCGCCGAAGCCGGAGCGGACCATGGAGACACTGAAGGAGGATGCGCAATGGGCACGTCACCCGACCAAATGAGGGCCGGGATCGAATCGACCCGGCGGCAGCTGTCCTACGACGTCGACCAACTGGCCGACCGCACCAGCCCGCGCCGGATGGCGCGACGCCGCAGTCGGCGCCTGCGGGGCGCGCTGTCCGGAGCACGCGACCGCGTGATGGGCACCGCCTCGCACGCCACGAGCCGCGCTCAGGGCGGAATGCAGGAGACCGCCCAGTCGGTGCAGGAAAGCGCGGGCCAGGCGGCGGACACCGTGCGCGACGCGGCCGGACAGGCGGGCGACGCGGCGAAGAGGGCCCCCGAGCAGGCCATGAGGCAGACACAGGGCAACCCGCTGGCGGCCGGACTGATCGCCTTCGGCGCAGGGCTGCTGGCAGCATCGCTGCTGCCGGCCTCAGAGGCGGAGCAGCAGGCCGCCGCCCAGCTGTCCGAGCAGGCCGGGGACGCGATCGAACCGGTCAAGCAGGCCGCCGTGGAATCCGCGCAGCGGCTGAAGGAGGACGCCACACAGGCCGCACAACAGGCAGGCGAGCAGGTCAAGGAGACGGCAGCGGAGGCGGCGCGCACGACCGGGGAAGAGGCACGTGACCGGGCCGCGCAGGTCGGCGAACAAGCCCGGGATTCCGGGAAGCAGGTCGCGGACGAGGCCCGCGGGCAGAGCCCCGGCACCATGTGAGGGCCATGAGCGTCTCCGGGCGCCGACAGCCGTTGCGCAGGCCGGGCGCCTCCTTCCCCGGCCTGCGCAACGGTGCACCGGCGGCCGACTTTCACAGCAACAGGGCCCGGCCACCGGCCTTGCCCCGCCCTACGGGTCCGCGCGGTCCGCTTCCCGCCCATGTCGTCAACACCCCTGTCGCCGCGCAGGAATCTGATGCGGTGCGCCCGGCACCCGGAGGCAGACGCGTGAGCCCGGCGGACACGGGCCCCGAGGACCCGGGCAGCGAGCCGGCGCCGCCGCTGTCCGCGCTGTCACCCAGGCGGTCCCGTGCCGCCGTGACGCGCCTGCTCTCCCGGGCGTTCGAGGGGCCCGTTGTCGTGGAGTCCTGCGAACAGCTGGTGCCCTGGGCCGTTCTGCGCGCACGCCTGGCCGACCCGGGGCCCGGCCGGCCCTCGACGGTGATCGTGAAGTGGGCGCGTCACAACGCCGTGGGACGTCGCACCGAGCCCGACCGGATCCGCACCGAGTTCGCGGCCCTGTGCTTCCTCGCCCGGGACCTGTGTCTGTCCCTGGCACCGCGTCCCCTCGCCCTCGACCCCGCCGGCCCGCTGATCGCGCTGGAGGACCTGGGGCCGCGCCATTCGCTGGAGACGGTGCTGCGCGAGCGAGGAGCCGGGGACGCGACGATCCCACACCTGATCGCCTTCGCGGAGGCGTTGCGAAGGCTGCATGCCACCGACGGCGGGCGAAGCGGCCCGGTTCCGCGAGCGCATGCCGGAGGCCGGCGGCGTCGAACGCGGCTCGGAAGGCGAGGCGCCTTCCGAGCGGACCGTCCGCGCAGCCGTCGCGTTCGCCGCGTCGATGGGCGCCGGCGTCACCGGCCCCGCCGAGGCGGACCTCGCGGCGGCACTGGAGGAGTTGGCCGATCCGGGTCCCTTCCTCACCCTCACCAACGGCGGCTCCGGTGTGAACAACTTCCTGCTCGGTGACACCGGCGGCCGCCTCATCGACTTCGAGGCCGCCGGCTTCCGGCACGCCCTCACCAGCGCGTCGAACCTCCATGTGCCCGGCCCGCGGTGGATCACGGTGGCCGACCCCGTCGCACTGGGCGTGGAGGACGCCTACCGCACGGCGCTCGGGGCCACGGTCCCTCAGGCGCTCGACGACCGCTGGTTCGGCTTCGGCATGGCGGCAGCCACTCTGGCGCACGCCCTCCAGCGGCTCGGCCGCCTGCCGGTGCTGCTCCGCCGCGCCCCGGACGCCAGTCATCGGCAGATGATCTCCACACTGGAGACGGCCGCGCGTGCGGCCGAAACACACTGCGCGTTGCCCGGCCTGGCAGGCTGGGCCCGGCGCGTCGCGGACATGCTCCGCCGCCGCTGGAGACACGCAGATGCCGATTTCACCGCCTGTCCGGCGTTCACTCCGCGATCGACACCATGGGCCGGCCCCGAGGGACCGGCCGCACCGTGACGGACTGTCGGGCGATTCTCTACGTGGCCGCGTAGACGTGGGTCGCGAACTCCGCGATCTGTTCGTCGCTGAGGTTCTTCGCGACGTTGGCCTCGGTGATCATCCCGACCAGGCGGTGGCCGCCCGCGACGTCGATCACCGGCAGGCGCTTGATGTGATTGCTCTCCATGACCTCCAGGACCTCGGAGGCTTCCGCCTCTGCGTCGATCCAGTGCAGGGTCCCGCCCAGCGAACCGGCCTGAACGGTCGCCGGGTCGATCCCCTCCGCGCAGCATGTGACGACGATGTCGCGGTCGGTCACCAGGCCGATGAGCCTGTTGTTGTCACCGCAGATGGGCAGGCATCCGACGTTCAGATCGCGCATCATCCTCGCCGCGTTGTGCAGCGAATCGTGCGCCCCCCACGCAGTGCACTCCGCTCGTCATGATGTCTCGGGCTCTCAGCTGTCCGGCCATGTTTCCTCCCGGTGTCGTCAGCGTGTTCCGCCCACACTTCGATGAGACCACGCCCCGCGCCGGGGTGCTCCCGGGCGCAACGCACGGTCCCGGGCGACGGAGCGACCGTCGCAGCCGGATCTCCGTCCGTCTTGACTTGATCGGAGACAGGATTTACGCAGGACATACCGGCAGTTCCTGTCTCCGAGGAGGCTGCGATGACACGAGCAGTGGGCATCGATTTGGGAACGACGAATTCCGTGGTCTGTGTCCTGGAAGGCGGCGAGCCGACGGTCGTCACGAACACCGAGGGCGCGAGGACCACGCCGTCGGTCGTGGCGTTCGCCAAGAACGGCGAGGTGCTCGTCGGGGAGCTCGCCAAGCGGCAGGCCGTGACGAACGTGGAGCGCACCGCCCGGTCCGTCAAGCGGCACATGGGCGAGGGCGGCTGGCACTTCCCGGCGTCCGGGGACATCGACGGCAAGCGGTACACCGCCCAGGAGATCTCGGCCCGCGTGCTGCAGAAGCTGAAGAGGGACGCCGAGGCGTATCTCGGCGAGGACGTCACGGACGCTGTGATCACCGTCCCGGCGTACTTCAACGACGCGCAGCGCACCTCCACGAAGGAGGCGGGGCAGATCGCGGGTCTGAACGTCCTGCGGATCATCAACGAACCGACGTCCGCCGCTCTCGCCTACGGCCTGGACAAGGGCAACGACCAGACGATCCTCGTCTTCGACCTCGGGGGCGGCACGTTCGACGTGTCGCTGCTGGAGATAGGTGAGGGTCTGGTGGAGGTGAAGGCGACCAACGGGGACACGCACCTGGGCGGTGACGACTGGGACGAGCGGATCGTCGACCACCTGGTGAAGCAGTTCAAGAACGGCTACGGCGTCGACCTGTCCAAGGACAAGATGGCGTTGCAGCGTCTGCGCGAGGCGGCCGAGCGGGCCAAGATCGAGCTGTCGTCGTCGACCGAGACGACGATCAACCTGCCGTACATCACGGCGTCCGCCGAGGGGCCGCTGCACCTGGACGAGAAGCTCACCCGTGCCCAGTTCGAGCAGCTGACGGCGGATCTGCTGGAGCGCTGCAAGACCCCGTTCCACAACGCCGTCAAGGACGCCGGGATCAAGGTCTCGGACATCGACCATGTGATCCTGGTCGGCGGTTCGACCCGTATGCCGGCGGTGACGGAGCTGGTGAAGGAGCTGACCGGCGGCAAGGAGGCCAACAAGGGTGTGAACCCGGACGAGGTCGTCGCGATCGGCGCCTCGCTCCAGGCCGGTGTCCTCAAGGGTGAGGTCAAGGACGTCCTGCTCCTCGACGTGACGCCGCTGTCCCTCGGTATCGAGACCAAGGGCGGCATCATGACGAAGCTCATCGAGCGCAACACCACGATCCCGACCAAGCGCTCGGAGGTCTTCACGACGGCCGAGGACAACCAGCCGTCGGTGCAGATCCAGGTCTACCAGGGCGAGCGCGAGATCGCGGCGTACAACAAGAAGCTCGGGATG
>NZ_JBSFUR010000051.1:0-42393 GCF_053591895.1 Streptomyces sp. NPDC002867 | reverse complement strand
GCAGCACGTGGAGGCCGTCGCTCACCGCGTTCAGGCCGAGGGCCGCCGCGTCGCTCCCGTCGGCGACGAGAGCGTCGGGGAACAGCCGGGCGAGCACCGCGCGGCTGCCGGGCGAGAACGCGCCCGGCCAGTACATGATCTCGTCGGTCCTGTCGTCGAGGACGGCGAGCGCGGTGTCCAGGTGGTAGTGGCGCGGATCGACGAGGTCGAGCCCGATGACGGGCCGGCCGAAGACCTCCTGGGCCTCGGCGTGCGACAGCGGACTGGACCGGAAGCCGCGCCCGGCCAGGACCCAGGAGGCGGTGACGGCGAAATCGCCCTCGCCCTCGTTGACGTGCCGGGGCTCGTGGACATCGGTCCAGCCGTTCGCCCGGAACCAGTCCAGGTGGTGCGCGGCCTCGGCGGCCCGCTCGGCATGGGCGAAACGGGCGCCGAGCACGCGGCCGTCGACGACGGTCGCGCCGTTCGCCGCGTAGACCATGTCCGGCAGTCCGGGCCGGGCCGGAAGGATGTCGACGCGATGGCCGAGCGAAACGTAGCGGTCGCGCAGGCTCTCCCACTGGAGCCGCGCCAGCGGCCGGTCCACCGGCTTGGTGGGGTCCATCCACGGGTTGATGGAGTACGTCACATCGAAGTGCGCGGGTGGGCACATCAGGTAACGGCGTGGCGAGGCGTCACGAGGCAATGCGGGCTCCTCACGGCGGCGGGGGCGCACGGTTGTGCGTGGAGCCATGGTGCGGTCTGGGCGGGCCCGCCGCCCGCTGCCGAAGGGGTGGTTCGGCGGCCGCTCCGGAGGGGTGGTTCGGCGGCCGCTCCGGCGGCATGCACCGGCGCAGACCTAGCCGAGACGTCTCGTCTTCCCGGTTGGTAGGTTGACGGCATGACCGAGGCCAGGACACCCGACTCCTCCCGCCGCAGCGAGCGCTCCCGCCGCGCGATCTACGAGGCCGCGCTCGCCCTCGTCGGCGAGGCGGGCTACGGGAAGACGACCATCGAGGGCATCGCCGCCCGCGCGGGAGTGGGCAAGCAGACCATCTACCGCTGGTGGCCCTCCAAGGCCGCCGTCCTGCTGGAGGCGTTCCTCGACCTGGCCGAGCAGGCCGCCGAGGAGGCGGGAGGGGGCGAGTACGAGATCCCCGACACCGGTGACGTCGAGGCCGACCTGCGCCTGGTGCTGCGCGCCACCGTGGACGAGATGAACAGCCCCGCCTACGACGCCCCCGCCCGCGCCCTCACCGCCGAAGGCGTGGTGAACCCCGAGGTCGGCGCCCAGTTCGTGGAGAAGCTCCTCGAACCGCAGCTCCAGCTGTACGTCACCCGGCTGCGCGCCGCCCAGGACGCGGGCCAGGTGCGGCGGGGCATCGACCTGCGCATCGCCCTGGAGCTGTTCACCGGCCCCCTCGCGCACCGCTGGCTGCTGCGGACCCTGCCGCTCACCCACGACTACGCCGACGCGCTCGTCGACTACGCCGTCAACGGCCTCGCGCCGCGCCCCTGAAGCACGCACCCCCGGAACGGTCGTACCCCCGAAGCACCCCTGCGCCGCCGTGCGCCGGGGCCCCGCACCGGCGCGCCCGGCGCGCGCCGGGAACACATGAGCAGGCACCCCGGTTGGGGACAGTGGCCACCGGCAGCGCAGGATGGTGGGACCATGGCATTGTCCGCATGGGGCGAGCGTGAGGTGTGAGGGGATAGATGGGCGACGGTATCGGCCGCTTCCGCGGCACGGAGGGCAGGACGTCCCGGGAGAGCAGGCTGGCCCAGTGGTTGCGCCGCCGCACCGGGAACACGGAGGCGGAGGGCTCGCAGCGCGAGGCCCTGCTCCTGGCCACCGCTGCTGCCGGACTGCCGCTCGCGCCCGCCGCGTATCCCGTGGGTCCCAGCTGTTCCTGCGAGCGCATCGGCTGTCCCATCCCGGCCACGCATCCCGTGTCCTTCGCCTGGCAGACGCAGTCCACCACCGACCGGCAACAGATCGAGCGCTGGGCCCGCAACCAGCCCGAGGCCAACTTCATCACCGCGACCGGCATGGTCCACGACGTCCTGGACGTTCCGTCGGATGCCGGTCGCAGTGCTCTGGAGCGGCTGTTGGCGCAGGGCGTGGACGTCGGTCCCGTGGCCGAGTCCGGCGGCGCCGGCGAGCGGGGCCGGATGCTGTTCTTCACGGCGACGCGCGGCACGCCGGAGGACGAGGACGAGTGGTGGCCCTGCGAGCTGGACTGCCATCCCGAGACGATGGACGAGCACCCGGGCCTGCGCTGGCACTGCCGCGGCAGTTACGTGCTGGTGCCGCCCGCCCGCCTGCCGGGCGAGACCGAAGTGGTCTGGGTGCGCGGCGTGGAGCATCCGCTGCCCGACCCGCTGACCCTCCTGGAGACGCTGACGGACGCGTGCGCGCGGTACGCGGCGGGCGAGGACGAGTACGCCGGCCACCACGAGGCCGCCTGGCCGATGGGACGCTGACCCCGGGCGTCGGCCTTTCGCGCCGAGCGCATACGGGCGCGTCCTTGCGCGCGCCCGACTCCCCTGTGGGCACGGCCCGTTGGCCCGAGTGCCACGCGCCCGCGGCCAACGGGCCGTGCACGGTCCCCTGGCGCGGGCGCCTCGTGTTCGTACCGCCGGACACGCCGGCGGTACGCCGCACCGCGTGGTCCCCTACGAGCCCTTGGCCGCCGTCAGGCCGGTCAGCCTGCCCAGTATGTCCGGCTGTCCGCCGCCGCTGCCCACGGGCACCGTGACCACCTGGCTGGAGACCCGCTCCTTGGTGATCGTGGACTTCACCTCGCCCGTGAGCAGCGCCTTCACATCCGGGATGACCTTCAGCCGCACGCCCTTGGCGGCGGTCTGACGCTCGAAGTTCTTCACCGAGAAGAACACCAGCGCGCCACCGTCCTGGGTGACGAGCCCCAGCGGCGCGAAGGCGCCGGTGTCCAGCGGCTGGTCGATGTACTGGGTGGACATGCCCAGCACGGACGCGTTCTTCTTGCGCGTCTCGCGCCAGCCCGACGTGTGCGGGCCCGCCTTGAAGTGCTCCGGCGTGCCGTTCTGCAGGTACGAGGCGTAGTCCTCGCTGAGGTTGCGCGGCGCGACCGCGAGCGCGGCGTCGTCCGGCGCGACCGGCTCCGCGTGGCCGTCCTCATCCCGCTTGAAGGCCGGGATCTGCTTCGGCGACATGATCGCCAGGTACGCGGCCTTCCACGTGTCCTGGACCCCGCCCTTCACGAAGACGACGAGCCAGCGGTTGTCCTGGACGCCGCCGTCGTCCCGGTCGCGGTTGGAGTCCGTGTCCGCGACGAACCAGCGTGGCCAGCCCGCCTTCTTCGGGATGACGTACGTGGCGTCCGCGAGCTCCAGCGGGACGTGCTGCGGGTTGCCGTCGGGGAAGTTGACCTGCCGGGCCTTCAGGCCCGCCTGGTTGATGGCGCCGAGCGCGCCGGTGACGTGCTCCGCGTCGAGGGCGGGGTCGTACGCCTTGTCCGCCTTGTTGTACGCCGCGGTGAAGTCGGCGAGCGCCTTCGCGGCCTCAGCCTCCGTCGCCGACGGGACGACTTCCAGCTCCCCGTGAATTGTCACGCACGCGCTCGCCGTCAGGGACAGCACCACTGTCGCCGCGAGCCCCGTCGCCGCCCGACCCAGCCTTCTCATCGGTTGCCTTCTGCTCCTCGCCCCGCACTGACCGTCCGAACCCTACCGGGGCCGGGAACAGGCCGAGCGCCGGGACCGGATACAGCACCCACACCGTGACCTGGAGGACGGCCGGGTCCGGCTGGACGGTGAACAGGCCCTTCAGCAGCGTCCCGTACGAGCTTCCGGCCGGATCGTGGTGCTGATGTCTCGACGACGACGAGGAGGATCCCGCCCGTCCAGGTGAAGAACTTCGCCGGCCGCGGATGCTTGAATGCCCGCGTGAACCAACGCGACGTGTCCGACGTCATCGACGTCCTCCAGGTCTTCTGCGCCGGCGACGGCCGGTTCGGCAACGCCCTCGGCGTCGTCCGCGACGCGCGCCGCTACCCGGACCAGGTGTCCCGGCAGGCGCTCGCCGCGGAACTCGGCTACAGCGAGACCGTCTTCGTCGACGACGAGGAGCGTGGCGTCGTCGACATCTACACGCCGGGTCTGCGGCTGCCGTTCGCCGGTCACCCGCTCGTCGGCACGGCCTGGCTGCTGGACCTCGACGCGGTCCGCCCGCCGGCCGGCGAGGTGTGGGCGCGCCACGACGGCGAGTTCACCTGGATCACCGCCCGTGCCGAGTGGGCGCCGCCGTGGCAGCTCGTGCCGTACGCGTCCGCCGCCGAGGTCGACGCCCTGCCGGCGCCGCCGCCCGGAGAGGGCCGGCTCTACGCCTGGGCGTGGGAGGACGAGGCGGCCGGACGGGTGCGGGCGCGGGCCTTTCCGCGGTCACGCCCCGAGGAAACCGACCACCGGGAGCAACCGTCAACGGCCCCTGCCCTGGTGAACCACGGCCCGGGCAGGCGGCGCGACCACACCCTCGTGGAGGACGAGGCGACCGGCGCGGCGGCCCTGTTGCTCACCGACCGGCTGGGCCGGGCGCTGAACATCACCCAGGGCAGGGGCTCGCAGATCCTGACCGCGCCGGGACCGGACGGCATCGTCGAGATCGGCGGTCGCGTGCGCCTCGCACGGCCCGCGTCCCAGGCGCAGCCGGCGCGCGGGAGCGTGGGCCGTATCGCGCCTGTGCGGCGCGTCGAGCGGTCCCGCCTTCCGCACGCGGTGACGATGCCCTGACCGTGCCCCCGGGGTCCGGGACCCGGGGCCATCACGCGCTGAGTGGGAACTCCGCGTCGAGCTCGCGGAACACGGCGCTGTTGTGGTCGTACGCCCGCCTGCACTCGTCCACGATCCGCTGTTTCTCCAGGTCGTCCGCGTCGACCGCGTCCAGCAGCGCGCGGTAGGTCCGCTTGAACGCCGCCGGGTTGGGAACTCCCTCGAAGACGTAGAACCGCACGCCGTCGCCCTTGTGCGCGAAGCCCCACGTCTTCTCCGCCCGGTCACGGACGACCTGCCCGCCCGACAGGTCCCCCATGTAGCGGGTGTAGTGGTGGGCGACGTACCCGGCGGGCCAGTCGCGGGCGCACTCGGCGATCCGCGCGGCGTACGCGGCGGTCGCCGGCAGCGCGCGCACGCCCGAGCGCCAGCCGGGACCCCGCAGATGCGCGAGATCGCGCTCCAGCTCCGGCGCGCGCATCAGCTCGGGCCGGACGAAGGGGCCCGCGACGGGATCGTCCCGCAGCGTCCCGGCCGCGTCCTCCAGCGCCCGGTAGACGAACCACAGCTGCTCGGTGTAGCGCGCGTACGCCGCGACCCCGAGCCTGCCGCCCAGCAGACCGCTCATGAACGAGGAGGTCCCGACCCGGGTGTGCTGCTCGTGCGAGGCGACGCGGATGAGCGTCGAAAAGGGTGTGCCGGTTGCGTCCACGGCGTGCCTCCAGGGCCGAAGGGCTGCTCAGGTTCGTCTGAGTCAACCTGTTCCCGACGTCCTGTCGGTAAAAACGCTACCCGCCTGTCGGTTCACGGCAACGTGAGAATCTCCGCGCCGGTTTCCGTCACCACCAGTGTGTGCTCGAACTGCGCCGTGCGCTTGCGGTCCTTCGTGACGACCGTCCAGCCGTCCGCCCACATGTCGTACTCGTACGTCCCCAGCGTCAGCATCGGCTCGATGGTGAACGTCATGCCCGGCTGGATGACCGTGGTCGCGTGCGCCGCGTCGTAGTGCGGGATGATCAGACCGGAGTGGAACGACGAGTTGATGCCGTGGCCGGTGAAGTCGCGCACCACGCCGTAGCCGAAGCGCTTCGCGTACGACTCGATGACCCGGCCGATGACGTTGATCTGCCGGCCCGGCTTGACCGCCTTGATGGCGCGGTTGAGCGACTCCCGCGTCCGCTCCACCAGCAGCCGCGACTCCTCGTCGACGTCACCGCACAGGTAGGTGGCGTTGTTGTCGCCGTGCACGCCGTTGATGTAGGCGGTCACGTCCAGGTTCACGATGTCGCCGTCGCGCAGGACGGTGGAGTCCGGAATCCCGTGGCAGATCACCTCGTTGACCGAGGAGCACAGCGACTTGGGGAAGCCGCGGTAGCCGAGCGTGGACGGGTAGGCGCCGTGGTCGCACATGAACTCGTGCGCGACACGGTCGAGTTCGTCCGTCGTCACGCCGGGCGCGATGTGCTTGGCGGCCTCTTCCATCGCCTGCGCGGCGATGCGCCCCGCGATGCGCATCCGCTCGATGGTGTCGGAGTCCTGGACCTCCGGTCCGGTGTACGGGGTCGGCGCGGGCTTTCCGACGTACTCGGGACGGGCGATGGAGGCGGGGACGGAACGGGTGGGGGAGAGCACCCCGGGAACGAGCAGCGACTGGCCAGACATGTCGCGAGTCTAACCGGGGGCGTCCTGCCCGCCGCCGGGCGTAGGGCCAGGCCCATGGGGCAGCATGGCCCTGGAGGAAGGAGCCGACGATGGCCCTGTTCAAGAAGCGCACAGTGGGCAAACCGGGCGAATGGTACTACTGCCTGCAGCACAAGAAGGTCGAGGAAGGCCCGGAGTGCCCGGCGAAGGACCGCTTCGGGCCGTACACGACCCGCGCGGAGGCGGAGCACGCGATGGAGACGGCGCGGGAACGGAACCTGGAGTGGGAGAACGACCCGCGCTGGCACGACGGGGCGTCGCGCCCGGAGGGCGAGTAGGGGGCGGGGGCGGGGCCGCTGCGCGGGGGGTTCTCCCCGCCCCTTCCTGATGCGCGGGGCAACCGAATCACCTCCGCACGGACGCCCCGTCCCGCCGCGCTACCAGCGCGCCGGCGGCGGCTCCGTCAGCTGGTCCGCCAGCCGCGAGAGCCGGTCGCGGAAACGCAGACGCCCCCGCCGTACGGGGCCGCCGTTCTCCCCGGCCGCCGCGCTCACCAGGTGCTGCACCATGTCCATGTCGATCTCGGCGGTCGTGTCCTGCGACCCCGCAGCCGGGACCGTCAGCGCCTCGTGCGCCAGGCCCTGCACCTCCGGCTCGCCGCCGTCCAGGGCGAGCACCGTCGCACCGGCCCGCCGGGCGTCGTGCACCCGCTCCAGCAGGCCCGCGTCGGGCAGCTCGGGCGCCACGACCAGCAGCGTCTCGCCCCGGCGGGCCGCCTCCAGCCTGCCGAGCCCGACGGTCAGATGAACCGGGTCGCCGGGGCGCACCCGGTGGCGTACGAGCGTCGGCTCCAGCTCCGGAAGACCCGACCAGGCCGCCTCGTCCACCAGATGCGCGGCCAGGTGCCACGGTTCGTACTCCCGCGTGCCCACCAGCAGCAGCCCGCCGCCCCGCTGCACCACGGACGTGCGCAGCACCGCGGCGAAGTGCCGGGTCGCGGCCGGCCACTCGGTCCCGGCGAGGACTTCGCGCAGCAGCGCGACGCGTACGGCATCCATGGAGCCGCATCCTGCACCACGGACCCGCGGCCGGGGGCGGAGTCGGTCCCGGCTCACCCGTTCGGGAGCCGCGTACCAGGAAGTAAGGTCGGGCCATGACTTCGAATGACAGCACGGGCGCCGCGCCGAAGGCCCCCGCCAAGGACCCCTGGGACCTCCCCGACGTCTCCGGCCTCGTCGTGGGTGTCCTCGGCGGCACCGGCGACCAGGGCCGCGGGCTCGCCTACCGGCTGGCCAAGGCGGGCCAGCGCGTGATCATCGGCTCGCGGTCCGCCGAGCGCGCCGAGGCCGCCGCGGCGGAGCTCGGCCTCGGCGTCGAAGGAGCCGACAACGCCGAGTGCGCCCGGCGCAGCGACATCGTGATCGTGGCCGTGCCGTGGGACGGCCACGCCAAGACGCTGGAGACGCTGCAGAAGGAGCTCGTGGGCAAGCTCGTCGTCGACTGCGTCAACCCGCTCGGCTTCGACAAGAAGGGCGCGTACGCGCTGAAGCCGGAGGAGGGCAGCGCCGCCGAGCAGGCCGCCGCGCTGCTGCCGGACTCGCGGGTGACCGCGGCCTTCCACCACCTGTCGGCCGTGCTGCTCCAGGACGAGTCGATCGACGAGATCGACACCGACGTGATGGTGCTCGGCGAGTCCCGCGCGGACACCGACATGGTCCAGGCGCTCGCCGCCCGCATCCCCGGGATGCGCGGAGTGTTCGCCGGCCGGCTGCGCAACGCGCACCAGGTCGAGTCGCTCGTCGCCAACCTGATCTCGGTGAACCGCCGCTACAAGGCACACGCGGGGCTGCGCGTCACCGACGTGTGACCGGCGCCGCGACCCGGGTCCCGGACGCGACCGGCGTCCGGGACGCGACCGGCGTCCGGGAGCCGCGGGGCATGGGGGACACTGGAGGGACTCACCCCCTCCGAAGGACCCGACAGGAGCCGCACCCCATGCCCCGCCTCGCCCTCTACTCCCTCGTCGTCTGCGCGCTCTCCGTCGCCGCGGCGGTGCTGTCCTTCACGCAGGGCATGTGGCTCGGGATCGTCTGGGTGCTGCTCGCCGGCCTGTCGTCGAACATGGCCTGGTACTACATCCGCCGCGCGAGGGCGCAGCGTGGGGCCGACGCCCCTTCCGTCTGACGCCCCCGGCGCCCGCGCGACGTCTGTCAGCCGGCGACGCAGAAGTCGTTCTCGCCGTCCCAGAAGGTGAACAGGTCCCGGCCGCAGTAGATCTCGATCCGCTGCACGCCGAGCGCGTCCATGACGCCGTATATCGCGTCGAAGAACACGCCGTTGACCTCGGGGATCCACAGGATCACGAAGACGGCGAGCAGGCCGAACGGCGCGAACGGCTCCACCTGGCGGCGCACCTTGTACGACAGCCAGGGCTCGATCACCCCGTAGCCGTCGAGGCCGGGCACCGGCAGGAAGTTCAGGATCGCGGCGGTGACCTGGAGCATCGCGAGGAACGCCAGGGCGAGCCGGAAGGGCAGGGGAACCCCGTCGAGGGCGCCCAGCCAGAACGGCGCCGTGCACACGGCGGCGAACAGCACGTTCGTCAGCGGGCCCGCCGCGGAGACCAGGCTGTGCTTCCAGCGCTGCCGGATACGGTGCATCTCGATGAAGACGGCGCCGCCGGGCAGGCCGATGCCGCCCATGATCACGAAGACGACGGGCAGCACGATGCTCAGCAGGGCGTGCGTGTACTTCAGCGGATTGAGCGTCAGATAGCCCTTCGCGCCGACCGATATGTCACCGCCGTGCAGCGCGGTGCGGGCGTGCGCGTACTCGTGCAGGCACAGGGAGACGATCCACGCCGAGACCACGAACAGGAAGACCGCGAGGCCGGGGCTGGCCGCGAAGTCCGTCCACACGGCCCAGCCCGTCACCGCCGTCACCGCGGCGATCCCGATGAACACGGGACTGATCCTGCGGTCGCTGTGGCGCCTGGCAGCGGTGGTCATGGGGGCGGCTCCTGGGACGCGGGCGTGCGGGACCGTGGGACGGGGACGGCGGTGCGGAGTAGACCGTACCGGTGACACGGGGGACAACGTCGCCGGGGGCCTCCCCGGTTCCTGCCCGCTCCCGGCCCGCGGGATGCGCTCGACCCCACCGGGGACAATGACCCGGTGCGCTTCTGTCTCCTCGGCACCACCCAGGCCGTCCGCGCCGACGGCACCCCGGTCGCGCTCGGCGGGGCGCGGCTGCGCGCCCTGCTGACCGTGCTCGCCCAGCGCTCCGGGCGCACGGTCCCCGTCGCCGTACTGGTCGACGAGGTGTGGGACGAAGACCCGCCGGCCGACGCGCACGGCGCCGTACAGGCCCTCGTCGGCCGGCTGCGCCGGGCCGTCGGGCACGAGGTGATCGCCTCGGCCGACGGCGGCTACCGGCTGTGCGCCGACCCCGACGCCGTGGACCTGCACCGCTTCGACCGGCTGACGGGGGAGGGCGCACAGGCGCTCGCGGACGGGGACGCGGCCGGGGCGGCCGCGCTCCTCGACGAGGCGCTCGCGCTGTGGCGCGGGCCCGTGCTGGCGGACCTGCCCGACCGTACGGCCGCCGAGGCGCGCTGGGAGGCAAGGCGGCTGGAGGCCCGCCGTACGCGGCTGGCCGCCGCGCTCGCCCTCGGCCGCGCCGACGACGACCTGCCGGAGTGGCCGCCCTGTGCGGGGCGCACCCGCTGGACGAGCCGCTCCAGGCCCTGCGGATCCGCGCCCTGCGCGACACGGGACGGGCGGCGCAGGCGCTCGCCGCGTACGAGGAGGTGCGCAAGGAACTGGCGGACCGGCTCGGCGCGGACCGCGGTGCCGAACTTCTCGCCCTGTACGGGGAGTTGCTCACCCCCGCCGCTCCCGCGGCGGGCGAACGGTCGCCCCCTCGGCGACCATGTGCCGTACCTCGTCCCACACTTCGTTGCGAGTGCGCGGGTCGAGGCCGGGCGTCGGCTCGTCCAGGTACAGCACGGCCGGCCGGTTGATCATCGAGGCGGCGAGGTCGAGGCGGCGAGGTCGAGCCGGCGGCGCATGCCGCCCGAGTAGGTCGCCGCGGCCCGCCCGGCGGCCTCGGTGAGCGAGAAGCGCTCCAGCATCTCGTCGGCCCGCCGGCGCGCCTCCCGGCGCGGCAGCAGCCGCCCGATCATGTACAGGTTCTCCCAGCCGGACAGCTTCTCGTCCACGGAGGCGTACTGGCCGGTGAGGCCGATGGTGCGGCGCAGCTGCCGTGACTGGATACGACGTCGTAGCCCGCGACGGTCGCCCGCCCGGCGTCGGGGACGATCAGGGTCGACAGGCAGCGCACGAGGTGGTCTTGCCGGCGCCGTTGGCTCCGAGGACGGCGAGGACTGTGCCCTCGCGGACGTCGAGGTCCACCCCGTCCAGCGCCTTCGTCTCGCCGTAGTGCTTCACGAGGCCCCGGACCTCGACGGCGTTCTTGTCGGTGCGTGTCATGCGGTCCACCGTGGCGGGGCGCACCGACAGACCGCCGACAGAAAGCCGACACATGGCCGGCACACCGCCGACGGCCGGTGTTCGCGCAGGTCAGGCGCCGGACTTCGCGTAATCCCCGAAGCCGACCCAGTCGAGCATGACGCACGGCTCGTCGCCGACGACATAGGCGTCGTGCCCGGGTGCGATGGTGACGAACTGGCCCGGTTCGACGTCGGTCGTCTCGCCGTCGTCCATGGTGATCTTCATCCGGCCGCTGACGACGTATCCCACATGGGACGCCATGCAACTGTCCGTCCCGGCGAGGGGCTTGACGTGGGTGGACCAGCGCCACCCCGGCTCGAAGACCGCCCGGCCGACCGGCCCCTGGTCCGTCTCGAGGAGGTCGAGCCGTCCCTTGCCCTCGGTGAATTCCCGTGTCTCGTCGGCCTTGTCGAACGTCCTGCTCACAATTCCGGCCATGGTCATCCGCCTCCTGGCGGCTTTACGGCATACCCCCGAGACCACTTTCCACCTTACGCCGAAGGCCCCTGCCGCAGCCTCACCCGGACATGCCGACAGCCCGCCGACGGGGGAAGATCGGCGGGCTGTCGTCCGTACCGGCAGTGGTCAGTGGAAGGTGTGCTCCTCGGCGGGGAACGCCCCGCCCTGGACGTCCTCGGCGAACGCCTTCGCCGCGTCGCCCAGGATGCGGCGCAGGTCCGCGTACTGCTTGGTGAAGCGCGGCACCTTGCCGCCCGTCAGGCCCGCCATGTCGGTCCACACGAGGACCTGCGCGTCCGTGTCCGGTCCGGCGCCGATGCCGACGGTCGGGATGTGCAGGGAGCGGGTGACCTCGGCGGCGAGCTCGGCAGGCACCAGTTCCAGCACGACGGCGAACGCGCCCGCGTCCTGCGCCGCCTTGGCGTCGCGGATCAGCCGGTGGGCGGCCTCGTCGCCGCGGCCCTGCACGCGGTAGCCCATGGTGTGCACGGACTGCGGGGTCAGACCCAGGTGGGAGACGACCGGGATGCCGGACTCGACGATCAGCTCGGTCTGTGCGAGCGAGCGCTCGCCGCCCTCCAGCTTGACCGCGCCCACGCCCGCTTCCTTGACGAGCCGGGTCGCGTTGCGCAGGGCCTGGACCGGGCCCTCCTGGTACGAGCCGAACGGCAGGTCGCCGACGATCAGGGCGCGCTTGGTGCCCCGGACGACGGCGGCGGAGAGCAGCGTCATCTCGTCCATCGTCACGGGGACGGTGGTCTCGTAACCGAGGTGACAGTTGCCCATCGAGTCACCGACGAGCATGACCGGGATGCCGGCCTCGTCGAAGACGGACGCGGTCATCGCGTCGTACGCGGTGAGCATGGCCCACTTCTCGCCGCGCTCCTTGGCGGCGGTGATGTCGTGGACGGTGATGCGCCGCCTCTGCGAGCCGCCGTAGAGCGCCTTGCTGTCGGAGGGGCGGGCGGCGGGCTGGGTCTGCGCAGCCTGAAGCGTCATGGCTGATCCGGCTCCTTGGTGTCATCTCGAGGCGCCCTGACGGCGTCCCCGGACCGCCTCCATGGTGGCACTACGTGCCGCCCGGACGGAAGAGGACCCGTGTCGCGGAGTTTCTATACGAGACGGTGTCGTATCAAAATGGTTAGGCTGGCTCCATGACCAGCCCCCCCGGGGCCGCCACGGCGCCCCGCGTATCCGAGGCCGTCCACCGCAGACGCTGGGCGACCCTCGCCGTCCTGATGCTCAGCCTGCTGATCGTGGTACTGGACAACTCGATCCTGAACGTGGCGGTGCGGACGATCGCCGCGCCCCCGCCCACCGGCCTCGGCGCCACCCAGGGGCAGCTGGAGTGGGCGATCAACGCGTACACGCTCGTGTTCGCCGGGCTGCTCTTCACGGCGGGACTGCTCGGCGACCGCATCGGCCGCAAGAAGGTGCTGCTCTTCGGCATCACCGTCTTCGGCGTGGGGTCGGCGCTCGCCGCGTTCTCCGCCTCTCCCGTCGAGCTGATCGCCTACCGGGCCATGATGGGCCTCGGCTCGGCCTTCGTCATGCCGGCCACGCTCGCCGTCCTGATGAACGTCTTCGAGCGCGACGAACAGCCCAAGGCGATCGGCATCTGGACCGGCAGCGTCGGCGTCGCCGTCGCGATCGGCCCGATCACCGGAGGACTGCTGCTGGAGCACTTCTGGTGGGGCTCGATCTTCCTGGTCAACGTGCCGGTCGTGATCATCGCCCTGGTGGCGATGGTCCTGCTGGTCCCCGAGTCCAAGGACCCGGATCCGGGTCGTATGGACCCGCTCGGCGTCGTCCTGTCCATCATCGGCCTCGTCCTGCTGGTGTCCGGCATCATCCACGGCGGCGAGCTCGCCGACTTCACCGCGCCCTCCGTGGTCCTCCCTCTCCTGGCCGGCGTGGTGGTGCTGGCCGGCTTCGTGCTGCACGAGAAGCGGAGCGACCACCCGGCGATCGACATGTCGTACTTCGGCAGGCCGGCGTTCGCCGCCTCCATCGCCGCGGGCGCCCTGGGCTTCTTCGCGCTCATGGGCGTGACCTTCATCTCCGCGTTCTACCTGCAGAGCGTGCGGGGCCACAGCGCGCTGGAGGCCGGGATGCTGATGGTGCCGCTGGCGGTGACGCAGGTGGTGTTCGCCCCGCGGGCCCGCCTGGTCGTGGACCGCTACGGCGCACGTGGCGTGTGCGCGGTGGGCATGCTGATGGTCGCGGTGGGACTCGGCTCGTTCGGGTTCTTCGACGCGTCGACGCCGCTGTGGGTGCTCGAGGCCGTCTTCTTCGTCCAGGGCACGGGCATGGCGCACGTCATGACGCCGGTGACGGTGGCCGTGATGCAGACGCTGCCGAGGGAGAAGGCCGGATCGGGCTCGGCGATCAACAACACGTTCCGGCAGGTGGGCGGCGCCCTGGGCGTCGCTGTGCTCGGCTCGGCGCTGTCCGCGCGCTACCGGGGCGAGATCGAGCCCCACCTGACCGGCCTGTCGGCGGGGGCGCGGGAGGCGGCGGGCGAGTCGGTCGAGTCGACGCTCGCCGCGGCGCAGCGCCTGGGCCCCGCGGGCGAGGCGCTGACGGCCCCGGCGCACGAGGCGTTCCTGAGCGCGATGCACCTGACGGCGCTCGGGTCGGCGGTCGTGGCGGTGATCGGCGCGGTGGTGGTGGCGTTGTTCCTGCCCGGCCGGGTCGGGCCACGGGCGGAGGAGCCCGAGCCCGAGCAGGTGCCGGTGAGGACCGAGCCACCGGGGGAGTGAGCAGCGTGAAGAGCCTGCGGGAGAATGGCCGGATGGCGGCGAGAGGCGGAGGGACGGTGCCCCCCGGTCAGCAGCACGGCACGCACGGGCGGGACGGGCGGGGGTCGGACGCGCGCGGGTCCGGCCCCGGCGCGCATGCCCACGGAGGGGACGCACGCGGGTCCGGCTCCGGGGCACACGCGCGCGGACCGGACGCCCGGGTGCCGGGCTCCGGCGCGCACGGGCCGGACGCGGGGAAGCCGGGCGCCCAGGCGCACACCCACCAGCCCGCCGGGCCGCCTGCCCGTCGCGGGCGGCCCCGCAGCGAGGCCGTCGAGCGGTCCATCATCGACGCCGTCGTCCGCCTCCTCGAAGAGGGCGTGGCCATCTCCGACCTCTCCATCGAGCGCATCGCCCGCACCGCCGGGGTCGGCAAGGCCACCATCTACCGCCGCTGGGAGGGCAAGGAGTCCCTCCTCGTCGACGTCGTCCGCTCCATGGAGCCCGTGGACCCGCCCCTTCCCGGCACCTCCGTACGCGACGACCTCGTGGCCCTCGTCGAGATGCTGCGCCGGCGCGGCCTCGCCAAGCGCTCCTCCGCCCTCCTGCACAACGTCTTCGCGCAGATGCAGAGCTATCCCCGGCTCTGGGAGATGTATCACCGCATCGCCGTCACTCCCCGCCGCGAGCGCATGGACGCCGTCCTGCGGCGCGGCGTCGAGAGCGGGGAGATACGCGGCGACGTCGACTTCGACCTGCTCGGCGACATGTTCGTGGGCCCCATGCTCGTACGCACCGTGCTGCGGCCCGAGTCGACGCCCGGACCGGGCAGCGCCGAGCGGATCGTGGACACCGTGCTGCGCGGAGTGCGGCCGCCCGGCTGAACGCGGCGTGTGAATGTGCGCGTTCTGTCACAGCCGCCCCACCTGGGCCGATACCAGGAACCCCGGATGCGGACCTGTCGTCATCGTCGCAGTAGGGCCGTCCGCGGACGGCGGAGTGACCACCGGTCATCCCCTAGGGTGCCGAGGGGGCCCGCGGGACCCCGGACTGCCCGACGGCCTAGGGTCCTTCGAGGAAAGGGGCCCGAGGCCCGGGGGAGCGGCGCGGCGCGACCACCGGTGTGACAGCAAGGCAGTGAGGACAGCTTCTATGGCGCAGGCGTACACGGCGGAGACGGGGAACGGCACGGTGGGGACGCGGCCATCCGGATCCCGCTTCCGGAGCGAGCGCTGGCGCGGCGACCGGGGCATCTGGCGGCGGGGCATCCTGCTCGCGCTGATCGCCGTACTGGTGGCGTTCCTGATGATCCTGCACGCGCAGATCCCCAACCGGATCGGCAACCTCGGCAGCCTCACCGAGACGTTCCTGCCCTGGCTCGGCCTGTTCGTGCCGCTGATCCTCCTCGGCGCGCTGGTGCGCCGCTCGGCCACGGCGCTGATCGCGCTGCTCCTGCCGCTCGTGGTCTGGCTCAACCTGTTCGGCGGCCTGCTCACGGGCAAGTCGTCGGCGAGCGGCGGCGATCTGACGGTCGCCACGCACAACGTGAACGCCGGCAACCCCGACCCGGCCGCCACCGCCCTGGACGTCGCGGCCTCGGGCGCGGAGGTGCTCGCGTTGCAGGAGCTGCCGGGCGGACAGGTGGCGGCGTACGAGAAGGCGCTGGCGAAGACGTACAGGTACCACGCGGTCGAGGGCACGGTCGGGCTGTGGAGCAAGTACCCGCTCTCGGGTGCGGCGCCGGTGGACATCCGGCTGGGCTGGACCCGCGCGATGCGCGCGACGGTGGCGGCGCCGGGCGGCGAGGTGGCCGTGTACGTGGCGCACCTGCCGTCGGTGCGCGTGAAGATGAACGCGGGCTTCACGGCCAACCAGCGGGACAACAGCGCGGACGCGCTGGGGGAGGCGATCGCGCGGGAGGGCCTCGACCGTGTGGTGCTGCTCGGCGACCTCAACGGCACGATGAACGACCGCTCCCTGAACGCGGTCACGTCGCAGATGCGCTCGACGCAGGGGGCGGCGGGGGACGGCTTCGGCTTCAGCTGGCCGGCGGCGCTTCCGATGGCGCGGATCGACCAGATCATGGTGCGGGGGGTGGAGCCGGTGTCGTCGTGGACCCTGCCGAGGACGGCCAGCGACCACTTGCCGATCGCGGCCCGCGTCAGTCTGTGACGTTCCCCACCCCGCCCCTTCCCTGACCCGGGACTCCGCCCCGGACCCGGCACCGGCCTGGGCGTGCGGTCTCGTCGGGGCTCCGCCCCGAACCCCGCGCCTCAAGCGCCGGCGGGGCTGGAGTGGGGCGGCCCTGTCGGGGCTGCGCCCAAGGGGCCGGGTGCCCGCCTGGGCGGATGGCTCTCCGGGGCTCCGCCCCGATCTCCCCGCTTCGAGCGCCGGCGCGGCCCTGCCGGGCGTCTTGTCCCGCCCCGAACCCCGCGCCTCAAGCGCCGGCGGGGCTGGATTGGCGGCCCTGTCGGGGCTGCGCCCCGGGGCCGACACGGCCCAGCCGGGCGGTCTGGGGGCTGCGTCCCCGGTCCAGCACCGGCCTCCGACCCCGGCCCCGCCGGCCTGGCGATGTCCGCCCGGGCGCCCTCCGCGCCTCAAGCGCCCGCGGGGGACCCGGGTCCGCTCACGGCTCGCAGGGCGTCGCGGTACGGGGTCCGGGGCCTGCCCCGGTTGCGGGAAGAGGCGGGTGGGGGAGGAAAACCTCGCGCAACCCACCGTTCACCGCCGGGAACAAAACATCTGAGACCATTTGTTCCGAGAACGAACTTACTCGGAAAGGCTCTCCCCTCATGCCCTTGGCGCTACTCGCCCTCGCCGTATCCGCCTTCGGCATCGGAACCACCGAATTCGTCATGATGGGCCTCCTGCCCAACGTCGCCGACGACCTCGGCACCTCCGTCCCCACAGCCGGCCACCTCGTCTCCGCCTACGCCCTCGGCGTCGTCATCGGTGCCCCGCTCCTGACCGCCCTCGGCTCCCGCGTGCCCCGCAAGCGGATGCTCCTGCTGCTCATGGCGCTCTTCACCCTCGGGAACCTCGCCTCCGCGCTCGCCCCCGGCTTCGGTACCCTCCTCGCGGGCCGCGTCCTCGCCGGGCTGCCGCACGGCGCGTTCTTCGGCGTCGGCGCCGTCGTCGCAGCCCGGCTGGTCCGTGAGAACCGGCAGGCCCGCGCCGTCGCCACGATGTTCCTCGGACTGACCGTCGCCAACGTCGTCGGCGTCCCCGCCGCCACCGCACTGGGCCAGCACCTCGGCTGGCGCGCCACGTTCCTCGTCGTCACCGCCATCGGCCTCCTCGCGATGGCCGCCCTCGCCCGGCTCGTCCCGCACATGCCGCTCGACGCCCACCAGAGCGTCGGCCGGGAGCTGCGCGCACTCGGCGACAGGCAGGTCGTCCTCGGCCTGCTGACCGCCGTCTTCGGGTTCGCCGGCGTCTTCGCCGTGTACGCGTACCTGGCCTCGATGACCACCGAGGCCATGGGCCTCGCGGAGGCGTCCGTCACACTCGTGCTCGCCCTGTTCGGCATCGGCATGACACTGGGCGCGCTCGTCGCGGGGCCGCTCACCGACCGGGCGCTGCGCCCGACCCTGTACGGCTCCCTCGCCGCGCTCGCCCTCGTCCTGGTCGCCTTCCCCTTCACCGTGCACACCACGTGGCTCGCGCTCACGGCCGTCGTTGTCCTCGGCGCGGTCGGCTTCCTGACCACCACCCCGCTGCAGATGCTGGTGATGCGCAAGGCGCAGGACGCCCCGACGCTCGCCTCGGCCTCCAACCACTCGGCGTTCAACCTTGCCAACGCGGGCGGCGCCTGGCTCGGCGGCGCGGCCGTCGCGGCCGGCTGGGGCTGGACGTCGCCGGCCTTCGTCGGCGCCGTCCTGGCCGTCGTGGGTCTCGCGATCGCCGCCGCGGCCGGACTGCTCGACCGCGACGGAAAGCGGGCCTCCCGCGTGATCGCCGCAGGAAGCCCCCGTACACCGGAGCCGGTCAGCTCGTCGTCTCGCGCCACCGGTTCGTGATCGGCAGCCGCCGGTCCTTGCCGAAGCCCTTGGCCGAGATCTTGGTGCCCGGCGGGTACTGGCGCCGCTTGTACTCCGCCGTGTCCACCAGCCGCAGCGTCTTCGTCACCAGCTCCTCGTCGAAGCCGGCCGCGACGATCGCGTCCTTGCCCTGGTCGCGGTCGACGTACAGCTCCAGGAGGCGGTCCAGCAGGTCGTAGTCGGGCAGCGAGTCGGTGTCCACCTGGCCCGGGCGCAGTTCGGCGCTCGGCGGCTTGGTGATCGACGCCTCCGGGATCGGCGGGGTCTGGCCGCGCTCCGCGGCGGCGCGGTTGCGCCACTGCGCGAGCCGGAAGACGGACGTCTTGTAGACGTCCTTGATCGGCCCGTACGCCCCGACCGAGTCGCCGTACAGCGTCGAATAGCCCACCGCCAGCTCGGACTTGTTGCCCGGCGCGAGCACGATGTGGCCCTCCTGGTTGGACAGGGCCATCAGCATCGTCCCGCGCAGCCGCGACTGGAGGTTCTCCTCGGCCAGCCCGGTGAGCCCCAGCGAGCCCATGTATGCGTCGAACATCGGCTCGATCGGCACGGTCCGGAAGTTCAGCCCGGTCCGGCGCGCCAGCTCGGCGGCGTCGCCCTTGGAGTGGTCGGAGCTGTACCTGGACGGCATCGAGACGCCGTACACGTTCTGCGCGCCGAGGGCGTCGCACGCGATGGCCGCGACGAGGGCGGAGTCGATGCCGCCGGAGAGACCGACGAGGACGGACCGGAAGCCGTTCTTGGCGGCGTACGCGCGCAGGCCGACGACCAGCGCGGAGTACACCTCCTCGTCGTCGTCGAGCCGGTCGGCGTACCCGCCGGTGAGCTCGGCCTCGTACGCGGGCAGCGGCTCCTCGGACAGCACGACGCGGTCGACGGTCAGGCCGTCGTCCACGACACCGGTGGGCGCGTCGGCGGCGGCCGCGGGCAGGTCCAGGTCCAGTACGACGCAGCCCTCGGCGAACTGCGGGGCACGGGCGATCACTTCGCCGTCGGCGCCCACGACGATGGAGTCGCCGTCGAAGACGAGCTCGTCCTGCCCGCCGATCATCGCCAGGTACGCGATGGTGCAGCCGGCCTCCTGGGCGCGCTTGCGCACCAGCTCCAGGCGGGTGTCGTCCTTCTCGCGCTCGTACGGCGAGGCGTTGATCGAGACCAGGAGGCCGGCCTTCGCACTGCGGGCCGCCGGCACGCGGCCGCCGTCCTGCCACAGGTCCTCGCAGATCGCGAGCGCGACGTCGACGCCGTGGACGCGGACGACCGGCATGGTGTCGCCCGGCACGAAGTACCGGAACTCGTCGAAGACGCCGTAGTTGGGCAGATGGTGCTTGGCGAAGGTCAGCACCACCTCGCCGCCGTGCAGCACGGCGCCGGCGTTGCGCGGAGCGCCGGCGGGCTGGCCGTACCTGGGCTGGGCCGTGTCGGAGCGGTCCAGGTAGCCGACGACGACCGGCAGGTCCCCGAACCCCTCGGCGGCGAGCCGCGAGGCGAGCGCCCGCAGCGCGGCGCGGGACGCCTCGACGAAGGACGAGCGCAGGGCCAGGTCCTCGACGGGGTACCCGGTGAGCACCATCTCGGGGAACGCGACGAGGTGCGCCCCCTGCTCGGCGGCGTGCCGGGTCCAGTGGACGATGGCCTCGGCGTTGCCGGCGATGTCGCCGACGGTCGAGTCGATCTGGTTCAGAGCGATGCGTAGTTGAGGCACGCGGCTCAGTGTAATCGTCTTTCTGACGCGATGTCTCGGGACGGGGCGAGCGGCTCGTGCCGGCAGGCCCCGTACCGACAACCACCCGCACCCCGCGGCGAGGGGCCGCGGGTGCGGGTGGTCGTCCGGCCGCCGGACCGCACCCCGCGCAGTCGTCCGGCCGCCGGGACCCGCGGCGCGCAGCGCACGCACGGGCCCGGGGCGTCGGTGCGGCACGAGCGCGCCTCACCGACAGGCCGCTACGAACGAGGTCCGGTCGCCGCGTACACGCGCTCCGCCCAGCCCGCGATCTGGTCCTCGTTGAGGTGCTGTGCCAGATCGGCCTCGCTGATCATGCCCACCAGCCGCTTGTTCTCGATCACCGGCAGGCGGCGGATCTGGTGGCCCTGCATCTCGCGCAGCACCTCCTCGACGTCGGCGCCCGCGTCGATCCAGCGCGGCGTGCCCTTGGCCATCTCGCCCGCCGTCACCTTCGACGGGTCGTGCCCCATGGCGACACAGCCCACGACGATGTCACGGTCGGTGAGGATGCCGCAGAGGCGTTCGTCGGCGTCCGCGATGGGCAGAGCGCCCACGTTCATCTCGCGCATCATCTGTGCGGCGCGGTCGAGGGTCTCGTGCGCGGGAATCCACTGGGCCCCCGCGTGCATGATGTCTTTGGCCGTGGTCATCGAACGTGCCTCCTGGATGCCGAAAGACCCCGAGCCATCCCATTGTGGTTGCGCCTTTCGGCGTACGCGACCGCTGCGGCCCCCGACCCGGAAGCACGCGGGCCCGGCCCCGGAGCACGCGGGCCCGGCCCCGTCACCACGCGGTGACGGGGCCGGGCCCGCGGTCTTCCGTACGGTCAGGCGAGCGGCTCGGCGCCGCGCTTCTTCAGCAGGCCGACCATCAGCTCGACCTCCGAGCGCTGCGCGTCCACCATGCCCTGCGCCAGATCGCGCTCCGTGCCGACGGTGCACAGGTCCACGCAGCCCTGGGCCATGGCCACACCGCCGTTGTGGTGGTTGATCATCAGCTGGAGGTAGAAGACCTCCGCCTGCCGGCCGCTGAGCCCGCCCAGCCGCTCCAGCTCGTCCTTCGTCGCCATGCCCGGCATCAGCCGGCCGTCCGCCGCCGCGCCGGCGGCGTGGCCCGAGCCGTGTCCGCCGTGGGCGGAGCCGTCTTTGGACGAGGCGGCGTCCGTGCCCTGGTGCATCCATTCCATCGGCTCGCGGCCGGCGACGACCTTGGGCAGTTCCCACAGGTCGAGCCAGCCCAGCATCATGCCGCGCTGGTTGGCCTGCGTGTTGGCGATGTCGTACGCGAGCCTGCGCACCTCCTCGTCCTCCGTCCGGTCCCGGACGATGAACGACATCTCCACCGCCTGCTGATGGTGGACCGACATGTCCCGGGCGAAGCCGGCGTCCGCCGAATCCCCCGTGGGCGTACGCGCGGCGGACGTGTCCCCGCCCGCGGAGGCCACCGTGGCGGCCCCGGCGAACAGCAGCGCGAGCACGACCGCGGTGATCGCGGCCCAGTGCGTGCGCGTCATGCCGCTCACTTCCCGCTCAGCCCGCCCGTGCAGGCCGCACCGGGCTCGGGCGTCTGCGGACCCTGCACGTACTTGGTGAAGAACTGGTTCACGCGCGGGTCGTCGGCCGAGTCGACCGTGACCTGCTTGCCCCAGGCGCTCAGCATGATCGCGCCCTTCTGGTTCTTGTACGGGCTCATCAGCGAGTACGGGGTCTTCTCGACCTTCTCGCCGAGCTTCTTCACATCGGCCTCCGCAGCCTTGTCGGTGTACGTCACCCAGACGGCGCCGTGCTCCAGCGAGTGGACGGCGTTCACGTCCGCGACGGGCTCGGTGTAGACGTCGCCGTTGCAGTTCATCCACACCTGGTGGTGGTCGCCGCCGACCGGCGGGGCCATCTCGTACGTCACCTGGGTCTCGACGTGGTTGCGGCCCAGCTTCTTGGCGTCCCAGGTCTGCTCGCCGGTGACCGGGGCCTTGGCCGCGGCCACCTCCTGGTCCTTCTCGTCGGACTTCTTGTCGAGCACGAAGGCGCCGAAGCCGACGAGCGCGGCGACGACGACGGTGCTGAGAGTGATCGTGATGATGCGGTTGCGGCGCTCGCGGGCCTGCTCGGCGCGGCGCATCTGCTCTATTCGGGCCCGGCGGTCGTTGGTCGTGTTGCGGGAAGCCATCGTGGGGTCGTCCTTCGTGAGGTCTGCGGGGGGTGTCTGTCGGTGCGCGGGAAGTGTGCGGGCGGACCTATGCCCGCAGCACTTGAAGGACGTGCAGGTCGGGGGCCCGGGGCAGGGCACCGGTCCGCGGCGGTCCGCCGCCGTCGGCCGGCGCCGCCGTGTACGGGAGCTCGGCGGCCGCGGCCAGGGGGGCGTCGAGCGGGGGCGCGGTGAGCACCGCCGGACTCAGCACCGGCAGCAGACCGCAGTCGCCCCGGTCGTACGGGCAGCCGAACACGGCCGAGGGCTCGGGGCCGCCACCGGTGGCACCGGGTGCCCGCACGGCCGCGGCCTCGTGTGCCGCCCCCTGGTGGGGCGCGGGCGCCGACGGGCCCAGGCAGATGAAGAGCGCACCGAGCAGCGTCGCCACGGAGCTCAGCAGAGCCGTGGGACGCGCACTGCGCGAGACGCGGTCGCTCCGCGAACCCCTCATGGCCCGAGATCGTAGTAGGCGCACGGGCGGTGCAGGCCGGACGGGGAGGGAAACCTCACGGGTCCGGTGGCGGACAACCGGCGCGAACCGCTCGAAGGCCCCGGCGCAGGAAGCGACGGGACCCTCGGGCGCCCGTGAGGACCTTCACAGGGGCCCCGGAGGGGGTGAGGCACCCCTCAGGGTCGTCTCCGGATGTGCCCTGGCCCACAATGGGCACAACCGCCCTGCGCAACCTGCCCGAAACTCGTGAGTGGCATCCTCGGAGCGGGTAGGCAGGCGGCAGACAGGCGGCGGGACCGGCAAGGAATGGTGGAAATGGATAAGCAGCAGGAATTCGTGCTCCGCACGCTCGAGGAGCGCGACATCCGCTTCGTGCGCCTGTGGTTCACCGACGTGCTCGGCTTCCTCAAGTCCGTCGCCGTGGCCCCCGCCGAGCTGGAGCAGGCCTTCGACGAGGGCATCGGCTTCGACGGCTCCGCGATCGAGGGCTTCGCGCGCGTCTACGAGTCGGACATGATCGCCAAACCGGACCCCGGCACCTTCCAGATCCTGCCGTGGCGCGCGGAGGCCCCCGGCACCGCCCGGATGTTCTGCGACATCCTGATGCCCGACGGGTCGCCGTCCTTCGCGGACCCGCGCTTCGTGCTGAAGCGCATCCTCGCCAAGACCTCCGACCTGGGCTTCACCTTCTACACCCACCCGGAGATCGAGTTCTTCCTGCTGAAGGACAAGCCGGTCGACGGCAGCCGCCCCACCCCCGCGGACAGCTCCGGCTACTTCGACCACACCCCGCAGAACGTGGGCATGGACTTCCGCCGCCAGGCCATCACGATGCTGGAGTCCATGGGCATCTCGGTGGAGTTCAGCCACCACGAGGGCGCGCCGGGCCAGCAGGAGATCGACCTGCGCTACGCGGACGCGCTGTCGACGGCCGACAACATCATGACGTTCCGCCTGGTCATGAAGCAGGTCGCGCTGGAGCAGGGCGTCCAGGCCACGTTCATGCCGAAGCCGTTCTCGGAATACCCCGGCTCCGGCATGCACACCCACCTGTCGCTCTTCGAGGGCGACCGCAACGCCTTCTACGAGTCGGGCGCCGAGTACCAGCTCTCCAAGGTCGGCCGCTCGTTCATCGCGGGCCTGCTGCGGCACGCCGCCGAGATCTCGGCCGTGACCAACCAGTGGGTCAACTCCTACAAGCGCATCTGGGGCGGCTCGGCCCGCAGCGCCGGCGCCGGCGGCGAGGCCCCCTCGTACATCTGCTGGGGCCACAACAACCGCTCCGCTCTGATCCGCGTCCCGATGTACAAGCCGGGCAAGACCGGCTCGGCCCGTATCGAGGTGCGCTCGCTGGACTCCGGCTGCAACCCGTACCTGGCGTACGCGGTCCTGCTCGCGGCGGGCCTCAAGGGCATCGAGGAGGGCTACGAGCTCCCCGCGGGCGCGGACGACGACGTGTGGGCGCTGTCGGACGCGGAGCGCCGCGCGATGGGCATCGCCCCGCTCCCGCAGAACCTGGGCGAGGCGATCGACCTGATGGAGCGCAGCGAGCTCGTGGCCGAGACGCTGGGCGAGCACGTCTTCGACTTCTTCCTGCGCAACAAGAAGCAGGAGTGGGAGGAGTACCGCTCCGAGGTCACCGCCTTCGAGCTACGCAAGTCGCTGCCGGTGCTGTAGGCGCAGGTCAGCGGCGGCCTTCGTCCTGCACGGCACTCCGGGCCCACGGTCACCGACCGTGGGCCCGGAGGCGTCTTACTCGTCCTGGGCCGTCTCTGGGCCGTCCGGTGTCGAAACGATGCCCTCGTACATGCTGTCCACGGCCCTTCGCGTGCGCCCGTCGCTGCTTGGCATCAGGTGCGTGTATACGCGGAGCGTGAACCCCGGATCGCTGTGTCCGAGGTACTGACTCAGTGCCTTGATGTTCTCGCCGGCATCCAGCAGGACCGAGGCGTAGAAGTGCCGGAGCGCGTGCATGCCGTGCTCGCGCGCGGCCTGGTGCCGCTCGCCCGTCTTCGGCTCGGGGATGACGCCGGCCGCCACAAGGGCGGGCTTCCACACCCTCGTATTGAAGTCAGTACGGCGGACTGCTCCGCCGCAGTCGATACGCGTGAAGAGCAGCCGCTTGGTGACCAGGGGGCCGTCGGGCCGCAGCCAGGGCAGCGTGACGGCGACAGGCGGGAATTCCTCTCTGTGCTGCTTGAGAGCGTGCGCCACGCGATCCGGCAAGGGGACATCGCGCACCTTGTTGCGCTTCGGGGGGCCGAAGACGAGGTGACCGTTCGCGACCTTCACCTGGTATGCGACGTGCAGCCATCCCGTGTCGAATCCGATCTCGTCGTCCGGCAGACCGAAGATTTCGCCCTGCCGCAGGCCGCAGCCCCCTCCAAGGTCGACTGTGGCCTGGTACTGCCGGGGGAGTGCCGCTCGTACGGCGAAGGTCCGATCCGCGGTCCACGGAACGACCCGGCCAGCTCCCAGTTCCGGTGGCCGAACGGACCGCGCATGGCAGGGATTCTTTGGAAGATGCCCGTCGTCCACCGCTGCATTGAAGACGCTCGAGACGCTGTTGTAGATCACGCGGCGGTACGACGATGCGGTAATTGCCCGCTGAAGTTCGCTGAGCCAGTCGCGAATGTGGCCCGGTTGAAAAGAGCCGAGCGGACGTGAGCCGAGGTAGGGAATCGCGTGACTGCGGAGCTGCACCACGACGGAGGTGCGAGTGGTGATGTCGGTGGTCTGCGACTCCAACCACTTCTCGGCGTACTGCCGGAACGTGACCCGGCCGGCGGTCGGGTCGACGTAGTGGCCGCGTGACATGTCCGCCTCGATGTGGGCGAGCCACTGCTCTGCGAGACGCTTCTGCCGGTCGGGGAACGACTTGCTTTTCTCGGTCCCGTCGGGACCGATGTAGCGGGCTCGGTAGCGCATGCCTGTCCCGTGGCGGTCGCTCTTGACGCGCCGCGGCTTGCCGTCGGAACCGGTCTCGGTCTTGTACCAGCGGTCTTGGATGTGGCCTGCCATGGAGGCGTCGGTCCCTTCTGAGGACGCGCGAGGGAGGGCCGCTTTCGCGGCCCTCCCTCGCGGATGTGTGACGGGTTGTTAGGCGGCCAGGTCAGCGGCCATCTGCTCGTTGACCCAGGTGCGGACTGACGCAGGGTCGTAACGAAGGTGCTTGCCGACGCGGAAACCGGGCGGACCGGTCCGCTTCTTGCGCCACTGATAGACGGTCTCGATGGGGACGGAGAACATCGCGGCGATGTCTTCGGGGGTGAGGTAGCGATCGGGCAGACCGGCTCGGAGCGTGGCGCGAGGGTCGGACATGGGCTGCATTGAGTGACCCTCCGAGAGTTGGAGTGACATTCGGGCCGTAGGCGTAGCGGGGCCGGGTCCGAGGGCTTCGCAGAGGTCCCTGCCTGTCCGAGGTGCCGATTTCTGTGTCATCGCGTCATCTGCGTCAACCGTGCGTCTGACCTGCTGTTTTGGGTGACGCGACGGGTCCTGAAGTGTGTCACCGCTGACGGTGGTCTCTGTCATCGGGTGACGCGGATGACGCGGAATGACGCAGCCGTTGTCGTCTGCGTCACCGCTGTTGTGGCAGGTCCCGGGCAGTCTTGCGCCCCGGGGTGACGTCGGTGACGCAGCGTCTCTCCTCTTCGGAAAAAAGCAGGGGTGTGTCTGTTGTGGTGAGGCTCGCCTCAAGGCGTGAAGAAGGAGCCGCTTCGCGGCGCGACTATCGGGCGGCGGCGTTGCCGCCGAACAGCAAGAGGAGCACGTCCGCGCGGCCCCGGTGCTCCTCTTGCTTTTGCGCGGCGGTCGCGGTGCCGCAGGTCAGGGCATCGCTTCTTGCTGGTGCTGGACAGGCGTGGGAGGGCGGGTCATTTCGATGTAGCGGGCGGAGCTGGTGCGACCCCAGTCGATGAGGACGCCACGGGCGGCGAGTGTGGGTTGGAGGCGCTTGAGGCGGTCTGAGAGGACTTTGCCGGTGGTGGGCCAGCCCTTGGGCAGGGGACGGCACTCGTCGCTGCTGTAGAGGCCGGTGAGGGCGTGCAGCCAATCGGAGGAGGTCATCCGGACTTCCGTGCCCGGAGCCATGCCGGCGGCGTGCTTCAGCACGGTCTGCGCGAGGAGGTCGCCTTCGATGACGTCGTCGTTGAGGTCGTCCAGGCTGGCGCGGTAGGCGTTGAGGACGCCGAGGCCGGTCGCCGCGTCGAGCTGCGCGCACAGGTGCGCGAAGTCGGCCATCCGCAGGTCGGTGGGGGTCTCCGCCTCGGCGGCCCGCACCTTCACCGTCAGGTCCAGGAGGGACCCGAGAACGACGGGCAGCACCTCCGCGTACTCCGCCCACAGCTCCGCCTCGGTGCGCCGGACGCGGGGCCGCTCCAGGCGGAGGGCGAGAAGGCGTTCGGCGAGGTCGGGCCGGACAACTCCCACATCGATACCAGTCAGCAGCAGCGGGCGGCGGTAACGAGCGCGGAACACGTCCCCGTCGGTGAAGAGGGCGCGCTTGACGTTCTCAGCTCCGGTGACGATGCAGCACATGGCGTCGGACAGGTCCGGCGTCATGTGGGAGAGGTTGTCCAGCGCCGTGACCCATCCGGCCGCCACCGCCGCAATCAGGTTCTCCTCGTCCTTCGGCGCCCGGCGCAGGTCGCCGCTCATGCCCTCGATGATCCGCACGAGCATCCTGCCGCCGGTGGACTTGCCCGCGCCCTGAGGGCCGGTGAGGAACGGGGCGGGGACAGGGACGGAGGGCCCGAGGCAGCCGATAAGCCAGGCGATGGCCAGGCACTCGGTCTCGGCATTGGCGAAGTTGCACAGCCGCATTAGCAGGTCGATGCCTTTGCCGTCGGTGTCCTTGACGGGCAGGGGCAGTTCCCCGGTGAGCTGGGTACGCCGCCAGCACACCTCACGCGGGTCCGGGACGGCGATGTCCCACCCGGTGGGGTGGATGCGGACCGACTTCCCGTCGGTGCGCCCAAGGTCGAGCCACGTGGCGCCGTCGAAACCGGGCGCGACGCGGATGTGCACGGGCTGGGTGTCCTCGGTCATCGCCAGTGCCTCGATCAAGTCCAATGCCTCCTTGAGGGCGGTGCCGTTGAACACGCCGATGCCGTCCTTGAACAGGCCGACCATGAGTTCCTGCCGGTGGCTGCCCGTCGTGCCCTGGGACCGGATCGGCCGGGCCACGGGGTGGCCGTTCTTCTGCGCGTACACGGTTCCGTCGGGGGTGCGGAAGTACCTGAAGTGCGCCTGCGCGTAGTCGGTGATGATCTCGCGGGCCGGGGTCTTGTCGTCCTCAGACATGCCTCACATCCCCAGGGCGGTGCGGGCGTTGGCCCACGCGTCGGTGCAGTGCCGCAGGCTCTCGCCCTTGGCCTGCGCAGCGGTGAACAGCCGCCCGACGTGGGAGTCGGTCAGGCAGCCGCACCGGCCGTGAACGGACAGCACCGCGAGGAACGTGCGGTACACGGTGGTGTGGATTGCGGTGCGGGCCTCGGTGATGCGCTGCTCCGCCATGGCGATGCCACGCTCCAGGTAGACGGGCGTCCGGTGACGGCACTCCCCGCCCCCGGCGAGTGCGGGCACTGTGACGGCGGTCTGTGCGGGCCGGGTCGGGGCGGGCTTCTTCGCGGCCAGGGCGCGGACGGCGTCGGGGAGGGCGGTCACGGTGCCGATGCCGGGGCCGAGCCACCGGGCGTAGGCCATCGTGGACTTGATGTCGACGCCCGGGCGGACGGCGTTCACGGACCGCATCGTGCCTCGGTAGACCCAGTGCTCGCCACGCGTGGTCGCCACGGTCCGGGTCGACGGCAGAGCGTGGCGGGCCCAGGCGACGGCGTCGGTGTCGTCCAGGTCCACGACGGTGAGCCCGGCGCCGGCGGGGTGGTAGGCGACCGCGGCGGCCGTGCGCCACATCGGCGCCCACGCCGCAGAGGTGATGACGGCGGGGTCGGTGGTAGCGGCGGCCCAGCCGTGGCAGACCCGCGGGCAGCGGCAGTCCCCGGTCGTCTTCATGTTCGGCCGCCCGCCGCACGCGCCGCCCGTGCAGTCGGGGCAGTTCCCGAACGGGACCTTCCCGGCCCGCAGCGGCAACACCGGAACGGCGGCCCCGGCCAAGTGCAGGGCGGTTCGGAGGTGGTCGTTCGTGGTCGGTTGGGTCATGCTGGACGTCTCCAGTTCTCTTGGTGATTGCTGGCAGGCGAGGGCGGCCCGAGGCTTTGGCGAGACGCGGGCCGCCCTCGGCGTTGTCAGTCGCAGGTGCACTCGGGCACGTCGCCGTACCCGGTGTCGCCGCACTGGCAGCAGTGCGGGTAGGGGTAGGGCTCGCTGTCGTCGGTGGGTGCGCACAGCTCGCAGTCGATGAACTCTTCGTCGTCCGTGAGCACGGGCGGTTCTCCTCAGCGGTGGTTGATGGTGCCGGTGGCCTTGCCGAGCAGGCCGGTGGCGGTGATGTTCTGCGTGATGTACGTCGCGGCCGCTGCCTTGCCGGTGCGGGTGGCGCGGAGCAGCAGGGGGGCGAGGGCTCCGGCGGCGATGAGGGCGACGGCGGCCCACAGGGCTTGGCTCATGGCGATCAGTCCCGGTGCGGCGTAGGAGAGGCCGATGCCGGCGGCGGCGATGCCGCCGCCGATCGTCGGGGTGAGGAGTGCGGTGGTCTTGGCCCAGGTCGGGATCGGCTGCGCGATCGCCATCGGCTGAGGGGCCGGGACGGTGGGCGGCTGGGTGTAGGCGAGGGTGCGCATGCCGCCGGGCAGGGTGACGAGTTGGACGCCGGGCGGGATCTCGTGCGGCAGCATCTCGCCGTGCCGGTTGGTGGGCTGGAGCGGCAGGGTGGTGATCTCGTACGGAGTCTCGGAGTGCACAACGGGGTCCCTTCAACGACGGCGGGCAGCACCCCGTGGGTGGGGTGCTGCCCGGTGTCGGCTTGTCGTGTCGCTTGTCGTCTGCCTTGTCGTGCGGCTTGTCGCTTGTCTTGTCTTGTCGCTTGTCGCCTTGCAGGTCACAAGCTGTTTTCGGCCCTCACAGAGCTGCCCAGGCCCCTTCTCGCGGGCGGTGCGACAAGTGGCAGGCGGCCACACGCCGCGGGGCCTTGTCGGTGGCTCCGGATACTGTGCGGGGTGGTCGGCCGGACGGAGATCGTGAGGGACTCGCGGCCATGGGGGGTGGGTAGGAAGGTCCCCGGCATCCAGCCCGGGACTGGAATTGGGATCCGTGGCACCACCCCCCTTCTCCGCTCACTCTTCGGCAGGGTTTTCTTGGGCGTGGCGGTGGTGGACGTAGCGGGCTTTGGTGCCGGTGCCGACCCGCACGGCGGTGCCGTCGTCGGTCCAGGTCTTGAGCCAGCCGACGACCGTTTGCCGGGTGGTGCCGTGTTCGTCCGCGAGGGCGCGGGCGATCGCGGATGCCCCGGTGCCGTCTGGTCCGGCGGCGAGCAGCAGCGCGAGCGCCGCTTCCTTGGCTGCGTTGTCCTCGGCCCGCAGGGCGGACAGGTTCAGCCCGCCAGCCGCGGGCGGCTGCTCTGCTCCTGAGCCGTCCCGTTCGGGCGCGGTGGCGAACTGGGCGTCGATCTGCTCGCGGAACTTCCGCGCGAGCGCGTCCTCGTCCAGGGGACCGGTCGGCCGCTGCTCGCGCAGCGCGGACAGGTTCAGTCCGTGCGCCCCTGTGCCGGTCTCGGTGCTCCGGTCCTGGGTAGCGTCGTCGCGCATCCAGGCGGTGCGGGCACTGTCCCAGCGCCGCGCGTAGTCCGGTCCGGCCGCCTTCGCGGACGTGGCATCGAGCTGCGGGTGCCGGTCGGAGGTGGCGGCGACGATGTCGCGGATCTGGTTGGGCAGGATCCGCCACGACTTGAACAGTGCGGCCGGGGACTCGGGGGTGCCCATGAACCCGGCGCCCTTGTATGGGGCCTGGTCGACGCGCAGGCCGCGGGAGCCGGGGAACTGCTTGCCCAGGTCCATGCCCTCGGTCTCCCCGCCGGTCAGAGCGACGCGCACCTTGGCCTCGCGGCGGATCATCAGGTTGCCGAGTACGGCTCCGGTGGCTCCGAGGGCGGTCAGGACGGTGCGGATGCCCATGGCGCGGGCGATCCGGATCACTTCGAGGATCTTCTCCGCGAGCTTGCGGGACTGCTTGTCGCTGCTGGCGAGGATTTCCGCGCCTTCGTCGATCACGATCATGATCTGGGGGATCCGGTCGCTGATCGGCAGGAGATCGGTGTTCGCCTTGGACATGAGGTCCTGGTAGGCCATCTTCCGGTGCTTGGCCACCTTGACCGCTGTGTCCAGCATCAGCGCCGCTTCCTCGTGGGAGGCGGCGAGCCAGTCCACACCCGGCCGCATCCCGTCGCCCGACGTCGCGTCGAGGGCGGGGCGGACCCAGGGCAGGCCGGCGGATCCGGCGTTGAGGTCGATGACCCAGGTGAGGATGTCGGTGGCGCGGGCGAATCCGGCGAGGATCGTGTGGACCATGTTCGTCTTGCCCGACCCTGTCGGCCCGACGACGAGGGCGCACTGTTCGCGCAGGTAGGCACGGATCTCGTCCGCGTTCGTCCGCAGCCCCCACGGAATCCCGGTGTGCAGGGACAGGGGACCGTAATCGGTGGGGTAGGTGACCTCGGCGGCGAGCACGTTGACCGTGGTCACATCCACCAGGACGCGGCCCTGGTCGATGCCCTGCGACGCGGTTGCGGTGCAGCCGTGCGGCAGCCGCGCGTCGGCGGAGAGCTGCGCGGAGTGCTGCGCGATCTTGTCGTAGGTGGTGCCGCCGGGCGGGAGCTCGGCGTCGATGGTGAACCCGGTGCCGGCGGGCCACTGCTCGACCGCGAGCACGCGCACGGTGATGCCACACACGCGCTGGATCCGGTCCACCCATTCCGCGGCGATCGCCCGCCGCTCCGCGGACAGCTCCCGGGCGACCTGCCGCTCATGGACGGCGATCGCCTCTTCACGCAGCAGGGTGGCGCGGGCGGCGGCCCCCAGCCCGACCCCGAACGTGGCGAGCGACCCGAGCGCGGCCCACGAGAGCGGGCCGGTGGTCATGGCCCACGTGGTCCACCCGGCACCGACGAGCCAGGAGGCGGCGCGCATGCCGATGGTGCGGGCGGACAGGCGGTCGCGCAGGCTGGTGACGGTGTGGCCGATCGCCCCGGTCGCGCCGACTGCGAGCGCCCACCCCGGGGGCATGCCGGTGGCGGCTCCGGTGGTGGCGACGGCGAGGCATCCGGTGGTGGCGGACAGAGCGCCGGTCACGGGTCCGTGACCGGCCGCCCAGTCCCACACCGGCCCCGTGCTGGCCTGTGTGTTGGCGCTCATGTCAGACGTTCCATCCCTTCTCGGCCTCGGGCCCGTTGCGCGGGTCCTCGTGGCGGGCGATGTCCTGCTCGTGGGCCTGGCGGAACAGCGGGCCCATGTCCTCCGCGACCGCGACCGCGGACATGACGGCGCCGAAGATGTCGTTGAAGCCGTCCGCGACCTCCTTCTCCAGCGGGAACTCGGAGTCCGCGCGCTCGGCGAGGACCCGCATCACGTTCGCCACGCTGGTCAGCGCCGCGGGGAGCCCTTCGACCATGGCGAGGATCTCCATGGCGTTCTCGGGGTCGTACTGCTGAGCAGCGGATTCCATCTCCGCCGCGTAGTCCTCGAAGCGGAAACCGGACACGATCTCTCCCTCACTCGTCGTCGTGCTGGGTGCTGCGGGGACGACACCGGCCGGGCGCTCGACCTGGTCCCCGATCTGCTCGGTGCCGTCGCTGTTCGCCTCGGCGTCGGCGGCGGCCTCGTCGTCCTGCAGGGCGGCACGAATGGCCTCGTCGCGGGCCGTGCGCTGCTCGTCGGCGGTGCGCATCAGCCGCGCGTACAGGCGGCGGCCGGGGTGGATGAGCCACGGAAGCCCGAGCTTGCGGCCGATCGGGGACGTGATCAGACCGACCACCCCGAGCGCACCGGCGAGCAGCGCGGCCAGAAGGCGGCGGCGCTGGAACCGGGCCGCCGACCGCCACAGGGCCTTGCGCGCCTTCTTGCGGGCCGGTGCCTTGCGCGCCTGGTCGCGTTCGGCGGCGACCTGCCCGGCCGCCCGCGCATCCCGCGCCTTCCGGGCCCGCTCTATCGCCGCCCCGCGTGCCTTCCCGACACGGCCGGCGGCCTTGCCCACGGCACGGCCGACCGGCCCCTTACCAGCCAGACTCCCGGACCGCCGGTCGGCCTTGGCCTGCCGCCGCGCGTCCGCCACCGAACGGCGGGCGCCGGTCGTCTCGTTGCGGCGGGCGGCCCGCGACGGCGAGGACTGCCGCGCAGCTTCCCGCAATGCCTTGATCTGGCCCACCGTGCCGCGTGCCTTGCCCGACGAGGCGGAAGGCGACCCGGCGGATCCCTTACGGCCGGTACGGTTCAGTCCCCGCGTCCGCCCGGCGGATGCGGCGGCGGAACCGGTCGTGCTGCGGGGCGACTTGCCCCGGCCGCGACCAGTGGCCTTAGTGGTGCCGGCGCTCCCGTGACGGGACTGCCCCGGCACCCGCCCCCCGCTGGGGCGGGAGCCGCGGCCGGGCGCAGTGGCCCCGGCCTTCACGCCGGTCCGAGCAGCGCTCCGGGCCTTCGCCTGGCCACACTTGTCACGGCGGTTGCGGGTCGCGGCCGCCGTGCCCAGCACGACCGCGCCGGTGGCGGCCACGGCGAGCGCGGCCGGTCCACCCACCAGCGCGGCAGCGGCCAGCAGGGACGTGGTGGCGTTTGTGCCGGTCACCGCGAGCGGGACGACCGGCCAGCCGCCGGGCGTGTGGTCCACCTCGGCGGCCGGGGTTTTCGTCTGGTCCGGCGTCACGAGTGGTGGTGTGGGCTCCGGGGCGGCCTCGGGGGCCGCTACCGGAGTGATGGTGGTGTCCGTCATGCTGAGTGCACTCCTTCACGGGAGATCAGCAAGGCCCGGACGCGCCTCCAAGCAGACGTCCGGGCCTTGCGCATGTGGTCAGGTAGCGCGCTGTTCCTCGTGGTGGATGCAGGTGCCGCACATGCCGTGCGAGCGTGGGATGCGATAGCCCACATCCCGGCGGCAGTTGAGGCAGACGCGCTGTGCGGCGTTCGCCTTCGCCAAAGCGGCCCGTTTCGCTGGCGTCATGGGTCGGACGGGCTTGGCCTGGTCGATCCGGTACAGGTAGGCGACCAGCGGGCCGCGACGCCGGCGCGGGCGCTGCAACTCGGCCGCGACACCCTGCCCGCCGGGCCGCAAGCCCAGTGCGCGCAGCTGGCGGTAGGTGGCGTAGCCGTCCGGGGCGAGCCGCCACTGGTAGACCGGCAGCGCGGCCATCACGTGAGCCGGTGGTAGGCAGCCCGGCAGGCTGCGGCGTGCTTGTTGGCCTTGGCGCGGGTCATGAACAGGCTGTCCAGCAGAGGGAACTCGGACTGCTCGCCGCAGCCGTGACAGTCCCAGCGCGATGCCTGGCCATGCTGGCTGCCGGTGACGTCGACAGCGGCGCCGAACTGGTTGTGCAGGCGGATCAGCAGGTCACCCGGCTCGACCGGGGCGGTGTTCGGGGAGAGCTTCACGAGACGGCTCCTTCCAGAGCATGCGGGCCGGTCGGGGCGGTGTCGCGCAGTTCCTGGTAGCGGGTGGAGACCCAGCCGATGGACCAGCCGCACAGCTCCGCGGCTGTGCGCACCGGCAGGCCGGTGGCGTAGGCGGCGTGGACGATCTGCCGGGCGCGGCCCTCGGGAAGCTTCTCGTTCGCGGGCCCGGCGGCGAGCAGTGCGGCGCGTTCACGCTCGGCCCGCTCCTCACGCTCACGCTGTTCACGACGGGCGGCTTCCTTGCGCTCACGACGCTCGTTCTCGCGGCGCTGAGCGGCCTCCCGTTCACGGCGTTCACGATCGCGCTCAAGCTGTTCACGCTCGCGTTCACGGCGTTCACGAGCCTCTCGCTCGGCTCGCTCCCGAGCCTCCCGTTCCGCGCGTTCCTCACGGCGTGCCCGCTCCTCGCGTTCAGCGTGTTCACGGGCGAGCGCTGCTTCGTGCTCGCGCTGTTCACGCGCCAGCAGCGTGGCGTGCTCGCGCTCCTCGCGGGCCCGCTTCTCGGCCGCCTCCCGCCGCTCGGCCGCCTTCTGCTCGCGGGCTTCCCGCTCGGCGCGCTGCTCGGCCTCCAGCCGCGTCACTGCGGCGGTGATGGCGCGCCGGTAGGCGAGCCCGGTCTCTGCTGTGACGATCAGCAGCAGCGGCGCGACCGCGTGCACGGCCACGCCGACCAGGTCTTTCTTCAGCGCGGAGTCGGCCACGTTCAGGGCGAGGGTCATGCAGCCGGTCAGCCACCGCAGCACGACCGGCCACCGGCCGCCGTGCCCGCCCAGGCTGGCCAGGACGGCATCGAGGCGGACCACGATGACGACCGCGGCGTCCACCACCAGGGGCAGGATCGGCGCGGTCCAGTCCCACTCGTCGGGGGTGTGCCGGGCCGCGAGCGGGGTGACGGTGAGGATCGAGTAGAGCATCGCCCCGGCCACGATCATCCACGTCCCGACCGACAGAGCGCGCTCGGCTGAACGGATCTGAACACTGTTCACGGGCCGACCTCCGCCCGTGAACGCATCACCGGGGTGGCGGGGATCTTGGTGTAGCCGACCAGCACCAGTCGGGCGCCGGCGTAGTCGGTCTCCGTCTTCAGGACGCGCGTGTGAACGCCGTGCTCGTGGTAGCTCACGGACTCGGGCGCGATCCCCAAAGCGTCCCGCCATGCCTCGAACCCGGCGAAGTCGTCGTGGAAGGACAGCTCCAGCCGGTCCGGGTAGACCGTGGACACCGACACTCCCGGGGCCGGGAGATGCGCGTACTCCGCGCTGAACATCCGCAGGACGACCAGCGGAGCGTTCAGCGCTGCCAGGGTGGACGAGCTCATGCGGCACCACCCCTCAGCGCCGTCGCGGCGCGGTTCGTCAGGTCCCGGCGGGCCGCGAGGACCCGGTTGCGAGCCCGGCGGATCCGCCGCTCGTCCAGCACCGTGGCCGGACGGTCGAGCAGACCGATCTGGACGTCGAGCAGGTCGACCTCCGCCACGATGAGCGGCATCTCCCGCTCGATCGCCTCCAGCTCCGCGGCCGTCGGCTCGCGGTCGATGTCGGCGGTAACAACCGCCTGAACAGCAACGATGTGCTTCATGAGTCGTGTTCTCCCTAGCAGGTGGACGGCTCGACAGCGCCCCCGGAGTTGCCGCTCCGGGGGCGCACGCCGTTGTCGGGAATCAGGTACTTCGCATCAGCTCAGCGGCCGCCGGCCGCCGCATCCGGATGCGGACGCGGGGGCCGCACCGGAAGCGGTGGCCGCTCGTCCCGCTCGTGCTCGCCGCTCACCGGCGGCCCTGCACACGGGCGTTGTCCGCACTGCGCTTGTTCGCCTCAGCGGCCTTCCGGGCCAGCTCGGCCCGCTCCGCCTCTGTCAGACTGGTGAACACAGGGACCTCCACACAGGTGCCTGTAGGCGCCGCCCAGAGCTGCAACTCCGGGCGGCGCATCCATGTAGAGCCAGGGGATTCCAGCTCCCCACGCCCCGCCCGTACGGCGCGAGCACCGGACGGGCGAGGGAGGCAACCGGCCGCCGTCGGCAGACGGCGGATCAGGGGGGTGGTGCGTCAGACCTCCGATTCGCGTGGTGGCGCTGGCGCCGGGGAGGTCTGGTTCCCGGGGCGTTTTGCGGCGTCAATGTCGGCCACGCGGTTCTTTAGAGCCGATGGCGTGTCCCCCTGCGCGGGGTGTGGGGCCCGGTTGTGACGCGGGCCCGGTCTCGGTCGGCTGGTCTCCACTCGCCTCGGCCGGCGTCTTCACGACCGTGATGCTGCGGTGGATCACGCTGTCGAGTTGTTGAGCACGCTCCGAGCAGCCCAAAGAAGGCCCCTCGGGTGCGGTTGAGAACCGCAATCGACCTGCAAGCCGAAGCAGTACCTCTATTACAGGTACTGCTTCGAGCTCCGTCAAGCTTGACGGCGAACTCTCCGATCTCAGCGCCGGGACTTCTTGGCGCACCATCAGAATCGGTGCAGGTTAGGGGCGTTGTTCACCCCGCCCTTGGACACCTGAGGGTCATCTCGCTACGGTCAGGAAGTCCCTAGACGTCCCGCCGGGGGGTTGAGATGTCCAACGAGCGCTTACGGTCCGCCCTCTTGGCCCAGGGCATGACCGTGCAGGACCTGGCCGAAGCGATCGAGGTCAACCCGAAGACGGTTGAGCGCTGGATCACGCAGGGGAAGGTCCCGTACCGGCGGCACCAGTACGCGACCGCATCCGTGCTCAAAGTCGAGGTGACGACCTTGTGGGAGGACTCCCGCACGGTGGACGGTGCGACCGACCTGAGCAAAGCGGAGATCGTGACGGTCTACCCGCATCGGCACATGGTGCCCACCGGCCTGTGGCGGGAGATCTACGGGCGGGCCCAGTCGCACATCGACGTGCTCGTCTACTCCGGCCTGTGGCTCTCGGAGGACCCGCTCTTTCACGACCTGCTCAAGACCAAGGTGCAGGGGAACGCCCAGGTACGCATCCTGCTCGGGGACCCCGACTGTGCCGCAGTGCGGCAGCGCGGCATAGACGAGGGGCACCAGATCATGGACGGCAAGATTCGAAACGCACTGATGAACTACCGCCCGTTGTTCAAGAGCCACCCGGACATCGGCTTCCGGCTCCACGACGCGACGCTCTACAACTCACTGTTCCGAGCCGACGACGAGATGCTCGTGAACACCCACGTCTACGGCATCGGCGCGTACATGGCGCCCGTCCTGCACCTGCGACGCTTGCCGGGCGGCGGCCTCTTCGACACGTACGCGAATAGCATCGAACAGACCTGGGGAGGCGCGCGCCAGGTCACGGATCACGACCTCACGGGAGCTTGACCATGGGACGCATCGACTACCTTCACGACCCCGACGCTCCGCCGGCCAACTCGGTGGTGCCGTCCGTCGTGGCGTTCGTGCAGAACGCCGCAGGGGAGGTGCTGGTCATTCAGCGGTCCGACAACGGCCGTTGGGCGCTCCCTGGCGGCGGCCACGACGTCGGAGAGTCGATCAGCGACACGGTCGTGCGCGAGGTGTGGGAAGAGACTGGCATCGAGGCCGAAGTCGTCGACATGTCAGGGATCTACACCGACCCGGGTCACGTGATGCTCTACGACGATGGGGAGGCGCGCCAGCAGTTCAGCATCTGTTTCCGCGCCCGGCCCGTCGGCGGGGATGTGCGTACGAGTAGCGAGACGACGCAAGTCCGCTGGGTTGCCCCAGCGGACCTGGCAGGACTCGACATTCACCCAACGATGCGGCTCCGCATCGAGCACGCCATGGACCGGACGCGGACGGCTCCCTACATCGGCTGACGCTTCACTGCGGCGACCCGTTCGAGCACGCGGGCGGTGCAGGCCAGGATCTCCGGTTCGGCGCGCCGGATGAACATGCCGATCAGGCTGTTCGGCCCGTACCGCCCCGCGATTTCGTTGATGCGGTCGACAGGATTCGTCGGGGCGCCGTCTGGCGTCGTATTCATGTCGCAGAAGCAGAGCGCGTCGGAGAGCTCCGCGCGCTCGCGGGGGAACTCGGATTCCAGCTCCTCGCGCAATCCGCGGGCCTCAGCCTCCATCCATGCGCAGGAGTGGTGGGCCACGAGACGGATCACGCGAACGTCGGCATTGGCTACGTCCCGCAGGTACCGGGCGCCGTCGAGGGGATGGAAGCCGGTCTTGGCGAGGTCGGGTGAGTAACCGATGTCGTGAAGCACCGCCGCGGCCTCCAGCAGCTCGGCATCGTCGCCCAGGATCGGCGCGATGATTCGAGCACGCTCGGCGACCCCGAGTGAGTGCGCCCACCGCCGTGGTAGTGGCTCGGCGAGCAACGACTCCGCGAGCGGGTAGGCCCAGTCGGTCAGTCCCGTGCTGCTCACGCTACGAACGCTCCTCTCGGCCCGGCAGGGCCAGTACGGTTCGCTGTTTTCCTTGCTGGCTCGTTGACAGCAGACCGGCTGCCTCCAGCTTGTCGAGTGCTTTTGCCACAGTCGGCCGTGAGACACCGAAGCGCTCGGCAAGAGCACTTGTGCTGGGGAACTTTGCCCCCACTTTGAGATCGTCGGCGCGGATCACTTCTGCGATCTGCTCCGTCAGCGGCCGGCGGTCACGCTCCTGCCCTGCCCGGACGACGCGCCACCGCCCCCCAGGCACCCGCTCGGCACGCCCCTCACTCTCCAGGACACCAAAGGCGCGCAGCGCGACCCCGCGTGAGACCCCGTGGTCGCGCATGAGCTCCGCCGCCGACGGCAGCTCGGCCATTTCCGGCTTGGCGTCGATCTCTGCCTTCACGACATCGGCGATCCTCAGGAAGGTTCCCCGAGGGCTAGCCTCCTGCGACACATGGTCTCCCTTCTCGTGCCCTTGGTCACGGACAAGCGTCCCATGGCATCGTTTCGGCTCTTGGGGCTGAGCGGGTCGGGCTGTCGTGAGCTCGTACTTTCTCTACGTGATCAAGGCCCGCGCACGGCGCGGGCGCGCGCCGCCTCTGCGGCGCGGCCTGCCTCCTATCTCCGCCCCGGCTGGCCGCGCTCGGCGGCTGCGGGCATGGAGTGGGAGAAACCCTCTGTGGCTGGGGCGGTCGGCTCCACGGCTTTACAGGTCATCTCATTTGGCTGGTTCGGTAGGCTGTCGGTTGTGGTGGGGATTGTTGAGCGGCTGGTGCCGGACGAGTTGTGGGAGTTGTTCCAGCGGGTGGTGCCGGAGGCTCCCTCGCGGCCTCAGGGTGGTGGCCGACGCCGGCATGGTGACCGGGAGGTGCTGGCGGCGATCGTGTTCGTGGCCACGTCGGGCTGCACGTGGCAGCAATTGCCTACGGCGTCGTTCGGACCGTCGGGGGCGACGGCTCATCGGCGTTTTGCCGAGTGGACAAGGCCAGGGTGTGGGCCAGGCTCCACCGCCTGGTCCTTGATGAGCTCGGCTCCCGCGGCGAGTTGGACTGGTCCCGCTGCGCGATCGACTCGGTGAACATGCGGGCTCTGAAAAGGGGGACCTGACAGGTCCGAATCCTGTCGACCGGGGCAAGTACGGGTCGAAGATCCACTTGATCACCGAGCGAACCGGTCTGCCTCTGTCCGTCGGAATCTCGGGGGCGAACCTGCACGACAGCCAGGCCCTGATCCCTCTGGTGAAGGGCATACCGCCGATCCGCTCCCGCCGAGGACGCCGACGACGCAGGCCGGGAAAGCTCCACGCCGACAAGGGCTACGACTACTCCCACCTGCGGCGATGGTTACGCGGGCGCGGCATCACGCACCGCATCGCCCGCAAGGGTATCGAGACTTCGCAGCGGCTGGGCCGCCACCGCTGGACCATCGAGCGCACCATGGCCTGGCTCGCCGGCTGTCGCCGCCTCCACCGACGCTACGAGCGCAAAGCCGAGCACTTCCTCGCCTTCACCAGCATCGCCTGCACACTCATCTGCTACCGCAGACTCACCAAATGAGATGGCGTCTTAGGCAGCCACTTTGGGGCGAGCCTCGAAGATCATGGCCCCAACGTCGTGCTTTACCGGGCAGGTCCACAGACTGCCCGACGCGCCGGAAGCTTACGGGGCCATGATCACTCGCCCCAAAGCAGCTCCAGCCCAAAGCCGCTCCGCCGACCTGGAACGTTTCATGCGGGAAGATCGACAGCACCAGCGATGAGCACCTTCTGTGCCAGAAATCGCATGAGTACATTCTCGGCGCGGAGAGACTCGGCTTCAGGCGAGAAGGGCATCAGCAGTGAGTCCACCTGACCTCCACCATCTTCCTTCGTGTGAACCACTCGACACCTGATTTCATAGATTCTCTCGCAAAGCGAGTCGGCCAGGTCTCCCTTTTTCCGTTTCGGGTCTACTGGCTCAAGTCCTGCAATTACTTGCCTCTTAGCGCTGAAGTGTCCAAGGACTTCAGGATTCGCTGAGAAAAAGTCCGAAATTGCATCTTCGGAAACGCAGTACCTAACCGTTGCCTTCAGCTGGCTACGCTCGTCTCCGTACCCTCTTCCAGGTTGACGTGTGATTCGCAGGATGCGCGACAAGTGACGTTCATCATTCGCTCTAAAATTTGGATCACGCAACTCGTTGCGCAGCTTATCGAGAAGATCTCGCTGGCTGTAGCGAGAGAAGTAGTATTCGAGGACCTGATAGTAGGCAAGGAACTCAAGCAGGGGCATTCCCACTGCTGATCGAGCGTACCGGTAGAGACTCAGCGGCTCAGCGGCGTACTGAAGCTTAGGTAGCGTAGGAGCGCTTGCGTTTGGGTTGGCCCGCCGACCAAATCTCATTGCGCTCACCGGTCGCATGCGCCGGAAGGTGAATGAAAGGCCATACTTCAGATCGAGCTCGAAGAGGATGGCGTTACCCGCACTTTCAAGAAATGCCAAAGCCTCAGGGTAAGTGCTGTTCTGTCGCCCCTTAAGTTTGAGAGTGACAGGCCCAAAGTTGGAGAGAACAGAGAATCTCTTAGACGGTGGACTGATCTCCGCAGACCAGTCCTCATCCCTAGTGCCGGTTATTGTAACGGATCCTTGAATTTTGGCGCGTGGATTCGCCGGATCTGCAGTTACCCATCCGGGAATACGTTCTACTAGGCGGTGGGTTGGCCCGCTGTTGGCCGACAGGGCAACTTCGATACTGGGATTTTCCCCCAATACCTCAAAGGCTTCGTACTCGCCGAGGGCGCGAATTTTCGAGAAATCCATTTCCAGGCATGTGGGTGCATCATTTTCGGAAATGAGTACAGCGCGAGAGCTCCTGCCGGACGCGATGTCGATCTGCAGTAATGCCGATTCGTCCCACGATGTCGCCCATTCGCAGGAGATGCCCGCCGCCTGGATTGTTTTCTCCAGGGCAAGCAATGGGGAATCCGACTTCAGGGAATCCGCTGGGCTGTTATCGGCAGTCATCGTTCTTCCCGGGGTTGCGTGGATTCTGAGGAAGTGATGATCCCACAGGGCGTGGTGTCGTGTCCTGCATTATGTTCGCCCGTCGTGACGTATCACGATTCGGTGTAGTCAACGCCTCGGAAAGATGCTGGCGTGCGGCTGCGGGCGGCCACTTGGAGAGCTGTACAGCCAAGCTGGCTTCGGGGGGTCGTCATCAGTACACATCTACGCTTGCCCAGCGGTGATCACCAAGGGTGAGCCCCGGGCCGTCCCTGGGCCGTGCGAGGCCGACCAACGCTGACAGGCGGCACCCACGGGTGACCGCCCCCAACCCCGCTGCGGCCTGGGCTACCGGAGTGGATCTGCGCCACTGGTACAGCCATGCCTAAGCCCGGAGAACTGGCATGACGACGCCGGGCCGGCTGACTACGGTGGTTCCGTGCTGGAAGACGATGGTGGTCTGACCGCCTGGCTGGAGTCGAAGCGGCTACTCACGAGCCCTGAGCGCCACATCGACACATTGCGACGCCTGCTCGCCGAGGATGACGACGCGCTTCTGATGTACGACTATGACCTGATCAGTGATCCGCAGACGGTCGCCATCGTTAGATCTCAGCAGCGCGCAGCAGGACAGCGCCGCCGTAGGCTACGGCGACTGGCAGCACGTCGGCGCTCCGCGGAGTGACATCAGCGGATGACATCAACGCCCTCGGACGCAACGGACTGGAACAGAGTAGGAGCACCGGGAACTGTCAGCGTCGTGGGCGCGGAGCAGGCAGCACGGCCCGGTGAGCGAACTTACAAGGCAGGTGTCGGCGACGCCGCGCGTGCCAGATCCGGGCCAGATCGAGCGGTCAGCCACGGTCAATTGGGGTGTGAGGCGGTGCAGGCACGCGCCGACAGGCTCAGCTTTGCTGTACGCCTGTTGCCTGATGAGGCTCGTTGAATTTCCCCACCCGGTGCTCAGGGGTTCCCCAGACCTGCTCACATTTCTCCCCACCCGCAGCGCGCTGACCTGCGGACGG
>NZ_JBSFUR010000050.1:0-42614 GCF_053591895.1 Streptomyces sp. NPDC002867 | reverse complement strand
AACCGACGAGACCGCCCTGCCCACCGAACTCACCGCATAGCCTCAAAACGAGATCACCGAGTGGCCGTCACTACACCACTCCAGCGGACGTGACCAGATACTACTTCCCATTCAATGAGGAAGCGTTGCACTCTGCTTTGGTTATCGGCCGATGCTGCGGCGTTTCATGTGTACCAGCCAAGCCGTGCTCTGTGGCAGCGGGCGGTTGATAGCTGTGCGCGCAACGCGTGAGTTGCCGGGCTGAGGCGCGGTGGAGACAGGCCCGGCCGGGGCCCGCCTTGGTCGAACAGTGAAGGCGGCACCCCTCTCGGGCGATAGCGCCCTGACGCGCTGTGCGCTGAGGCTGAGGGCGGTTCATGCTGTCGGTGTGCCCCGAGACGGAATCCCTCGCAGGGTGGAGGCATGCGTGAGCCGCTACCTGTGGTCGTCTACCCGCCCTCGCCGACGGGCGGCCGGCGCGTGCGTGTGGGTGGCGAGATTTTCGGCCTCGCGAACTCGGATCGGGACCTGATCGAGTTTCTGCGGCGAGCGGGCCTTGCCGATGCTGACGAGCTGGTGCTCAGCGATGCGTTGTTGATCGACTGGCGGGGCGGGCGGCCGCACGAGTACAACGCGGCGTAGTTGCAATGCCTCTGAACAGCTCCCCGCAAGGTCTGTCCGGACTGTCCGGCTGTCCGGTTAAGGATCTGACCAGCAGATACGGGCCGGCCAGCTCTGAGGGCAGGTGTCCGGGCTGTCCGGTCAAAGACGGCGCAACACCAGCACCGGTGTTGCAGCCGTCGGCGAAGCCGACCCCGTGGGCCGTGTCGCCGGAGGCGACTCCTCTTACTAAGGAGGAGTCGCATGAGCACCCCGGAAGAACGCCCCAACCCCGACGACGCACTCGCCCGCGCCCGTGCCGCCCGCGAGCAGATGGCCGCCGCGCTCACCGAGGACCAGGAGCCGGACCCTGACGAGCCCCTGGGGTGGCAGCCGATCTGGAAGCGCCGCCGGAAGCCGAAGTCGAAGGCCGCGAAGAAGGCAGAACTGCGCAAGCAGCGGAAGCGACTCCAGGAAGCCGGGAAGCGCCGCCTCGCCGCCTCGCAGTCGCGCCGGCCCCGCTCCCGGCAGAACCGGATCGGCAACGCGGCCGCGCGCCGCGATGCCCGCGCCCTGTCCCGGGTGCGGCACTCCAACGCCTGGCTGTGGTGACGATGCCGGGCATCGTCCACTGAGTGGAGTCCACCCGATGTCGCGCATCGCCACCGGATGCAGAACATCGAGTGGGCGCCACTCGGTGGATTCCACCCGGTGGATTCCACCGAGTGGACTCCACTCCGGTGCGCCGGATGACGATGGACGCCACCGTGGTGCGCACCGCGATGGTGCGCCACCGCACCCGGTGCGCCGCACCACCCGACGATGCCCGGCACTCTCTCGCGCGCCGGTGCGCCGCACCTGATGCTCCGCACCGCCGACCATCCGCCGCTGACCTCCGACAAGGCGGGGCCCGGCTGGGCCGGAGGCTACAGCGACGAACCACCGTTCTGACCCCGGCTGCGCCCCGCCCGCTCGGGTCATGAGCCGTCCCGGCCCCGCACGCACCGCGCGTGCGGGGCCGACCGCGTCGATGACCTGTCCTGCAACCTGACCGGCGCTGCGCCCCACCGGATCTGACGGCCCGCCCTCCGGCATACCCGGGAGGCGGGCTGTCCACGTCACCCCTCCGGCGTCGCTGCTCCCGACCCCAGAGATTGCCCGGCTTGGTTGCCTCCATGTTCGGAAGAACCGGGGGCCTGCGTCGTTGTGGCGTGTCCGGGCGCATCCGGCGGCACGACCGAGGGCCACCCCCTCCCCTTGTCACGAACAGTCACGTTCTGCACCCTCTCGAAACGCCGTGTGACTGATCACATAGGTCCATGACTGTTCCTTTACTCAATCCTCATGAAATGATCACGCGCCGCCTGCCTCGCAGGTGATCCACATCGAACGCACGATTAAGGGGGGATGGATGCGACGAGCAGTACGTCTCGCGTCCGTCTCGACCGTCGTTGCGCTGACGCTGTCCATACAGCTGCCGGCCACCGCGGTAGAGGAAACACCGATCGCCGCCGCATCGAGCGGCGTTGACACCACCACCGGCCGCGCCGAGGCACCTGACCTCGCTTCGGCCCGCCTGGCCGCCGCGTTGAGGGGGAAGCGCGTCGAGGCCCTGTCCGAGCGGACGGAGACCTCCAGCACCTGGGCGAACCCGAACGGGACGCTCACCACGGAGACCGCGTCCGGACCGTTCCGGGTCAAGGAGGGTGGCGAGTGGAAGCAGCTCGACACCACCCTCGTCGACACCGGGGAACGGCTGGAACCCCAAGTCGCCCTGGCCGACGTCGAACTGTCCGACGGCGGGGCCGAGGACTTCGCCGCCGTCACCCGGGGGACGCAGACCTTCGGTCTCGACTGGTCCACGTCGAAGTCCCTGCCGACCCCTCGGGTCGAGGGCGACACCGCGGTCTACCACGATGTCGTTCCCGACGGTGACCTGCACGTCACCGCGCTCCCGCAGGGCTTCACCGAGTCGCTCATCCTGAACGAGCGGCCCACCAAGCCGGTGGAGCTGAGGCTCCCGATCACCCTCAAGGGCCTGAGCCTGGAGAAGGAGCGGTCGGGGCACCTGCGACTCGAGGACTCCAAGGGGGCGTTGGTCGCCAGCGCCCCGGCCCCTCGCATGTGGGGCATGGGCACGGACCCGAAGTCCGGGGACCCGACCCACTCCATGGAGATCGAGACCAGCGTCGAGCAGGGGGCGGGCCGGGCGGTCCTGGTCCTCAAGCCGAGCATGGAGTTCCTCACCGACCCCGACGTCGTCTACCCGGTCAACATCGACCCGACGACGACCCTGGCGGCGTCCACGGACACCTGGGTCGCCACCAACTACCCCGACTCCCAGCGCGGTTCGACCGAGCTGAAGGCCGGGACGTACGACGGTGGCACCACGAAGGCCCGGTCGTACGTGAAGTTCGACGTGTCGAAGTACGCCGGCAAGCAGATCCTGGACACCGAGTTCAGGCTGCACTCCTACTGGTCGTCGAGCTGCGCCACGACCGGGTCCGGCGTGGCCGTCCGGCGCATCACCGCGAACTGGGACCCCAGCGCGGTGACCTGGGGGGTCCAGCCCGCGACGACGGCCGACGGCGCCGTCGTCTCCAAGGCTGCGTACGGATTCAGTTCGGCGTGCCCGGCGAACTTCATGCGCTGGGACGTGGACGCGATCGTCCAGGCCTGGGCCTCGGGCCAGCCGAACCACGGCCTCCAGGTGCGCGCGGTCGACGAGGCCGACTCGCTGAGCTGGCGGCGCTTCCGCTCCGCGAACTACGTGGACGGGTCCCAGGGCCCCACCGAGCCGACCCTCGTCGTCACGTACAACACCAAGCCGAACCTGGCCTCCCCGGTGAGCCCTGCCGACGCCCTGGTCACGGCGGACACCACCCCCACCCTCACCGGTCAGGCCACCGACCCCGACGGTGACTCCGTGCGCCTCACCTTCGAGGTGTGGAACGCGGACGCCACCGCCAAGGTCACGAGCGGGGTCTCCGCCTTCGTCCCGTCCGGCAAGCCCGGCACCTGGACGGCCGGCGCGCTGGCGCCGGGGGCGTACAAGTGGCGCATCGCCGTGTACGACGGCAAGCTCTGGAACGGCGGTTGGTCCGTCTGGCGCACCCTGACCGTGGACACGTCCGTGCCCGCGGCCCCCGCCGTCAGCTCCACCACCTACCCCGCCGACGGCCTGTGGCACGGCGGCGCGGGGACGCCCGGAGCGTTCACGATCACCGATCCCCAGGGCAAGGCGGTGACGGCCGAGTACACCCTCGACGGTGGCGCGCCGAGCACCGTGGCGCTGACGGCCGGCAAGGCGACCGTGACCCTGACCCCCTCGGTGGACGGCACGCACGTCCTGTCCGCCCGGGTCAAGAACGTCGCCGGAACGTGGTCGGACCCGGCGGAGTACACCTTCCGCAGCGGCCGGATCACCGGGGCCCTCTCCCCCGCGTTCATCAACCAGATCGCCGAGACCCACTTCTCCGACCTGCTGCACCCCGAGGAGGAGCAGGCGGAGCCCGAGGACCGGCCCATCGACACCGAGTACCCGGAGGTCGACGACACCCCGGTGGGCTACCAGGAGCAGATCGACCCCGAGGTCGTCGAGACGGAGGAGTCCGTCCTCGCCGCCGGCGTCGTGGAGCTCCCCGGCACGGCGGGCCAGGAGATCGTGGGCACGAGCGCGGACGGGACCACCCAGACCGCCGTGACCATGCCCGCGGGTGCCGCCGCGACCGCCGGCCTCAGCGAGACCGGCGTCATCGTCTACCCCAACACGCAGACGGACGCGGACACCCTCGCCATCCGGACGAGCCAGAACGCCGTCGAGACGTTCCACCTGCTGCGGAGCGCGTCCGCGGCAAAGAGCTACGCGTACTCCCTCCAGCTGCGTCCCGGCCAGACGGCCACGCAGGGAGCGGACAACGTCATCATCGTCTCGGACGAACTGGGCAACCTCACCTTCATCACCGCCCCGATCGCCAGGGACGCCAAGGGCGTCGAGATCCCCGTGAAGCTCACGCTCTCGGGCACCGAGGTCACCGCCTCGCTGGCGCCGGCCGCCGGCCAGGAGCTCGCCTACCCGGTCCTGATGGACCCGGGCTTCGGCTACGGCAGCGCCACGCCCTCCGAGAGGTCGTACTGCTTCTGGAACCCGATCGACTGCACCGCGGCCTACGACGCGGCGAACAAGGCGTTCAAGCAGGCGCAGGACTGGTACCCCGACAGCACCCTCTTCCAGGGCACGGGTGACTCCTTCCGGCACTGCTACTGGAACGCGCGGATGGAGATCCGCCTGTCCACCACGGACGCCTACGAGTTCGCGACCCGGCACGAGTCGACGTCCTCGGGCGTTGACAAGCAGATGGACCTGAAGAACAACGCGATCGGCCGGGAGATCGGCCGCAAGCGGACCGGCCAGAACAGCGCCGGGACGAGGGCGCGGGACGATTGCCGCAGCGCCCAGCGGAACGGCAAGCTGTGGATCATCAAGAGCGGCAGGCTTGTGAGGAGCAATCAGTGACCCTTTTCGTCAGGCGGGCCGGTGCCCTGATCCTCGTTCTGGAGGCCTGCTACCTGCTCCTCATGGAGCTGGCCCTTGCGGTGTTCGTGGTGGACACCTCTGAGATCGACCACACGGACGCGGGGGGGTACGGCGGCCTCGGCGGCGTCCTCTTCCTCGCCGCCGAAGGGCTGACGGTCCTGCTGCTGCTCTGGGGAGGGGCCGCGCTCGGGCTCGCCTCCTTCGCGGACAAGGGCCCCTCGTGGGCGCGTGCCGCTGGATTCGGCCTCGTGGCCGTCACGCAGATGCTCGGCGTCTGGGCGGCGACGTCCAACGCGCTGGCGCAGGACGCCGGACCGGACGTGCTGGTCAACGCGGTGATGGTGCTGTTCGCCCTCACCGCCGGCGTCGCCTGTGTCCTGGGGCTCCGCGGCGCGGTGCGGAAGGCGCCTCTCGCGGCCTGAGCGGTCCCCTTCCCCACGGAAGGCCGGGGCCCCGGTTCGGAAGAACCGGGGCCCCGGCCTTTTTCGTGTTCAGGGGCCGCCGGGGGGCGGGGGCGGTCAGCCCGTCGCGCACGGCACACCTCCGAGGGTGAAGGCGCCGGGGGCCGGGTTGGCGCCGGTCCAGCTTCCGGTGAAGCCGACGCGTCAACGGCGCGGCCGAGTCCGCGCAGGGCTGCTTGGCGCTCGCCGGGGAGGCGGGCCTGCGCGATGGCAGTGCGGGCGTGCCCGAGGCTCGCGAAGAGGGGGTCGCGGCGGGTGATGGCAGTTGCCCGGGCCGCTTGGCCGGCTGCGAGGGCATGGATGTAGTTCCCGCGTTGGTTGGCGAGCATGGAGACCGAGTTCCACACGCACATGGCTGCGGCCGGGTCCTGGGCGAGACCGGCCAGTTGCAGAGCCCGGTCGAGGTGGGCGTCGGCACGGTCGTGTTCGCCGGCGTCGACACACGACCAGGCTGCGGTCGTGGTGTAGTCGGCGGCAAGTGAGAACAGCCGCTGCTGGGTGCGCTGGGTGGCGGCCTTTGCCTGGAGCATGAGCACTTCTCGGGCGCCGGCTAGCGCGGCCCGCTCCAGGGTGTCGTGGCCGCCGCGCTGATTGTCGAGAGCCAAGAGGGTGTCGAGCTGCTGCCGCAGCCGCACGACGTCGCTGCTGCCGACCGCGGGCGCGGCTCCGGCAAGGACCACCGAGCTTACGGCGCAGGACACGGCGTTGAGGAAGGTGCGGCGGTGCACTCGGTCCTCCGGGGCGGGGCGGTTCTTGCGGCGGTCGGGAGGTGCGAACCCTAAGAGGTCATCTCATTTGGCTACGTGTGGGGAATCCGCGACAAGTTGAGCCATCTCGCGCAGGCGGTGCCAGTACGCAGGGGGCGTCCGCTTCGCCGAGTACAGGTATGGGGCGGTAGAGCTCGGCCCACACGCGGCCTTCGTCCACTCCGAGAAGCGCCGGTGGGCCGTTGCTCCTGATGGTCCGAACGACGCGGATGGCAACTGCTGCCACGTGCAGCCCGACGTGGCCACGAACACGATCGCGGCCAGCACTTCCCGGTCGCCATGCCGGCGTCGGCCACCACCCTGAGGCCGCGACGGCGCCTCCGGCACCACACGCTGGAACAGCTCCCACAACTCGTCCGGCACCAGCCGCTCAACAATCCCCACCACGACCGACAGGCTACCGACCCGGCCAAATGAGATGATCTCTAAGCCTCTCGGAGCCTGCCTGGCCTGCCCGCATCCGCGCAACGAGCGCAGGATTCCGGCAGTCCGCGCGACACAGCTCCGACACAGTACGCGCATCCTTGGAACCCCCCGTCGGCTCCCGCGCAGGTCAGATAGCATGCAGGACATGATCGGCACAATCACTCCGGAGCCGTGTGCGTAGGTTCGAATCCTGCCGGGGGCACTTCGCAGGAAGTGCCCAAAGACCCCGCCACCAGCGCTTTCGCTGAGGACGGGGTCTTCGCGTATGTGCAGGCGCCTGCCGCTCGGAGCGGGCGTATGTCGGGGGTCCGCAGATCCTCGACGTGGGCGTCCCCTCAGCCGGCAGCTTTGGCGATGATGCGGTCCATCTCCTCCCGGCCGAAGGCCCGCAGCGTCGTGCTACGGACGTTGCCCAACCCTCCGACCTGTAGGAGCACTGCGGTGGCGGTCTCGTCGTCGGGCGCCTCGACGACTGCCACGAGGTCGTACGGACCGACCGTCCAGTAGAGGTTCAGGACCTTCACCCCGAGCTTCTGCGCCGCTGCGGCGAAGGCCTCGGCGCGTTGCGGGGTGTCCTTGTAGCCGCGGATCCCCTGGTCGGTCCAGTTCAGCAGCGCAACAAATGTAGGCATGATCCTTTACCTCTGTGAGGAGACACAACGCATCACGGTCAACTCTGGGCATGAGGCGCGCAATGTGCATGAAAGGCGCATCTGAACGAGTGAGAGGAGCCATCGCTTCCTCGAGCGGCAGGCAGCCCGTCAGCACAAGTAGTGCGGCTTCCGCCACCACTGCGTCGCCACCGACGGCAGCCGAAGTGGTTCGGTTCGGAACTCGATTACGCGCCGGTCCCGTCCTTCAGCAGGCCCGGCACATCCGCGAACGAATCCAGCACATGGTCCGGTGTCCCCGACGCCGCCTCGTGTGTCTCCCGGCGGTACTTTCCCGTCTTGACCAGGACACCCGTCAGCCCGTTGCGCTGGGCTGCGAGGACGTCCGACTCGATGTCGTCGCCGACCATCAGTGTCTCGGAGGCAGCGGCGCCCACGCGGGACAGGGCCGTCGCGAAGAACGCGGCGGCGGGTTTGCCGATGACCTCCGCCTCGACGTCCGCTGCACGCTCCAGGCCCAGCAGGAAGGCGCCCGTGTCGAGGGTGAGGTCCGACTCCGTGCGCCAGTAGAGGTTGCGGTGCATGGCCACCAGGCGGGCGCCCTGCCGGAGGTGGGCGAACGCACGGTTGAGGGACGCGTAGTCGAACTCCGGGCCCGCCCCGCCGACGACCACCACGTCGGCAGGGGCGGGGTCATCCGGCTCGATCAGCGTGACGCCCGCGAGGCCGTCGGCGATGTCGCCGCTGTTGAGCAGCAGACAGCGCGCGCCGGGAAAGTGCTCGGTGAGGTACACGGCGGTGGCGGCCGGCGCGGTGAGGACGTCTTCGGCGGTGACGGGAAAGCCGGCCTGCGCCAGGACCGTCGCGATGGAATCGCGCGTGCGGGACGTGGTGTTGGTGAGCAGCGCCAGCGGTACGCGGTGCTCACGCAGATGTCGCATCGCCTCGACCGCACCGGGCAATGGCTTCCAGGAGACGGTGAGCACCCCGTCGATATCGATCAGGACCGCGCCGACCCGTTCCATGCAACGACCGTACCGAGGCCGGTCCGCTCCGGCAGCTCGGCCGCCCGCCCCGCCCGGAGCACGCGTAGTCCATGCCGGCACTGTGATCATGCCGCAACTGCGGCCCCGCCTCGCGCTACTCCGGGTTTCGGGCAGCTCCCGTACGGATGGCCAAAAGAAGCCCATTGCTCGGATCAACCCCGTGACGGAAAAGAGACCTGCACCTACCTAGCGGTAACAAGACGCGACGTGCCAGATTCCGCATGCCACCGGCCGGAGGCTCCCCCACCCGTACGCCACATCCTCGTCGAGAACGACCGGAAATCGCTCTCTTCCGTGGCCAGCAGCAGGAGTTCGCCGTGTCTGGATTCCGTCTGTTCAGAGTGATGCCACTGACCGCCCGCCGTCAGCGGTGGCTTCGGGCCGCCGTCGCCGGGCCGCTCGCCTTCTGTGGCCTCGTGGTCGCCGGGGCCGGGACCGCGCAGGCCGGGCCCGGGAGCGGAGCGAGTGCGATCGTGGCGCTCGGGGACAGTTACATCTCCGGTGAGGCCGGGCGGTGGCAGGGCAACAGCCTCACCAACGCAGGCAGCAGGGACGGCACCGACCGGGCCTGGACCGGGACCGCGTACGACCCGACGCGGGTGTACGGGACGACCGCCGTGAACGGGTGCCACCGGTCGGACTCCGCGGAGGTGCGCAGCGCCACCGGGACGACCCAGGCGCTGGTGAACCTCGCCTGTTCCGGGGCGACGACGCAGAACGTCTTCCGGGCGTCCAGCGGGGGCACGTGGTTCAAGGGTGAGGCGCCGCAGGCGGACCAACTCGCCGCCGTGGCCGCGAGGTATGACGTCAAGGTGATCGCGCTGTCGATCGGCGGCAACGACCTCGGGTTCGCCGACATCATCACGACCTGCGCGAAGGACTACATCCTCTACTACTCGTACTGCCACGACGATCAGCAGGACGTCGTGGACGCGAAGATCGACACCGTGATGGCGAACGTCGGCAAGGCCGTCGACGAGGTCCGCGCGGTGATGTCCGGGGCCGGATACGCGGCCTCCTCGTACCGGATCGTGCTCCAGTCGTACCCGTCGCCGATCCCCCGGGGCAGCGAGAACCGGTACGCGGAGAGCGGCTGGTCGCGGGTGAACACCGGCGGGTGCCCCTTCTGGAACCTGGACGCCGACTGGGCGCGCGACTCGCTCGTGCCGCAGCTCGCCGACCGGTTGAAGGCGCTGGCGGCGGCGAAGGGCACGCAGTTCCTGGATCTGCGGGACATGCTCCAGGGCCGCGAGGTCTGTGCGAAGGCCAGCCGCCTGGTGACCGCGACGCAGCCGCCGTCGGCCTCGGCCAGCGAGTGGACGCGGTGGATCGACAGCGACGGCACGCAGGGGCCGGTGCAGGAGTCCGCGCACCCCAACTACTACGGGCAGCTGGCCCAGGGGCGCTGCCTTTCGCTGGTCTACGCGAAGCCGGCGGGCGACTACAGCTGCCGCAACACGGCCGGGACCGGGGCCTCGGGCATGTATCTGACGGCCCTGTCCGGGACGTCCTGACGGTCACCAGCCGCACGGGAGCCCGGCGGGGACCGTCCCCGGGTCGGCTCGCCGGTACCAGGCGACAGGTCGATGAGGTGGGTGCGCGATACGCCATCGGCGTCGCCCGTGACCAGGCAGATCCGGTCGGGACAGGCCCAGGCGGCCTCGGTCAGGGCATGACTGGAGGCGTCGCCGTTGAAGTGGCCGACCGGCCGGCGGCGGGTGGTGGGCCCCGTACCCGGTCCACGTGGACCAGCCAGTACGGGTCGATCACCGCCGCGCCCTCCTCGACGACGAGGCGGCGGTCGGAGCGGCCCGGCGCCGGGCGTTCAGGATGGTCTGCGTGGCGGCGCCCTGGACGAGCAGGAGCGAGAGCGGCCCGCCGAGGACCACGGCGGCGCCGGCCGTCAGGGCCGTCGCGACGCGCACGACGGCGTGGCGGACGCCGACCAGCACCGCGGCGGTGAGGGCGGCCAGGACCAGCCAGCCCAAGAGCAGGGGGATGGTCGAACGCCTGCGACAGGATCAGCAGGCCGCCCTGCCGGGCGGACCATGCGCCGGTCAGCGCCGCCGTCACCAGGATCGCCGCGGCTCCCACGAGAGCCCGTACGGTCGCCCGGCGGCGCCGCTCCGTCATCTGTGCCATGCAGTCCCCCGACCTCAAGCGTCGGCGGACGTATGGCAGTCGGTCAGGATCAGGCGTTGGGCCGCTTGCCGTGGTTCGCGCCCTTCTTCTTGCGGGCGCGTCGCTTGTTGCCTCGCTTGGACATGGCACATCTCCCTCTTTCGGGGCATATCGGGCGCTCGCCAGTCTAGGTTCGGGCCGTGGCTGCCGCATCAGCGCCCGCAGCCCCGGCCTGCGCCTCCCGCGCCAGGCGCACCGGTGCCGGCGGCGCCGCGTAGGCCAGGCGGCGGTGGGTGCGGCTGAGCATCAGGCGGGCCATGAAGGGGTGGAGGCGGCGCACGACGGCCCAGTAGAGCCTGCCGCGCAGGTTGTGGATCCGGACGACGGTGGTGAGGGTGACTGTGTCGTCCTCGATCAGCACCGAGGCGCGGAAGTCGAGATGGCTCGCGTCCTCACCGAGCAGCAGCTCGTCCGGGGTGCTCGCCCTGACCTCGTACGGAAGGACATCGCGCCAGGCGGCGGGGGCCTTGGGCATGCCGGGGTCGAGCGGGAGCTGCCAGGAGTCGGTGAAGTCCGGTGCGCCGAAGGCCCGTCGGGCGAGGACGGCCGCCGCCGGGAAGGCCACGGCCTTCGGCCGGTACCAGACGGCCCGCCGCATCAGGCGCGTCCAGCGGCTCCAGCGCGCGGGCCGCAGGGGCGCGTCGGGGGTGGCGGCGCGGACGACGTTGTCGAGCAGTTCCTCGATCATCACGTCGTGCATCGGGCGGATGGCGAGCGACCAGAGCAGTGCCTGCCGGAGGTTCTGCTTCTGCTCCAGGACATGGGTGACGCGGCAACGGCCGGCGTCGAGGCGCTCCACGGTGAGGGCGTGGTGGCCGTTGTCCGGCGGCGGGAAGTCGAAGCGGATGCCGCGGCCCGGGTCGTAGGCGGTGACCCGGTACTTCACGAAGCCGTGGCCCCCGTCGGCGCCGACACCGAGCGGGCGGTCGAAGCGGATCGGCGGCCAGACGGGGCTCGGGCTCAACGGGTCGTCCGGCGACGAGAGGCGGTCGAGCAGGGCGCCGACCACGTCGGCCGGGGCTTCGACGACGCGCTCGTGGACATTGCGTTCCGCGCGCATGGCGCACCTCCATACGGTGGCGTATGTTCAACCGTACGGTAGCGTACGGACATGCCGCACGCAGAGAAAAGGAGCAAGCGGGAGCAGGGACGCCGACGGCTCACCGTGCGCGACTGGGCCGACGCCGCGCTCGCCGCGATGGCCGAGCGCGGGCTCGCCGCCGTCGCCGTCGAGCCCCTCGCCGCGCGGCTCGGCACCACCAAGGGCAGCTTCTACTGGCACTTCACCAACCGTGAGGCGCTGATCGAGGCGGCTCTTGAGCGCTGGGAGGAGATCTGCACCGAGGAGATCATCACCGCCGTCGAGGCCGAGCCCGACCCGGAGCGGCGGCTGCGCACCCTGTTGCGGCAGGCGACGACGTCGGCCGCCGACGACCCGCTGGAGGTGTCGCTGCTCGCGACCGCCGCGCACCCCCAAGTGGCCGCGGTCCTCGGGCGGGTGACGGAGCGCCGGGTCGGGTACGTGGCGTGGCTCTTCGAGGAGCTCGGCTTCCCGGCCGCGGAGGCGCGCACCCGCGGCCTGCTGGCGTACAGCACCTACCTCGGGCACACGCAGCTGGCCCACGCGGTGCCCCACGCCCTGCCACAGGGCGCGGAGAGGGACGCGTACCTGGAGTCCGTCCTGGACACCCTGCTGAGGCGGTAGTTGTTCTTTCGTGGGCCTCTCCCCGAACCGCTACGACCGGCAAGGCTCACCCACCGGGACGGGGGCGACCGGACGTGTCGTCACTGCCTGGCGATCGGCAGGTACCTGCCTTTCATCGGGCCGAGCACAGCGGAGCCAAGAATCTGCTCGGCTCGCCGTGCCATGTAAAGGTCAGCGCGTCTCGGGCACGGGTCGCGGCAACGAAGAGCAGGGGGCGGGAGCGGTGGAGCTCCCGTTGATGGCGTGTGGGGTCGGTGTGCTCCCGGGAGTCCACCGATGACCGCGGTACGAGCCCCTCGGACACTCCTGCGATGATCAGGCAGCGGTACTCCAGACCCTTGAAGCGGTACATGGTGCCGATGTGTAGGCCCTGGTCGCTCCGTGGTCCGTCCTGCGTGATCTCCGTGGCGGTGATCCCACGCTGCCCCAGGCGGTTGGCGAGCTGAGTGACCATGTCGTTGGTCGGGACACAGCTCACCGAGGACTCGCGGGGCACGTCGTGCCAGGCCCCGCGGCTGCTCGACGACGAGGTCCATCTCCTCCTCCCAGCTCCGCGCGCCGCGCAGCGACGGGCTCAACCCGTGGAGGACGCAGCGGTACCCGGCAAGATTGTCGGCGCTGCCGTCGAGGTCGACGTAGACCGCGTCGCCCAGTACGCGGATCGCGTCGCGGAGGATCTCCCGGGTCGTGCGGTAGCTGAGCGTCAGCCGGGAGGAACGGCCCCGGATGTGGACGCCGAGGCTGCCGAGCGTGACCTGGTTGTCGTAGATCCGCTGGTGTGTGTCGCCGACCAGGAAGATGTCGTCGGGCTCCGCCGGGACCATGGCGCGCAGCATCTTCCAGTGGGCGGCGCTGAGGTCCTGGGCCTCGTCGACCACGATGTGCCGGTACCGGTAACGCAGCCAGGCACCGGAGCCGGTCTCGACGTGGATGTTGTCCAGGCCGCCCCGTTCCTCCGCCCGCCCGTCGATCCTGGCGAGCGGTCTCCAGCCGTGCCGCCCGTGCCGCGACCTGGCGATGGGTCTCCAGCCCTTTGGTCTCCAGCCGCTGGGTGAAGCGTTCGGCGAGCTGCCAGATCCGGCGCGCTCGGCGCGTGTGACGCTGCGTCCCCGGTCGGCGCGACGGGCGGCGAAGTAGTCGCTCCGGGAGGTCACGGCCTGGCCGAGGATGACCTGATTCCACTCGTCGCTCAGGAACTCGGCGTTCCAGCGGGTCTCGCCCACCCCCCAGCAGCGGCTCCCGCCACTCGCGGAGCGCCGCCGTGTCGTCGATCCGCCGCTTCGCATTGCCCGGGGCGGCCTCGCTGACGATGCGGGTGGCCAACTGGTCGACGTGGGCGATGTCGACCCGGGCCAGCACGTCGGGGCCGCCGAGCGAGAGACGACGGGCCCCACCTGTGGCAAAGAACACACCGCGAGGGTGGGTGCCATCAGGTCGTTTTCCGGCCAACAAGCACCTCCCCGCCCACCCACCTTCACAGCAACCACACAGGCAATCCCGACCATGAACACACTGTGCAGGAGCACGATACCGACATATTGCCCGCACTCCACGTTCGCGCCATCGCGCTTCCCGCGCCGAAATGCTCTCTGTACTGGCCAGTTGGCTTGTGTCTATGGTGATCCCGTGTCTGATGGATCTTGACCACTCCGTCAGACGCGCGCACACATCAGTAGGCGGCCGGGGGAACAGTGCCGCCACGGGGAGGGATGGATCGTCATGCCGCGATACCGGCTTGCTGCTAAAGCCGCCTTGGTCGCCGCTGACTGCGCCCGCTGTCCCCGCGCCGGGACAGCGGACTGACCCGGCTCATCATCACCGCCCCCTCGGGCGGTCGCCCCCGCCTGCCCTCGCTCGCTACGAAGGACGATCCTTTGCGACTTGGGCCGGGGTTGTTCAACCCCAGATCCCGAAAATCCGCGACCCTCGCCTCTGCCGTCACGTCCGTCACCGCCATGGCCGTCCTCGGTGGCCTGGCCGTCCAGCCCGCTCCGCTCAGCCCGAACGCCGAACCGCGCATAGCCCCGGCCCGCGACTCGTACGAAGGCTATGACGCCAAGGCAGCCGCACAGCTGCGTGAGGACCAGTGCCTGGCCGGCGAAGCACTGCGCAAGGGCGGACCAAGCATGTTCGCCCTCGCTCAGGAGGCGATCGCGCTGCCGCCCGATCAGCTCCACAAGAAGCTCGAACGGGACATCTTCAACGACAAGACCCCGCTGCATCAGGCCTACAGAACGGACAGCGACAGCAAGGACCAGTGGGTCGACAAGGTTCAGAAGCAGGGGTACGCGTGGTCGAGTGCCACAAGCGGCCTGGAGTCCTACCCCGGCGAACCGCGCGACGCGAACAAGATCTACGACCGGATCGGGCTGCTGCCGTGGCTGTGGCAGTCGTACTCCAGTCCGGAGGAGGGGGTTCTCAACCCGTTCTGGGACCCGTCGCCCACCGCTGACGACAAGACGAAGGCCGCCGCGCTCGCGATCGGTGATCCGCTGTACACCACCGGAGGGACGCCGAAAGAACAGGAGGCGTGGGCGCTGTGGAAGAAGAACTCCGGGAAGGTCGAGCCCAACCAGTTCTTCGTTCCCAGGGTGTTCGCCGATGACGCCCGTATCTTCCTCGCCTCCGGCGGCTTCCCCCGCACAGCCCCGGCCCCGGGCACCCCGGAGTTCCGCATCGCGGTCGAGGACCTGAAGACCCGCTTCGCGTCGTGCGCGTGGCACGACCCGATCGACCCGAACCGGGTTCTCGGCAAAGAGGTGGCGCAGGCGTCCGCCGAATGGCAGCAGGAGATCGCCTCGCAGGCGACCCAGCGGCAGCAGATCCTCGGCGCCAGTTCCACCGCCACGAAGGCGTTGCAGGACGGCACGTTCGCCCTGGGGCAGATAGTCGGCCAGTCGTGGCTCGCGGACTACTACGCCCGCTGGCAGGACTACTGGTCCCCCGGCGGTGTGGGCTGGATCGGCGACAGCCATGTGACGATCGAGGTGCCGGGCGCGAACGGCACCTGCCTGGACGTTCAGGGCGGTGGCAAGACCAACGGCACACCGGTCCAGATCTACACCTGCAACGGCGGCGCGGCGCAGCAGTGGACCCTCGAGGGCAGTGAGGACGACCTCCACCTCCGCAACGTCGGCTCGCAGAAGTGCCTGGATGTGGCGGGGAACGCGTCGGCGAACGGCACGAAGATCCAGATCTCGGACTGCTACAAGTCCAAGGGGCAGTCGTGGAAGGGCGACGTCCGAGCCACCTCGCCCCTGAAGAGCCTCTCCACGGGCAGGTGTGTGGACCTGAGTTCGTTCACCAAGAGCACGGACGCGCGGCTGTGGGACTGCAAGGACGCCAGTGCGCAGAAGTTTTTGATCAAGCCGTCCGGGCACAAGGGCACCGACAGCCTGTCGTACCCGGAGAAGGCGCAGTTCGACAGAGCGAAGAAGAGCATCGCCGACACTCAGGCGGCGGCGAAGAAGCACCTGGCCACGCTCAAGACGCAGCTGGAGAACGCCAAGAAGTCGGCCACCACGTCCGATGCCGCCGAGCAGGCCGCGTACGGCATCGCGGATGCCGCTGGTGCGCCGCGGGGTCGTGGTCTTCTGGTCGGGCAGCAGAAGGCTCAGGTCACCAAGGGTGCCGTGGCCGCGCTCACGGCGATGGTGAAGGCCGGCGAGACCGCCGAGGCCGCCACCCGTGCCGCCGCCAATGACAGCGCGACGATCGCCCAGCGTGCGTTGGCTCAGGCCGCGCAGGTCAACGCGGAGTTCCGCAAGGAGGCCGCGCACAAGGCGGAGTTGCAGGCGAAGGCGGCTGCGGATGCGGCCAAGGTGCACCGGGACAACGCCAAGAAGGACAAGGAGACGGCCGAGGCCAAGCTGGCCGTGGCGGTGAAGGCCGAGGCGGACGCGAAGGCGGCCGCTGCCGAGGCCCACGCCAAGCGGTTGTCGGCGGAGGCCGAGGAGAAGACGGCCAAGGCGGAGAAGGAGACCGCGGCGGCCAAGCAGGCCGAGGCGGCGCAGCACCGCAAGACCGCCGAGACCGAGGCGTCCAAGGCGCAGTCGGCCAAGGAGAAGGCGGAGTCCGCCGAGGGCACCGCGGTCGCGAAGAAGACGGCTGCTGAGAAGGCCCGTGACAAGGCCCGCGATCTGCGGGACGACGCGTGGGACGCGGAGCAGAAGGCGAACGCGGCGCGCGCGAAGGCTGCGGCTAAGGAGGCGTTCGCGCAGGCTCACGAGTCCGACGCGAACGCGAAGGAGTCCCGGGCGGCGGCGGATGCGGCCGCGGCGCACGCGGATGACGCCGAGGCGGCCGCAGGCAGGGCCCGTACGGTGGCCGACGCCGCGACCCAGGCGGCGGCCGACGCGGACGCGGCGGCCACCCGCGCGGAGGCGGCCGCCAAGCGGGCGCGCTCCGACGCGGATGCGGCGCAGGCGGCGAAGCTGAAGGCGGACGCCGCGGTGCGGACCGCGACGAGCGCCGCCGCGGACGCGATCGACGCCTCCGAGCACGCCTCCGCGGAGGCGGCGGCAGCGGTCAAGCTGGCCAACGAGGCGGAGAAGGACGCGAAGGCCGCCAAGGCCCACGCGGACGAGGCGAACAAGGAGGCCGGCAAGGCGCTGGCGGCGGCGGCGAAGGCGGCGGGCTTCGCCCATGTCACCGCGCAGGCCGCCGCGAACGCCGGGAACGCGGCCGCCCAGGTCGCCAAGCCGGCCAACGACGCCATCCAGCTCGGTTCCCCGTACGTCACCACCGATTCGGCTGCGAGCCTGGTCGTGTTGACCGGACAGGCGTCGAAGTCCATCGCCGAGCAGCAGAAGGCCGTCGCCGACGCCCACGCCAAGAACGCGCAGGCCGAAGCGGCCGCGGCCGAGAATCTCGCCGCCCAGGCGCAGGGCGACGTGAAGGCCGCCGACCAGCATGCCGCGAACGCCGCGGGCCACGCGGTCCGTGCCCGTACCTATTCCAAGGAGGCCCTCGGCTACGCGGCCGAAGCCGCCACAGCCGCGTCCAAGGCCGCGGCGTCGCTGGCCCGCACGATCGAGTACGGCCGCCAGGCCGCCGCGGACGCCGCGGCCGCCGACCAGGCAGCCGGCCGCGCCGAGCAGCACGCCAAGGACGCACGCGCGGCGGCCACCCGCGCCGCCGAGGCCGCCACGGCGGCCGAACAGGCGGCGAAGGACGCCCAGAAGTACGCCGAGTCGGCCCAGCAGGCCGCCGAGTCCGCCGAGCGGAAGGCGGCCAACCAGCAGATCTCGACCGGGGCCGGCACCGGCATCGGCGGCACCTGGTACGTCGTCGACGAGGACAGCGTCAAGGTCACCGGCGCGAAGCAACTGAACGACTGCGTCATCGAAGTCGGCTTCGAGGGCTGCACCGTCACCTTCGACGTGACGTTCACGGCGACCGTCGACTTCTACCTCTGCACCAACCCCGAGGTGCCGGCCTCCGCGTCGGGCTGCCCGGCACAGGACACGCTGCTTCTCGAGACCAAGACCTTCCCGGGTCTGAAGAAGGAGGTCACCCGGTACTTCAGCAAGCTCGACCTGATCCAGCAGACGGTCGTCTACCAGCTGCTGAAGGCCGTCCTGGTCCAGGACTTCGTCGACTGCTGGCACGGCAGCGCCGGCGGCTGCGCCTGGGCGGCGTCCAACTTCATCCCTGGCAAGGCCTTCGCCAAGGTCGCCGAGGCGATCCGCGCCCTGGACGCCGCCATGCACACAGGGGTCGGCGTCACCGACGCATTCAAGGCCCTGAAGGCCCTGGACGTGAATCCGGAGACCCTCGCCGACATCCAACGGACTGTCAACACGTATGAGGATCTCCGCACCGCGTGCACGGTGAACAGTTTCCCCGGCGACACGCAGGTGCTCATGGCCGACGGGACCCGCAAGGCCATCAGTGAGGTACGCCGGACGGACGAGGTACTGGCTACCGACACCGCCACCGGCCAGTTGCGCGCGGAGCCTGTTCTCAGCACGTTCTGGCACGACACCGACCGGCTGGTGGACATCGGCGTCACCGGCGGTGGCCGTGTCGCCAGTACGGCCGGGCACCGCTTCTTCGTCGTCGATCGCGGCTGGACCGTGGTGTCCGATCTGCAGGTGGGCGACCGGCTCCGGACGCAGGACGGGACCGTACGGACGGTGACCACGCTCCGGGACCGGCGGGGTCTGACGGACCAGCGGGTGTACGACCTGACCGTCGACGACCTGCACACGTTCTACGTCCTGGCGGGTCGCTCCCCCGTGCTGGTCCACAATTGCAGTGACCTGGTCGCCGACGCGCAGAAGTTCCCCACTCAGGCTCACGTTCTCGACCAGCACGTGAACCCGACGCAGGCGGAAGCGCTCAGGCTCGCCGTGAACAAGAACTCGAAGAACAGCGTGTTCGTAGACCTCCAGACAGCTCAGCAGGTCGTCGACTACGCCTTGGCGAACAAGGCCACTGAGATCACCACGTGGCTCCGGGGCCGCGAGCAGCAGAAGACGCTGAGGGGGACTTTCGGAGCCAGGAATTCCCTCGGCTTCGTCGCCCACCCGGACGGCAGGACGATCACCCAGGCCGGCAACCGGTACGTGATCATCCTGAAGCGTGCGCCGGGCCACCGGTTCGGCTATTACGTCCATACCGCGTACCCGGAGTAAGGAGGAGACAGTCGATGGATCGGTCCACGGAGTTCACGTTCGGCGTCCCCTGGATCATGAGTTTTTTCCACCAGGACTGGACATTGAGCGCCTCCACGGCAGCGGCGGCCGTGGCCGATCAGTTCGTGGAGGAGCTCGAGCCGGAGGCGGTCCTGCTGGTCCGGCGCGATGCCAGGCTCCTCCTCGAAGGGCTACCGCCGGACCGGATCACCGAGCTGTGGCAGCAAGGCGTGGAGGGCGGAGAACGCTTCTACCACCGCGGCCGTGCCAGGGACGGTGCCGAGTGGATGCGGCAGGTGCTCGGCGTGTGTGACGCATGGCTCTCCCGTCGCTCGGACACCCCGACTCTCTCCGGCGCCGACCGCTTCGAGGGGAGAGACCTGGCCGATCAGGTCCTGTCAGTGGTGGAGGAGTTCCGGGCGGTCCTCGGCGAGGAGGTGACGGATGCGCTCGCCGAGTGCGTCCGCCACTGCAGTCCCGATCTCGCCTTCCGGCTGCTGCTGCAGGTCCTGCCCACGAAGAGCGCCTCGTTGTCCCCTGAGTACCTGCATCTGTCCGCAGAGCAGTACGCGAGGCTGGAGGCGCTCGGGGCGGCGCTCCGCTACGGCGAGTACGTTGTGAGCGACATCAAGTACCTCGTCGGCCCATAGGCCGGCAACCGGTTCGCTACGCGTCGGCCCGAACCCCTGCCAGGGGTGCGGGCCGACGTCATCATGCGGCCCCGGAAAGCGGTGCGTCCTACGTGACGGAGCTGGGGTTCGTCGCGATTCCGGCAGACAAGGCGGGTCGCCTGCCAGAGGAGGTTCGCAGCGGGTGCTTCCTGCGCAGGTTGGAGCCTCCCGGGAGGCGCTGACAAGGTCGGGCCACGCCCAGCTTCGCCCGGCCAGCTCGAAGGCCGTACCGTCATCGATGTCCCGGCCTGGCTCCCCGCCACGCCCCCGACCTGGAGACAGCGCGTCCGCTACGTCGCCATCGACATGTCGGCCACCTCCGCACCGCTTGACTTCAAGGACCCGTCATTTGTCCAAGATCGCGGCGAGGACGGGCCGTTCACCACGGCGGGCGTGACGATGAGGCCGAGTCAGAAGCGGTGCGGCGGGGCGGGTACGCCACACCCCACAGGGCGTTGACCACAGCGATGTTGGTGGCTGAGACCAGCGGGATCCGTTTACCCCGTGCGATCAAGTCGCGATGGCACGTTTGAGGACGGTGGTCTTCCCCGTTCCGGGCGGTCCCCATACCAGCCACAGTCCTTCACCCGTGCAAGCCCGACAAGCGAGGTCCTGAGCACGACAGAAGTGTCCCCGGGGGCAGGCCGACCGGTGCGAGCCGCCCAGTCCCCGCCTCACCACGCGCCATCAGACGGGCGAGCGGAGCGCCCGTGAGCCCGGCCATGCCATCTCGCAGCACCTTCACCAAGAAGCCGGTGGGCTGCGGTTTCATCCACAGGTGCGGGGTCGGCCGGATCCGCGAACTCGGCGACACGGACGCGCAGTGCGGTGCCGTCCTTGAAGACGTCCAGCACCGAGTGGCCTGCATCCACACCGTTCTCTTCCGGACCAGCCAGTCTCAGCCCCTCACCCTGGAGTTGGTCCGTTGCGACGTCCGAACCGCGGACGTCGACGACGTACTCCCCGGGTGTGCTGCCGCGTACTGCGCGTCCCACGGAACGCCAGCGCGGTTCGCGTGTGGGCACTCCTTCGTGCGCCACCCAGGCGTCCAGCGCCGAAACGACCTCTTCCTGCCAGCCCACGTTCCCCCGCCCACATGTCAGATCTTGTTCCCGTGGTATCAGGGCGTGACGGCGGTAGCCACGTTGTATCGCGCCAATGCGGAATTGGCTGTTCGTCGCTTGCGGACAAGAGGTCCCGGCAGTCGCCCGGACGTGGCGGAACCAGGGGAGAAGTATCCAGCTAGCGGGGTCCCTGAGGATGCCGCCCAATTAAGCACCCCACTGGCCGCTCAGAGTACGGATCAGCCATCAAGCCCGTCGTGTTCTCCCTTTGAACCACCGCACCGTGTCCATAGACGCCACCGAGGGGACCGACCTGATCCGGCCAGCGCCAGGGCCTGTAACAGGGGCGGGGTCTACGCCTCATCAGCGCCCGTTTGACCGGACCGCATGGGCCCCACACAAGGAGTCCGTTCTGGACACCCTGCTGAGGCGCTGAGGGCCGTCAGGCCGAACTGCGCCTGCGGGACGCCGTCTTCTTCGCCGCGGGCTCGGACGCCGTCTTGGACGCTGCCTTCTTGGTGGTCGTCTTCGCCGTGGACTTCGCCGTGGACTTCGCCGTGGACTTGGCCGACGCCGTCTTCTTGGCGGTCTTCGCCGTGGACTTGGCCGCCGTCTTCTTGGCCGCCGTCTTCTTCGCGGCCTGCGACGTCGACTTCCTCGCGCCGGACGGCTTGGACTCCCGCCGGCCCTTGATCGGCATGACCTCGGCGACCTCGCCCTCCCCGCCCCGCGCCTCCTTCGCCGCGCGCACGCTGTTCTCCAGCGCCGCCATCAGGTCGATGACCTTTCCGCCGCCACGCTCCTCGGAAGGCTCCGCCTCCGGCGCCGTGACCCCGCCCTCCACCTTCGCGGCGATCATGGCCTCGACCGCCTCGCGGTAGTCGTCGTGCAAGGACTCGATGTCGACCTCGCCGAGGGTGTCCATCAGTGCGTCGGCCAGGTCGAGTTCGGCTTCCCGTACGGTCACGTCCGCCTGGGGCGCCACGCTCTCGGGGGCCCGGATCTCGTCGGGCCACAGCAGGCCGTGCATGGTGATGACGTCGTCGACGACGCGCAGCATGCCGAGCCGTTCCCGGCCGCGCAGCGCGAACTTGGCGACGGCGACCTTGTCGCTGCGCTTGAGCGCCTCGCGCAGCAGGGTGTACGGCTTGGCGGCCGGCACCCCGTTGGCCGAGAGGTAGTAGGCCGCGTCCATCTGCAGCGGATCGATCTCGGAGGACGGCACGAAGGCGACGATCTCGATCGTCTTCGCCGTGGGCAGCGGCAGGGAGGCGAGGTCCTCGTCCGTGATCGGGATCATGACCCCGTCCGCGTCCTCGTACGCCTTGCCGATCTCGTCGTTCGTTACCTCCTTCTCCTCCAGCTCGCACACCTTGCGGTAACGGATCCGGCCGCCGTCGGCCTCGTGGATCTGCCGGAAGGACACCGAGTGGTTCTCGGTCGCGTTCACGAGCTTGACCGGGATGCTGACCAACCCGAAGGAGATCGCACCGTTCCAGATGGATCGCACGTTTTGTCCCTTCCATCCGGGATTCATGGGATTCTCATCGTATGACGCCGATCACGGAGGTGGATGGGCGGCGGCTGGCGCTCACCAATCTGGAGAAGGTCATCCACCCCGCCACCGGGACGACCAAGGGCGAGATCCTGCACTACTACGCCGTCACGGCCGAGGCGATACTCCCCCACCTCCAGGACCGTCCCGTCTCCTTCCTGCGGTATCCGGACGGCCCCGACGGCCAGGTGTTCTTCACGAAGAACCCGCCGCCCGGCACGCCCGACTGGGTGCGTACGGCCCCCGTCCCCCGGTCGGACGACCCCGGCGCCCGCCAGGTGGTCGTGGACGATCTGGCGTCGCTGGTGTGGGCGGGCAATCTCGTCGTGGAGTTCCACACGCCGCAGTGGCGGGCCGGCCGGCCGGCTGTCGCCGACCGCATGGTGTTCGACCTCGACCCCGGCACCCCCGCCGGTGTCGCCGAGTGCTGCGAGGTGGCGCTGTGGCTGCGCGAGCGGCTGGCGGCGGACGGACTGGACGCGTACGCCAAGACCTCGGGCTCCAAGGGCCTGCACCTGCTCGTGCCGCTCGTGCCGACGCCGTCCGAGAAGGTGTCGGCCTACGCGAAGGCCCTGGCGAAGGAGGGCGAGGCCGCGCTGCCGAAGCTGGTGCTGCACCGGATGACGCGCGCGCTGAGGCCCGGCAAGGTGTTCGTCGACCACAGCCAGAACGCCGCCGCCAAGACGACCGCCACCCCCTACACGCTGCGCGCCCGCGCCGAGCCCACCGTGTCGGCGCCGGTCACGTGGGAGGAGGTGGAGGCGCGGCAGGGGCTCGTCTTCCGCCTCGGGGACATCGCGGCGCGGCTCGACCGGTACGGGGAACTGCTCGGCCCGCTCACCGACCCGGACAGCGCCGGGCAGCTGCCGTGAGCGTGCCGCGGCCGCCGCTGAAGGTCGCGGCGGCGGAGTCGGTGACCGTTCTGCCGCGCGGGGCGGGCCTGGCGTACGAGCCCAAGTTCGACGGTCACCGGATGGTCATCTTCCGGGTGGGCGGGGAGGTGTTGCTGCAGGCCCGTTCGGGACGGATCGTCACGGCCGCCTTCCCCGATCTCGCCGAGGCGGCCGCGCGGCTGCCGGACGGCACGGTGCTCGACGGCGAGGTGGTCGTGTGGCGGGACGGGCGTACGGACTTCGCCGCCGTGCAGAAGCGGGCCGCGGCCACCGCGGGGCGGGCGCCGGGGCTCGCGCACAGCCTGCCCGCCTCGTACGCGGCCTTCGACCTGCTCGCCGAGGGCGGCGAGGATCTGCGGCGGCTCTCGTACGCCAAGCGGCGGGAGCGGCTGGTCGCGCTGGTGGGCCCGCTCGGACCACCGCTCCAGCCCGTGCCGATGACGCTGGACGTGGCGGAGGCGGAGACCTGGTTCCGGACGCTGCCCTCGATCGGTGTCGAGGGGCTGGTGGTCAAGCGGCTCGACCAGACGTACCGCAGTGGTACGCGGGCCTGGCGGAAGCTGCGGCACACGAGCAGCCGGGACGCGGCCGTGGTGGGCTTCACGGGCGGGGCGGCACGTCCGGCGTCGCTGGTGCTGGTGCTGCCGGACGACGACACGCCGGTGGTGTCGAGCCCGCTGTCCCCGGCGCTGCGGTCCCAGACAGGAGTTGCCCTGGCGGGGCGGGTGGGCGCCGGTACGGGCACGGCGGTCGCGGTGGGGGTGGGCGAGGTCGGCTACCGGACCGTCGAGGCGGGGCTGACCGCGGAGGTGGAACAGCGCACGACGCGGCACACGGTCACGACGGTGGTGCGGCTGCGGCTTCCTGAGGAATTGGATTGATCAAGTTTGACTAGCATCCCGGCGGGGCAGCACCTTCGGACGGATCGCACAGTCACGTGTGAACAGTTGAGGAGACAGAGTGACGCAACTGCCCGAAACCGGATACACCCCGACCGCCGAGGAGCTGGCGAGCATCCAGGAGTGGTTCGCCGCCTACGACGAGGCGAGCGCCAAGCGCGAGGTCGACCGGATGGCGGACATGGCCGTCTTCCCGCTCAACCTGGTCAGCGACGACTCGGCGGGCAACGGCGCCTCGGCACAGTGGGACCGGCAGCAGTTCGTACGGACGATGACGCACGTGATGGGCGACGGCGGCGACGACATGGCCTTCGAGTCGGTACGGACGCCGGTCTTCCTCTCCCCCGCCATGGCCGTGGTCTTCACGGACTCGGCCATGACCATGGACGGTCACACGCAGCAGCTGCGGTACGCGGATGTCCTGATCCGGCGGGACGGCCGGTGGGCGTTCCAGACGATGATGCAGGGCGGCTGGGGCGACAACCTGCGCTGAGACGGAGCCGCGCGGCGGTCGCGCGTCTCAGACGGCCAGCCAGGTGCGCCGGTCCCGTGCCGCCGCGTACAGCGCCTCGACGTCGGCCGGTTTCAGCACGCCGCCGAGCCGGGCCAGTGCGGGCACCTCGTCGTCCCGCAGGACGCGGATGTCCTGCGGGACGGACCGCGTCTCCAGCCGCGCGGCGCCCACCACGGCCAGCACCGGGCGCACCGCCGTGGCCAGCGCGTGGGCGGCGCGCTCGGCCCGGCGGCGCGCCGCGCCCGCGTACCCGTCCCCCGGTCCGCGGCCGACCCGCACGACGGGGCCGAGGACACGGACCCGTGCGCGCTGCGCGGCGAGGACCTGCACCGCGAGGACCCCGCCGGGGCCGACGGCGAGGTGGTCGATGCGGTCGGCGCCCGGCAGCGGTACGCAGTGCACGGTCCGCCAGCCGGCGGACTCCAGCCGGTCCAGCGCCTCGCCCAGCCGCTGCTGTGCGGCGAGGTCGGCCCGGCGCGGGTCCCGGCGCAGCCGGGACAGGGCCGGCGCGGGCCTCAGGTCCAGCTCGGCGTGCAGGGCCTCGCCGGGGCGGTTGGGCGCGAGGTCGTCGTCGGGGTGAAGGGCGAGCCGGGCGAGGTCCGCCGGGGAGGGGACGGGCGGCGGGCCGACGGTGAAGTCGCCGGTGACACAGGGTGCCAGGGCCGCGAGCGCGGCATCCCTGTACTCCTCCAGAACCACACTGATCCGGCCGTTGTCAGGGTCGTACCAGGCGACCGTACGGCCGTCCGGAAGATTCACGTACAGCCTGTTACGGCCCCCTGCCCGCGCGGGCGTCACTCGCATTCCCCGCATGGCACCACCACCCCTGACCATGGGATCAGCCATGGCGGCCGGGGGCAACATCCCGGCGTCCGGCAAGCGGCGTGATACAGGTCGCTTCGCCGGGGTCGTGGGGCACACTCTCCCCAGACAAGGACGGACGCAGGGTTCCGGGAGGGGGCAATGGTGTTCGCGGGGATCGAAGAGGTCGACTGGGCCTCTCTGGCGCACGCCTACGGCCCGGCAGTCGATGTGCCGGAGTTGCTGCGCGGACTGGCCTCGGCGGATCCCGAGGAGCGTGAGCACGCGCTCGACGCGATGTACGGGTCCGTGCACCACCAGGGAGACGTCTACGACTCGACGCTCGCGTGCATCCCGTTCCTGATGGAGCTGGTGGCCGACCCCACGGTCGAGGACCGGGGCGGCATCCTGGAGCTGCTGACCAGCATCGGCGGCATCGACCTGGACGGCGACGACGAACTGGACCCGGAGGACGAGGAGTTCGAGGGGGCGGCGAACTACGCGATGGCGGCGTCGGCCGTGACGGCGGGCGCCGACGTGTTCCTGGCGCTGGCCGGGGACCACGACCGGGGGGTGCGGCTCGCGGCGCCGCTCGCGCTGGCGACGCTGCACAGCGATCCGGTGCGGGTGCTGGATCTGCTGCGGGAGAGGTTCGACCGGGAGACGGACAACGAGGTACGGCTGGCCTGCATCGACGCGGCGGGCCGGATAGCGATGCGGCACCAGTGCCTGACGCCCGACGTCGTCGCCTGGCTGATGACGATCGGCGGCCCGGCCTCCTGCGCGGGCCTGCGGCTGGGCGCGATCGCGCAGGTCGCCCGCTGCGCGCCGGCGGACCTGCCCGCCGACGTGGTGCCGTGGGTGACCGGCCTGCTGCGCGAACTGCGGGCGGGGCCCGTCGTGGCAGCCGCGGCGGCCGACACAATGGCGCCGCCGGTGCTGGGGCAGCCGCGCCAGATACGGGCGGCTGCCGCCGCGGGCCGGGTGGCGCCGTGGGCCGCGGACCTGCTGCGGACGCTCCACACCGGCCTGGGCGACCGCGTGGACGACCGGATCGCGCTGCTGGCGGACCAGTTGTGCAGCCCCGACCGGGGCCAGCGCATCGACGCCGTACGGATGAGCGAGGCGCTGCTGCGCACCCTGCGCGGCGCCTACGAGGAGCTGGTGGGCCTGATCGGCGAGCAGCTCGCCGACCCCGAGCCGCGGCTCCGGGACGCGGCGGCCTACGTGCTCAAGGGCCTGTTCCAGCTGGCGGAGCCGGCGGCGGACGCGCTGCTGGAGCGGGTGGTGGCCGATCCGCACGGCTGGGTGCGCGAGTGGGACGCCGGGCCGCCGACGCTCGGCTCGGCCGTCATGGCACTGGTGCGGGCGGGCGACGCGCGCATCGTGCCCGTGCTGGCACGGATCCTGGAGCGGGGCGAGGCACCGGGAGACCTGGGACGGTCGCTGGACCGGCTCGGGACGGCTGCGGCGCCGCTCGGACCGGCGCTGTGCGACCGGCTCGCGCGCGTGGCGCTCGACAACACGCTTCACGAGCAGGCCGGGCCGCTGCTGCACGGGCTGTCCGTCCTCCGGGCGGCCGACACGCTGCCCGAGGCGGTGCCTGCCGTGCTGCGGGTGCTGCGGGACGCTCCGGCGCACCGGCGGGAGGGGGTGGTCGAGTCGGCGCTGCGGGCGCTGACCGCCTTCGGCCCCGCCGCGCGCGAGGCCGTGCCGGAGCTGCGCCGGCTGGTGGCGGGACCGCACGCGGGTCGGGCCTGCGACGCGGGACTGCCCGCGGCGCTGACCGCGAGGGCCGCCGGTGCGCTGTGGGCGGTCGAGGGCGACGCGGACGCGGTGCTGCCGGTGCTGTGCGCGGTGCTGAACGGGCCCGACCCGGGGGCCCGGCGCACGGCCGCCGCCGTGCTCGGCAGGCTGGGCCCGGCCGGGGCGCCGGCCGCCCATCTGCTCGGCGGGCTGCTGTGGTCGGCGGAGCCGTGGACCCGGGTCGAGTCGGCAGCGGCTCTGTGGCGGGTGACCGGGGACCCGGTCCGGGCATGGCCGGTGCTGCGCCGGGCCTGGGGCGAACTGCCGCACGCCCGGGTGCCGGTCGCGGCGGCTCTCGCGGAGATGACGACGCGGGGCGCCGAGGGCGCGGACCGTCTGGTCGACCGCGAACTGCTGTCCGTACGGCGGCACAACGCGACCGACGCGGGCGCGGACGGCCATGACATCTTCACGGACGAGAGGCTGCTGGGCCTGTGCCGGCAGGCGGTCACGGGCGGGCCGTGACCGTCCGTGACCCGGCCGCCCGCGTACGCCGTGGCCCGGGGCGCGCCCCTCGCGGCGCGTGCGCGATCCTGGACCATGACGGAGGGAAAGAGAACATGATCATTTTTGGTACCAAGGGCTACCTGTACCAACTGGCCGTACTGACGCTGGTCTGCGGCCACTGCGGCAACCCGTCGGCGCACACGCTCCGCAAGCGGGTCACGAAGTTCACGCTGTTCTTCGTGCCGCTGTTCCCGGTCTCGACGAAGTACGCGACACAGTGCACGTTCTGCGGTGCGGAGCAGCGGCTGACGGCCCCGCAGGCAGAGCAGCTCCAGCTCCAGGCCGCCTCCGCCCCGTCCGCCGGGCACCAGGTACGCCCGGGCGAATGAGGGCTGCGGGCCGATGATCGTCCCGGCGCGGCGGCCCGGCCGGCCGCCGGCGGCCGCCACCCTGATGCCGGCCGTCGGCGGGGGCGCGCCGCGGTTCCCGAACGCCGTGGACGGGGGCGCCGTCGCGCGGTGACCGTGCCCGCGTACGCACGGTTCACGGACGACGGCCCGCCGGACTGCCCCGCCGAAGATGTTCCGTGACATAAAGGGGCAAATACTCTTACGGCTTGCTACGTTGCGTGGCATGACCGCAACGACGGCGGTGCCGCCCCCGCCCGTTCCACGCCCCGCCAAGCGGCGGGGCGTGGAACTGTCGCTCCTCGTCGGCGCCGTCCTCGTCTCCGTCTACGGCTACGTCGCCGTCGGCCTCGGCCGGCAGGGGGCCGTTCCCCCGGACACCCTGCGGTACGGCGCCGGGCTCGGGCTCCTCTCCCTCCTCGCCCACCTCGCCGTCCGCCTGCGGGCTCCCTACGCCGACCCGCTGCTCCTCCCCATCGCCGTCCTGCTCAACGGCATCGGGCTCGTGCTGATCTACCGGCTCGACCTGGAGACCCCCGGCGACGTCGCCGCGCCCGCCCAGCTCGTGTGGTCCGCGCTCGGCGTCGCCCTGTTCATCGCCTCCGTCATCACCCTGCACGACCACCGGGTGCTGCAGCGCTACGCGTACGTCAGCGTCGTCGCCGCCCTCGCCCTGCTCTGCGCGCCGATCCTCTTCCCCGCCGTCAACGGCGCCCGCATCTGGATCCGCGTCGGCGGACTGTCCATCCAGCCGGGCGAGTTCGCCAAGGTGCTGCTCGCCGTGTTCTTCGCCGCGTATCTCGCGGCCAACCGGGGTGCGCTCGCCCGCTCGGGCCGGTGGTTCTCCGGACTCCAGCTGCCCGCGGGGCGCGTTCTCGGTCCGGTGCTCGCGATCTGGCTGGTGAGCGTGGGCGTGCTGGTCCTCGAACGGGACCTCGGCACCTCGCTGCTGTTCTTCGGGCTGTTCGTCGTGATGCTCTACGTGGCGACCGGCCGCACCGGATGGATCGCCGTCGGCCTGCTGCTCGCTGCGGCCGGCGCGTACGCGGTCGGCTCGCTCGAACCGCACGTCCACGGCCGCGTCCAGGACTGGCTCGACCCGTTCGCGAGCATCGAGGCGGGGCAGGGCCCGGACCAGCTCGCCCAGTCGCTGTTCGCCTTCGCCACCGGCGGAATGCTCGGCACGGGCCTCGGGCTCGGCCACTCCGTGCTCATCGGCTTCGCCGCCAAGTCCGACTTCATCCTCGCCACCGCGGGCGAGGAGCTCGGCCTCGTCGGCCTGACCGCGCTCTTCCTGCTGTACGCGCTGCTCGTCGCCCGGGGCTACGGCGCCGCACTCGCGCTGCCCGACGCGTTCGGCGGGCTGCTCGCCGTCGGGCTGTCGTCGATCATCGCGCTCCAGGCGTTCGTCATCGCGGGCGGCGTGACGGGGCTGATCCCGCTCACCGGCATGGCGATGCCCTTCCTGGCCCAGGGCGGCTCCTCCGTCGTCACCAACTGGGTGATCGTCGCCCTGCTCGTCCGCCTGAGCCACTCGGCGAGGGCGCCGCGGCCCGAGGCGGCCGAGCCAGAGGCCGTCGCCGCACTGCCGGCGGCCGGCCGGTGACCCGGTACATGCGGCACGCGGCCGCCTTCTGCGTGCTCCTGCTGGCCGCGCTCCTCGTCAACGCCGCACGGGTGCACGTCGTCGAGGCGCCCTCCCTGGTCGACAACCCGGCCAACCACCGCACCGCCATCGCCCGTTACGCTCAACCGCGCGGCGACATCCTCGTCGACGGCGGGCCGGTCACCGGCTCCCGGGACACGGGCGGCCGGCTGCGGTACGAACGGACCTACCGCCACGGACCGCTGTTCGCCCCGGTCACGGGCTACGCCTCGCAGACGTACGGCACCTCGCTGCTGGAGAACATCGAGGACGGCATCCTCTCGGGCACCGACCCGCTGCTCTCCCCGCTGCCGTTCTGGAACGACCTCAGCCGCGGCCGCCCGCCCGGCGGCAGGGTCCACACCACGATCCGGGAGGCGGTGCAGCGCGCCGCGTACGAGGGACTGAACGGCCGGCGCGGCGCCGTCGCCGCGGTCGAACCCGCGACGGGCCGCATCCTGGCCCTGGTCAGCAGCCCCTCGTACGATCCCGGTGAGCTGGCCGGCTCCGGCGAGGACACGGCGGACGCGTGGGCGCGGCTGAACGGCGCCCACGCCCGGCCGATGCTCAACCGGGCCATCCGGCAGACGTATCCGCCCGGATCCGCTTTCAAGATCGTGACGGCTGCGGCGGCGCTGGACTCGGGTGTCGTCGACGACGTGGACGCGCCGACCCGCACACCGGACCCGTACGTCCTGCCCGGTACCGGCACCACGCTGCCCGATGCGACCGAGGGCTGTGAGAACGCCTCGCTCGCGTACGCGATCCAGTGGTCGTGCAACTCCGTGATGGCCGGGCTCGGCGCGCGGGTCGGACTCTCCGGGATGGTGGAGGCCGCCGCCGGGTTCGGCTTCAACGACGCGGGGCTGCGCATCCCGGCGGCGGTCTCGCGGTCGAACTTCGACACCGACATGTCCGTGGACCAGCTCGCGCTCTCCTCGATCGGGCAGTTCAACACGACCGCCACGCCCCTGCAGATGGCGATGGTCTCCGCGGCCGTCGCCGGCGGCGGCCCCGTCCGGTACCCGTACCTGGTGGAGCGGGTGACCCGGGCGGACGGCGACCCCGTGACGCAGTACGGCCCCCGGTCCTACCGGCAGGCGATGAACCCGGCGACGGCGATGCACATGCGCCGGCTGATGGTGCGGGCCGTCGAGGAGGGCACCGGGAGCAACGCGGCGATCGAGGGGGCGGTCGTGGGCGGCAAGACCGGCACGGCCCAGCACGGCGTCGGCAACGCCGGTATCCCCTACGCCTGGTTCATCGCCTGGGCCCAGGCCGCGAACGCGGCGCAGCCCGGGGTCGCGGTGGCGGTGGTCGTGGAGGACGCGGCCGCGGACCGGGAGGAGATCAGCGGCGGGGGCAGCGCGGCGCCGATCGCCCGCGCGGTCATGGAGGCGGCACTGCGAGACTGACGGCATGGACGTGGCGCGGGCACTGGAGACCATCGGACGGCTCGATCCCGGGCTGAGCGCCTTCGTCGAGGTGTGGGGCGACCGTGCGCTGGAGCTGGAGCGCGCGGTGGATCCCGCACTGCCGCTCGCGGGGGTGCCGTTCGCGGTGAAGGGGCGGGCGGGCCTCGGCTCGTACGCGGCCCGGCGGCTGATCGCGGCGGGCGCGGTCCCGGTCGGGTCGACCTCGGTGCCCGGCCCCGGCACGTACTGGCAGACCTGGGGCCTCGGCGCGCACGGTCCCACGCGCAATCCCTGGCGCGCGGACCGCACCCCGGGCGGCTCGTCGGCCGGTTCGGCGGTGGCGGTGGCCGCGGGGATGGCGGCGCTGGCGACCGGCAGCGACGGGGCGGGCTCGGTGCGCATCCCGGCGGCGTGGTGCGGGGTGTTCGGCCTGAAGACGACGAACGGGCTGCTGCCGTCGCCGGACCGCACCGGGCTCGCGTCGGCCGGTGTGCTGACGCGGACGGCGGCGGACGCGCGCGCGTACCTGCGCTGTGTGGGGGCCGGGGATGCGGAGTCCGCCCCGGATCTGCCGCTGCGGGCGGTGTGGTCGCCGGACCTCGGTTTCGCGGACGTGGACCACGAGGTGCTTGCCGTCGCGCGGGCCGCTGTGGAGCGGCTCGTGCCGGCGGGTGTCGTACGCCTGCGGGCCCTTGACGCGTCCTTGCTGGACCCGGCGGAGGCGTGGACGGCGGTGCGGGCCGGGCGGGCGGCGGAGGGCGCGGCGGTACGGGAGGAGAACGACCGGCGGCTCGACGCGCTGTTCGCCGGGGCGGACGTCCTGATCACCCCAACCACGCCCAACCGCCCGCACGGCCACGACGGCCCCGGCCCCGACGTCTACTCCACGGCGCTGACGTGGGTGTTCAACCTGAGCGGCCATCCGGCGGCCAGCGTCCCGGCGGGCTTCACGGGCGACGGCTGCCCGGTCGGACTCCAACTGGTGGCGCCGCGCGGGGCGGACGTCTCACTGCTCGAAATGTCGGTCGCGGCGGAAAGGCATCTGATTACCGTGCGGCCATGACCGCATACGAACTCGCACAGGTGAACACAGCCCGGCTCAAACACCCTCTGGACTCGGCCGAGTTGAAGGACTTCGTCGACAACCTGGACCTCGTGAACGCGGTCGCCGACGCGGCCGACGGGTTCGTGTGGCGCCTCCAGGACGCGACGGGCAACGCGACGGACCTGCGGGTGTTCGGCGACGACACGTTGATGGTGAACATGTCGGTGTGGCGGGACACGAACGCGCTGACGGCGTTCATGTACAGGGAATGCACCGCGAACTGCTGGCGCGGCGCTACGAGTTCTTCGAGCGCGTCAAGGAGGTCATGACCACGATGTGGTGGGTCCCGGCGGGCCACCGCCCGACGGTCCGGGAGGCGGAGGAGCGCCTGCTCCATGTGCGCGAGCACGGGCCGACGGAGTACGCGTTCACGCTGCGCACGTCGTTCCCGCCGCCCGTGGTGGGGTGATCGGCGGCGCCGGCCGACCGTGGTGAGGTCGACCGCCAGGCGCCTTCAGCCGTCGGAGAGCCGAGCGCCCTCCGCGATCGCGTCCTTCACCTCGGACACACGCTCCTGCTCCTCGGCCGCGAACCGTTCCCGGTCGAGCTGTTCGGCCAGTTCCTCGTCCTGGCTCATCAGCAGGTCGAGGCTGGCGTCGCCCATCTCGAAGACGCCCATGTCCAGGTAGGCCTTCTGGAGCCGTTCGCCCCACAGCCCGATGTCCTTGACACACGGCACGATGCGGCTGAACAGCAGCTTGCGGAACAGGTGGAGGAACTCGGACTGCTCCGAGTACTCCTCCGCCTCCTTGCGCGAGACGCCGAAGTTCTCCAGGACCTCGACACCGCGCAGGCGGTCGCGCATGAGGTAGCAGCCCTCGATCACGAACTCCTCGCGTTCGCGCAGTTCGGCGTCGGTGAGCTGCTGGTAGTAGTCACGCAGGGCCATCCGCCCGAAGGCCACGTGGCGGGCCTCGTCCTGCATCACGTACGCGAGGATCTGCTTCGGCAGCGGCTTGGTCGTCGTGTCGCGGATCATGCCGAAGGCGGCGAGCGCCAGGCCCTCGATGAGGACCTGCATGCCGAGGTAGGGCATGTCCCAGCGGGAGTCGCGCAGGGTGTCGCCGAGCAGGCTCTGCAGGTTGTCGTTGATCGGGTAGAGCATGCCGATCTTCTCGTGCAGGAAACGCCCGTAGATCTCGGCGTGCCGGGCCTCGTCCATGGTCTGGGTCGCCGAGTAGAACTTGGCGTCGAGGTCGGGGACGGACTCCACGATCCGCGCGGCGCAGATCATGGCGCCCTGCTCGCCGTGGAGGAACTGGCTGAACTGCCAGGCCGTGTAGTGCCTGCGCAGCTCGCCCTTGTCCTTGGCGGTCATCTTCGCCCAGTGCCGGGTGCCGTACAGGGTCAGCGCCTCGTCGGGGGTGCCGAGCGCGTCGTACGGGTCGACCTCCAGGTCCCAGTCGATGCGCCTGGTGCCGTCCCACTGCTTGTCCTTGCCCTTCTGGTACAGGGCCAGCAGCCGTTCGCGGCCGTGGTCGTACTCCCAGCTGAAGCGCGCAGCGCCGGAGGCGGGGACCTGCCAGAGCGGGTTCTGGGGTGCGTGCGTGTAGTGCTCGTACGTCGACACTGGCGGCTCCTTCGCCTCGTATCCCGTTTCGTACTCACCGATGTGCAAGGACAGTTGGCAGGCTCACACGGTGGTAGACGCGCAGTCAACAAGTCGTGCGCGAGGGATTGACGAGCTTGCTGACGGGCAGTCTCATAACGGGTGACGACCGGTAACCCCACGCGCGAGGTGTCCTCAGCCATGACAACCGTGAGCGAACGCGAGGTGCAGGTGCAGGTGCTCCGCGACGCCCTGGGCCCCCTTCGGGACCGCGAGCAGGTCGCCGCCCGCCTGCTCGAGTCCTCCGCCAAGCACTCCTTCGACCCCGACAAGGAGCTCGACTGGGAGGCGCCGATCGAGGACGGCAAGTGGTTCTGGCCGCCCGAGCTCGTGTCGCTCTACGGCACTCCGCTCTGGCACCGGATGTCCGAGGAGCAGCGGATGGAGCTGGCCCGGCACGAGGCGGCGTCGCTCGCCTCGCTCGGGATCTGGTTCGAGATCATCCTGATGCAGCTGCTGGTCCGCCACATCTACGACAAGTCCCTGACCAGCAACCACGTCCGCTACGCCCTCACCGAGATCGCGGACGAGTGCCGGCACTCGATGATGTTCGCCAGGTTGATCAGAAAGGGCGGCGCGCCGGCCTACCCGGTGCCGCGGGTCTACCACAACCTGGCGCGCGTGCTGAAGACCGTCTCGACCACGCCCGGGTCCTTCGCGGCGACGCTGCTCGGCGAGGAGATCCTCGACTGGATGCAGCGTCTCACCTTCCCGGACGAGCGGGTGCAGACCCTGGTGCGCGGAGTGACCCGTATCCACGTGGTGGAGGAGGCGCGCCATGTGCGGTACGCCCGCGAGGAGTTGCGCCGCCAGATGGTGACGGCGCCGCGCTGGGAGCAGGAGTTCACGCGCCTCAGCTGCGGCGAGGCCGCCCGCGTCTTCAGCGTCTGCTTCGTCAACCCGAAGGTGTACGAGAACGTGGGGCTCGACCGGCGCGAGGCCGTCGCCCAGGTGCGGGCGAGCGGTCACCGGCGCGAGGTGATGCAGTCGGGGGCCCGGCGGCTCACCGACTTCCTGGACGACATCGGCGTGCTGCGCGGAGCGGGCCGCAGGCTGTGGAAGAGCTCCGGCCTTCTCGCGTAGCGCGACGGGGGCTGCGGTTACGCTGCGAAGCATGACCAGTCCTGCTCCCGCGGCCCGCGCATACCGACGGCTCAGCGTCGAGGAGCGCCGCGCGCAGCTGCTCGCGGCGGCCCTCTCCCTCTTCGCGCACCAGCCGCCGGACGAGATCTCGCTCGACGACGTGGCGGAGGCCGCCGGTGTCTCCCGGCCCCTCGTCTACCGCTACTTCCCGGGCGGCAAGCAGCAGCTGTACGAGGCGGCGCTGCGCTCGGCCGCCGACCGGCTGGAGGACTGCTTCGCCGAGCCGGCCGCCGGGCCACCGACCGCCCGGCTGGCCCGGGTCCTGGACCGCTACCTGGTCTTCGTCGACGAGCACGACACCGGGTTCAGCGCGCTGCTGCGCGGCGGGAGCGTCGTCGAGACCTCGCGTACGACGTCGATCGTCGACGAGGTGCGGCGGGCCGCGGCGGAGCAGATCCTGCTGCACCTCGGCGCCGAGGGCGCGGGCCCCCGGCTGCGGATGATGGTGCGCACCTGGATCGCGGCCGTCGAGGCGGCGTCGCTGATCTGGATCGACGAGGGCAAGCAGCCGTCGGCCGCCGAGATGCGGGACTGGCTGGTCGACCATCTGATCGCCCTGCTGGTGGCGACGGCGGCGACCGACGAGGAGACGGCGGGAGCGGTCGCGGACCTGGTCGCCCAGGAGACGTCGGCCGGCGCGGTCGGCACGCTGGCCCGCCGCCTGGGACCGGTCGTCGGCGGGGCGTCGCATCTGCTGTGACACTGGAGCCGTGAGAAGCGAGAACACCCCCTTCGTCGGCGGCCCGATGGACGGACGCGTCCTGCCGGTGCTGGTGGGCCCCACGGGCCACCCCCCGAAGTGGTACAGGATCCCGGTCCCGCAAGGCGACGGCAGCCCGCCCACGGTCCACGCCTACCGCCGTGTCCCGTCCGGCTACACGAAGCGGCTGGGCCTGCAGCGGGGCTGGAAGTACGAGTACGCGCCCGAGGGCGTGGAGCGGCGTGAGATCAGGTGGCCCTGGTCGAAGCCGAAGGGCACGCCATAGGATCACGGGACCGTGTCACCCAGGGGGGATGTCGCGATGGAGCCGCTGCAGCCGGACGATCCGGGCCTGATCGGCCCGTACCGCACGCTGGCCCGCGTGCGGGAGTCGGCCAGTTCGGTCCGTTTTCTGGCCGTCGGTCCAAACGGGGCGGCGTCCGTGGTCGCGCTCGTACGGCCCCGGCTGGCCGCCTCGCACGTGTTCCGGCGCCGCTTCCGGCACGAGACCCGCAGGACGGAACAGCTCGCCGGGGGCTGGGTGCAGCCGGTCGTGGCGGACGTGGACGGTCCCCTGCTGTGGACGGCGAGTGCGTACGTCCCCGCGCTGACCCTGCGGGAGGCGGTCGCGCTCGCCGGCCCGCTGCCGGGGCGCGCGGTGCGGATCCTGGGCGCCGCGCTCGCCGAGACCCTGTCCCGTGTGCACGCCACGGGCACGGTGCTGCACGGCCTCTCGCCCGACACCGTGCTGCTGGCGGCGGACGGCCCGAGGGTGACGGCGCTCGGCGCACTCGGCGCGGCGGCCGTCGCCGAGGCGGACGCGGACGGTCAGCTGACGGTGAAGCTGAGCTACCTGACTCCCGAACAGGCCACGGGCGCGCAACCGGGCCCCGCCTCGGACATGTTCGTCCTCGGCCACCTGCTCGCGTACGCGGCGACGGGGACGACCCCGCTCGCGGATGCGGACCGGATCGCCCACGGCGAACCGGAACTCGGCGGTGTCCCGGAGGAGTTGCGCCCGGTCGTGGCGTCCTGCCTGGCAAAGGCCCCCGGCGAACGCCCGTCCGCCGGAACGGTGGCGGCGGACCTGGCCCTGGAGGGCGCGTCCGCGCTGACTCGTGACGGCTGGCTCCCGGACGCACTGCTCTCGGCCCTGGCGGCGCAGGAGTCGGAGACGGCGACGCTGGTGTCGGGCGGCGGGGCGCTGCGCGCGGGAGCGGCGGGGGGCGCCGTGGTGCCGGCTGCGGGCGCGCAGGCGAGCGCCGTCGTCCCGGCAGCGGGCGCGGTGCACGGCGCGGCGGGCGGCACAGGCGCCGGTGACGCGGGTACCCCGGGCACGGCTGTGGCCGGCGCCGCCCAAGCCGCCGGCGCGACCGGCGGCACGGCGTACGCGACGGCGGGCAGCGCGGTCGCCCCCGGCGCGAGCCCGGCGGCGAGTGCCGACGGCAGGGGCGGCGGGGCCGCCCCCGCGACCGCCGGGAACGGGCACGTCGAGGACCGGGACACCATGCTCGTGCGGCGGGCCGGTGGCGCGGGGCGGGACACCACGCCCCTCCTCGGGAGGGAACCCGCCGCACCGGCCGCCCTCCCCGTTCCCGCACCGGCCGCCCTCCCCGCCGTCGTCCCACCGGTCCTGCCCGTCGTCACCACCGCGCCCGCACAGGACCCCGGCATCGCGCGCCGCGGGCTGCTCGTCGCGGCCGCCGCCGGTGTCGCCGGGCTCGTCGTCGGCGGCGGGGCGGTGTACGCCCTCGCCTGGGACGGCGGGGACACGACCGGGCCGGCCAGGCCGGCGCCCGCCCCGCGGCCGAGCCGCATGGCCGGCCTCGCGCCCGAACCGACGTGGCGGTACGTGCACCCGGCCACCGGCGACCAGCCGGTCGGGGCGACCGTGTGGCGCGACCGGCTGCTGCTGGTGACGGACGGCGAGCGGATGACCGGCGTCGACCTGCGCACCGGCAGGCGCCGGTGGGAGCTCCCGGAGGCCGCGTCCACCTCCCGGCCGGTGCCCGTCGACGCCGCGTTCTGCCTCGTCGACACCGCCGACGCACTGCTGTGGGTGTCGGCCGAGGACGGCCGGCCGGGCCACCGCGTGGCCAAGGAGACGCTGGCGCAGCCGGGCGAGAGCCTCACGATCGGGAACGTCATGGGGGCCGACGGCCCCACCGTCTGGTTCACCGCCCACGTGCGCAGGACGGTGGAGAAGACCGTCAAGAAGCGCAAGCGGAAGGTGGAGGTGCGGGAGACGTACGTCATCGCCTACGACCTCGCCGGGCGCAAGCAGCTGTGGCGGGCCCGCGTTCCCGACGGGCGTGCCCCGTACACACCGCGGTACCAGCTGGTGGCGGCCCGCCCCGGGGAAGTGCTCGTGCGACAGGACGGCCACACCCTCACCCCCGCGCAGCGCAGGGCCGCCAGAAACGGCACTGTGCTCCTCGGCTTCGACCGCGGTACGGGCAAGGCGCTCGCGTCCGTACCGCTCAGCGCGGTGGCGCCCACCGCCGCTGTCACCGGTGACGCGACGGGCAGGCTGTACGCCGCGTCGGGCGGCGAGCTGCACGCGTACTCCGGGCCGGACGGCAAGCGGCAGTGGCGGGTCGCCGCGGCCGACGCGCGCGGCGAGAGCGGCGTGTTCGCCTTCGGCACGGCCGCCTTCCACGGCCCGACCCTGTATGTCGCCAACCGCTACCAGCAGGTGTGCGCCGTCGATACGGCGACCGGTCGCCCGTTGTGGCGCCGCTCCACCGAGGCACCGGTGTGGCGCGAAACCCCCTCGACCGCCCTGAGCACGAGCGGCCGCACCGTCCTCGCGGGCGACGCCGCGCAGCTCACCGCCTTTTCCGCACGCGACGGCCGGCGGCTGTGGAAGTTCCAGGAGGCGGGCGCCACCGACGCCGAGGAGCAGGCCGCGCCGCGCTACACGGCGATGCCGGCCGGGGACCGCGGGGTTCTCGTCCGCCGCGGGCCGGTGTTCTACGCCCTGCCCGTGGACTGACGGGTCGCCGCAGGGCCCGTAGCCACACCGCCCCTCGCGCGCGCTGTGCCTCGACGGGTGACCTCGTTGCACAACCCGACCACTCGGCGGGCCCGCGCGGTGGCCGCGCCGCATGCTCGCGCCGTGGGCGGACCGGCCGCCCGTGAGCCGGAGGTGCCGACGTGTCAGGCAGGGTGCTGCGTACGGTCCGTCGCGGTGGCGCTGGTCGCCGCCACCGCCGTCGCCGGAGTGCCGGGCGCCGCCGAATCCGTGGCCGGTGGTGCGTCGGATGCCGTCGCCACCGCGCCTCCCGCCGATTCCGGCTCCGCCGTGCCCTCGGCCTCCGTTTCCTGCGACGAGCCGACATGCGCCGTGGACCAGGGCTCGGCGATCTCGGGGACGGGGTCGTCGAGGCGCGCCCCACGGGAGCCCGTCCTGCGGGCCGGCGAGGCGCCCCCGTCGCTTGAACCGGTCGGCGCCGTCAGGCGCCCTGGGCGACCTCCGCCAGGTAGGCGCCCGCCTTCTCGGGGTCGTAGAAGAAGTTCTCGAAGTCGGCCGGGTTGTTGAAGCCGTTCGCGAACCGGTTCGCGACCGGCTGGAGCTGGCCGGCCGCGCCGATCAGGTTCAGCACGTGCTCCGGCGGGACGCCCAGCATCGCGTTGGTCCACTTGGTGACGTGCTGCGCCGTCTCCCAGTACCGGTCGAACGTCGCCTGCATCCACGCCTCGTCGAACGGCTTGTCGCCGTGCTCGGTGATCGAGGCCAGGTACGCGGCCGCGCACTTGGACGCCGAGTTGGAGCCCTGGCCGGTGATCGGGTCGTTGGCCACGACCACGTCCGCGACGCCGAGGACCAGGCCGCCGCCGGGGAGACGGCCGATGGGGTTGCGCACAGTCGGCGCGTAACGGCCGGCCAGCGTGCCGGCCGCGTCGGTCAGCTCGACCTTCGTGGCCCGCGCGTACTCCCAGGGCGTGTACTTCTCCATCAGCTCCAGCGTCAGGGAGAGGTGCTCGGAGGGGTCCTTGACGCCCTGGAAGACGTCGAGCGGTCCGCCGGGGATGCCCTCCCAGAACAGGATGTCGGCGCGGCCCGACGTGGTGAGGGTCGGCATCACGAACAGCTCGCCGACGCCCGGCACCAGGTTGCAGCGCACCGCGTCGCAGTCCGGGTGCTCGGGGCGCGGGCCGAGGCCGTGGACGTAGGCGACGGCGAGCGCGCGCTGCGGCTCGGCGTACGGGGAACGGGACGAGTCCCGGCCGAACATGGAGACCAGCTCGCCCTTGCCGGCCGACACCAGCACGAGGTCGTACGTGCGGGAGAAGTAGTCCAGGTCGGACACGGCCGCGCCGTGGATGACCAGCTGTCCGCCGCGCTGGGCGAACGTCTCCATCCAGCCCGCCATCTTGACGCGCTGGTCGACGGACTGGGCGTAGCCGTCGAGTTTGCCGACCCAGTCGACGGCGCGGCTCGCGTCGGGCGCGGCGACCGAGACGCCGAGGCCCTCGATCTTCGGGGCCTGCGTCTCCCAGAAGTTGATGCCCAGGTCGCGCTCGTGCTGGAGGGCGGTGTGGAACATGCACTGCGTGGACATGACCCGGCCGGACCGGATCTCGTCCGCCGTGCGGTTGGACATCAGGGTGACCTCGTAGCCCTGGGACTGGAGGCCGAGGGCGAGCTGCAGTCCGGACTGGCCGGCGCCGACTATGAGAATCTTCCGCATGACAGGGGTGCTCCGTAGATGTTCGGGAGGCTATTCGGGGGTGGCTTCGAGGGCGTGGGCGACGAGCGCGAGCAGCGACTCGATGACCGTGACGCGCTTACGGGCGTCCATGATCACCACCGGCACGTGGGGCGGCACGGTGAGGGCCTCCCGTACGTCCTCGGCCTCGTAGGCGGTCGTTCCCTCGAAGTGGTTGACAGCGACGATGTAGGGCAGCCCGCAGCTCTCGAAGTAGTCGAGGGCCGGGAAGCAGTCCGCCAGCCGCCGCGTGTCGGCCATCACGACGGCCCCGATCGCCCCGCGCACCAGGTCGTCCCACATGAACCAGAAGCGCTGCTGGCCGGGTGTGCCGAAGACGTAGAGCACCAGGTCGTCGTCGAGCGTGATGCGGCCGAAGTCCATCGCCACGGTCGTGGTGGTCTTCTCCGGCGTGGCGGTGAGGTCGTCGGTGTCCTCGCTGGCCCGGGTCATCAGTGCCTCGGTCTGCAGCGGGGTGATCTCCGAGACCGACCCGACGAAGGTCGTCTTGCCCACGCCGAAACCGCCCGCCACGACGATCTTGGTGGCGATGGGGGCACGGGTGGTGTCCAGCTCCCACGCCTGCAGATTCTCTTCGGGCCGCACGGTGTCCTCGGGGCGCGCGTCCGCCGTGACCGGGGCGCTCGACGCGTCCTGGTCCTGCGGGGCGTGCGGTCGGGCGAGGAGCGTGTCAGAGGCGGCGGAGTCCACTCAGCACCCTTTCGAGCAGCGCGCGGTCGGGCTGTCCGGTGCCGTGCCCGGTCCCGTACACACGGATCTTTCCCTGGTCGGCCAGGTCGCTGAGGAGCACCCGGACGACACCCAGCGGCATCTTCAGCAGCGCCGATATCTCGGCGACGGTACGCATACGGCGGCACAGCTCGACGATCGCCCGCAGCTCGGGCATGACGCGTGTCGAGAGGTCGCCGCCGGGCAGCTCGCGGCGCTCGGGCGGGGCCTCGAGCGCGGCGACGAAGGTCTCGACGAGGAGCACGTGGCCGAAGCGGGTGCGGCCGCCGGTGAGCGAGTACGGGCGTACGCGGGCGGGCCTGCGTCCCTGGCCGCGTACGGGGAGTGTGGAGGACGAAGCGGCAGCTGTCATCGGGCGCTCTCCATCGATTTGCGCAGCTCGCTGCGGACTTCGGGGGTGAGTACGTGTCCGGCGCGGCCGACGAACAGAGCCATGTGGTAGGCCACGATGCTCATGTCGCAGTCGGGGGCGGCGTGCACGCCGAGCAGGGAACCGTCGCTGATCGACATCACGAAGACGCTGCCCTCGTCCATGGCGACCATGGTCTGTTTCACCTTGCCGCCGTCCATCAGCCCGGCGGCGCCGATGGTGAGGCTGCCGATGCCGGAGACGATGGTGGCGAGGTCGGCGCTGGAGCCGCGGGGGCCGTCACGGCGTGCCGGATCCGCTGGGGCCGTGTTCTGCGCGGGGTCGGAGGAGAGCAGGAGCAGGCCGTCGGACGAGACGACGGCGACCGAGCGGACTCCTGGCACCTCCTCCACCAGATTGCCCAACAACCACTGCAGATTGCGGGCTTCGCTGCTCAGCCCGAATGTGCCGGTCGCAGTCAACTGCGTGCCTCCTCGACTGTGTCCCCCGTCTCTGTGTCGGTGTTCTGCTCGTCGGTTGCCCGAGTGGCCTGCTGCGTGCCGCTCTGCGCGATCTCGGCCTCGGCGTCGCGCCGGCCTTCCTGCGCGCCACGATGGAAGCCGCCGAGCCGGCGCCGCAGCGCCTCGGCGTCGACGCTCCCGGTGCGCCCGGCGGGCGCGGTGGACGGTGCGACGATCTTCGGGGTCCGCTTGGGCAGGCCCTTGTCGGTGACCCGGTCCGAGGTGACGTCGTCGGCGGGCTGCTCGGGCAGCCGCATGGAGAACGTCTCCTCCTCGATGTCCTGGGGCTCCCCGTCGGCGGTCCGCTCGTGCGCGTCCCGCTCCCCCTCGGCGGCCCGCACGGCCCGCTCGGCGGCCTCGACGAACGGATCGGCCGGGAGGAAGGGCTCCACGGGGGCGCCGTGACCGGCGTCGGCCACGGGCTCGGCGTGAGCGCCGGGGGCGGTGGTGCCGTGTGCCACGGGGGACGCGTGGTCGGCGTCCCGGTCCGCGTGCGGCGCAAGGTCGGCGAGCGCCGCGGAGCCGACGGGAGCGGCCTGGCCCGCGCCGGACGCCCGCTCGGCGTCGGCCGCGGCAGCAGCGGCGAACGGGTCGGCGTGCGCCGCCGGATCGGACGAGGCCGCGTCCGCGCCCCAGTCCGCGTACGGCGCGGGGGTG
>NZ_JBSFUR010000049.1:0-43583 GCF_053591895.1 Streptomyces sp. NPDC002867 | reverse complement strand
GTTACATTCCGAACCCGGAAGCTAAGCCTTTCAGCGCCGATGGTACTGCAGGGGGGACCCTGTGGGAGAGTAGGACGCCGCCGAACAATCATTGAGCCTCAACCCCCGGATGCGGTCCGGGGGTTGAGGCTTTTCTGTGTTCCGCTGCTGCCCTGGCGTCCCGCTCGCCGGCTCGGCACCAAGGCGCTCACACGTTTTGGAATCGCCCGTACGGATGGGCTATGCTTCATCTCGTTGCCGCGAGGAACACCGCGAAAGCAACAGGCCCCTATAGCTCAGTCGGCAGAGCGTCTCCATGGTAAGGAGAAGGTCAACGGTTCGATTCCGTTTGGGGGCTCCGCAATCAAGAAGGCCCCCCGCCATCATGGCGGGGGGCCTTCCGCGTTCGGTCAGTCCTGGTGCGGTTCGTGGACGCGCATCGCCAGGATCGCCATGTCATCCGATGCCGGTTCCGCGGCGAAGCGTTCGACCGCCCTGAGCACGCGGGCCGCCACCGCCCCCGCCGTCAGGCCCGTGCACGTGGTGAAGACGTCGGAAAGGCCGTCGTCGCCCAGCATGCGCGTGCCCTCGCGGCGCTCGGTCACACCGTCCGTGACGCACAGCAGGACGTCGCCCGGATCCAGCGTCACGACCTGCTCGTAGAGCTCCAGGTCGTCCATCACGCCGAGCAGCGGCTGAGGGTCGGCCGCCGGCTCCACGGTGCCGTCCTGGCGCAGGCGCAGCGGCAGCGGGTGGCCGGCACACACGACCTTGAGGACGGCGCTGCCGTCCTCCTGCGGCCACAACTCCCCGTACAGCAGCGTGAGGAATCGGCTGCGGGCGCCCTCGTCGAGGATGGCGGCGTTGAGCCGCTCCAGCACCGCGGGGCCGCCGAAGCCCTCACGAGCCAGCAGCCGCAGGGCGTGGCGTGCGAGGCCGGTGACGGCCGCGGCCTCCGGGCCCGTGCCGCAGACGTCGCCGATGGCGAAGCCGTAGACGCCGTCGCGGATCGGGAAGAGGTCGTAGAAGTCGCCGCCCACCTCGTTGCCCTCGCCGGCGGCGCGGTAGATGACCTCGACCTCGACGCCCGGGATCTGCGGCAGTTCGGGCGGCAGCAGACTGCGCTGCAGGGACTGGCTGATCGCCATGCGCTCGGAGTAGAGGCGGGCGTTGTCGAGGGCGAGAGCGGCCCGGCGTGAGAGGTCCTCGGCGAGTTCCAGGATCTCCTGGCGGAAGTGGTCGTCGGACGGCTTGCCGAGCGTGAGCATGCCGATGACGCGGTTCCTCGCGACGAGCGGGAGAACGACGGTCTCGCCGCCGACGGCCGCGGCCGTCGCCAGCGTCGTGCCGATGCCGGAGGAGACCGGCGGAGTGGAACCGAGGCCCAGTTCGCGCTTGGAGGCGAGCAGAGCGGCGCGCTGTGCGGTCTCTGCGGGCGCGTTCCACACGCGGGCGCCCGGTGTCGGTACGGGGTCCGGGGGATCGATCCCGGACAGGAGGGCCTTGAGACCGTCGATGCGGTCCTCGTCCTCGTGGAGCACATAGCTGAGGTACGGCTCCGACGACTGGTCGGCGATCGTGTAGACCGCGCACCAGGTGGCGAGGGTGGGGACCGTCATCTGGGCCATCAGGGCCAGGGTCTGGTCGCGGTCCAGAGTGCCGGCGAGCAGGTCGGACGCCTCGACGAGGAAGGACAGGGAGCCGCGTCGCAGTCGTTCCAGTTCGCCGAGGCGTGCCGACTCGACGGCCAGGGCGATACGGTCGGCGGCGAACTGCAGCCGCAGCGCCTCCTCGTTGGTGTAGCGGCCCGCGGATTCGGCGGCGACGCCGAGGGAGCCGGTGAGCCGGCCCTCGACCTTGAGCGGGACGGTGACGACCGAGCGCATGCCGGTGGAGTTGAGGAGAGGCACGGCGCCGGGAACGGCGGTGAGATCCTCGTGGACGGCGGGCATGCGCGCCGAGCCGTAGCGGCCCGTGCCGGCCTCGACCGGGACGCGGGCGAAGCGCTGGCGTGCCGAAGGGAGTCCGGTGGTGGCGCGCACTTCCAGCTCGGTCTCGTCGTCGGTGGCGAGGAGCAGGAAGGCGGCGTCGCCGTCGAGCATGTCCCGGGCTCGTTCGACGGTGCGCTGGAGCAGGCCGTCAAGATCGTCCGGGGCGGGCGATCCGATGAAGACCTCGAACGGGTCGGTCGCGCGGTTCTCGGAGCCGTGGTCGGAGCCCGGAGTGCGGTGAGGGGTCTGCAGAATGGCCCGCTCGTCGTCGCGTACGAGGAGACAGACCGTGGACGGCTCACCCTTCGTGTCGCGTACCCGCAGGTGGGAGGCGTAAACGGGAACGACGCGGCCGTCCGTTCCGCGGATGCCGTAGCTGCCTTCCCAGCGGGAGAGTCGCAGTGCCTCGGCGATGCCGGTGCCGATGCCGGGGGTCTGCGGCCAGGCGGCGAAGTCGGTGAGCGGTTTGCCGATGACCTGTTCCGACGGGTAGCCGAAGAGGCGCTCGGCGTCCTCGTTCCATACGACGATCGACCCGCTGCGGTCGATCTGGGTCACGGCCACGCGCACCCGTTCGTCGGCGACCGGGAGCACGGCCGTGGGGAGGGCGGGGCCGGCGGACCGCGTGCCCACCATGCGCTGCGGCAGGTCGAGTTGGAACCAGACCCGTTTGTGGGTGGGCGTGTACTCGACCCCCCATCGGGAGGCGAGTGCCGCGCACAGCAGCAGGCCGCGGCCGTTCTCCCGGTCCGGGCTGCCGAAGTGACGGCCGCTGCCCTGGATCGGGATCTCGCGTTCCGGGTAGCGGTCGGCGACCTCGATCCGGACGCCGTCCTCGCTGCGCAGGCACAGGACGTCGGCCGAGGTGCCCGCGTGGACGACGGCGTTGGTGACGAGCTCACTGGTGAGGACCACGGCGTCGTCGACGACGTCCGAGTACCCCCAGCCCTGGAGGGTGTCGCGGACAAAGGCACGAGCGGTCGCGACGGACCGCCCGACGGGGTCGAAGCTGGCGGCCGCCCGCGCGGTGATCACAGAACTCCTCGTACGCGTCTCGACGCCCGGCTCTGCCATGATCGGCTTGCCCCTCCCCGTGCCCGGTGGTCGTAGATGCACCGCACCGCCCCCGCCGGGCGGACCGGGGCGGTTGGACAGCCGGATGCCAGGTTACTTACCTTCGCTGTCCGAGCGGATGCCGGTTACGGCTGTTTCCGCCCTCCGGGGGTGGGGACGCTATGCGAAGCTGCCGAACTGTTATGGCCTGGTTCCGGCATGGTGAAACACTGGGCAGGCTTCTTGAGTATGCCCGGGCAGTACGGTCAACCCCTGCGGGAGGGACACGGTGGAGTCTGGCGTGGCGGCGCGTGGCAAGGATGCGCGCGCGAAAGGCGGACGGTCCCGGAACAATGGGACAACCGAAGTCGACACAGCGGCTCTGAACCGACTGATGTCGGCTCTGGTGGCGATGCGCGACGGGAACTTCCGCCGTCGCCTGACGGTGTCCGGCGACGGCGTCATGGCCGAGATCGCGGCGGTCTTCAACGAGGTCGCGGACCGTAATCTGCATCTCACCGGGGAGATCGCGCGCGTCCGCAGGATGGTCGGTCGCGAGGGAAAACTCACAGAACGGCTGGAGACCGGGGCCTGCGAGGGCTCGTGGGCCGCCGCAATCGACGCCTCCAACGAGCTGGTGGACGACCTTGCGCGGCCCGTCTCCGAGGTCGGCCGTGTGCTGTCGGCGGTCGCCGAGGGCGATCTGGACCAGCGCATGGAGCTGCGTTCGCAGTCGACCGACGGCCAGGACGGCACGGTGCGGCCGCTGCGGGGCGAGTTCCTCAAGGTCGCCCGTACGGTGAACAGCCTGGTGGACCAGCTGTCGGCGTTCACCGACGAAGTGACGCGGGTCGCACTGGAGGTGGGTACCGAGGGCAAGCTCGGCGGCCAGGCCCAGGTGCGCGGAATGTCCGGTTCGTGGAAGGATCTCACGGATTCCGTCAACACCATGGCGTACCGGCTGACCGCTCAGGTGCGGGACATCGCGCTGGTCACGACGGCCGTCGCCAAGGGGGACCTGTCGCAGAAGGTGACCGTCCATGTGGCGGGCGAGATGCTGGAGTTGAAGAACACCGTCAACACGATGGTGGACCAGCTCCAGTCCTTCTCCTCCGAGGTGACGAGGGTTGCCCGCGAGGTGGGCACGGAGGGTGAGCTGGGCGGTCAGGCGACCGTTCCGGGTGTGGCCGGCGTGTGGAAGGACCTCACCGATTCGGTGAACACGATGGCCGGCAACCTGACGTCCCAGGTGCGGGGCATCGCCGAGGTGACCACGGCGGTGGCCAACGGTGATCTGTCGCAGAAGGTCACGGTCAGCGCGCGCGGCGAGGTGGCGCAGCTCGCCGAGACGATCAACCAGATGACCGAGACGCTGCGGACGTTCGCGGACGAGGTCACGCGTGTGGCCAGCGAGGTCGGCGCGGAGGGACTGCTGGGCGGTCAGGCGCAGGTGCCGGGTGCGGCGGGCACGTGGAAGGATCTCACCGATTCGGTGAACACCGTCTTCCGTAACCTGACCACCCAGGTGAGGGACATCGCGCAGGTGACGACAGCGGTGGCCAACGGTGACCTGTCGCAGAAGGTCACGGTCGACGTCGCGGGCGAGATGCTCGAGCTGAAGAACACCGTGAACACCATGGTGGACCAGCTCCAGTCGTTCGGTTCCGAGGTGACCCGGGTGGCCCGGGAGGTCGGCGTCGAGGGCCGGCTGGGCGGGCAGGCCGAGGTGCCGGGTGCGGCGGGCACGTGGAAGGACCTCACCGATTCGGTGAACACCGCGTTCCGCAACCTCACCGGGCAGGTGAGAGACATCGCGCAGGTGACGACGGCGGTGGCCAACGGTGACCTGTCGCAGAAGGTCACGGTCGACGTCGCGGGCGAGATGCTCGAGCTCAAGAACACCGTCAACACGATGGTGGCGCAGCTGTCCTCGTTCGCCGACCAGGTCACGCGGATGGCCCGGGACGTGGGCACCGAGGGCCGGCTCGGCGGTCAGGCCCGCGTGGACGGCGTCAGCGGTACGTGGAAGGAGCTGACGGACTCCGTCAACTTCATGGCCGGCAATCTGACGTCCCAGGTGCGCCAGATCGCACAGGTGACGACGGCGGTGGCGCGCGGTGATCTGTCGCAGAAGATCGACGTGGACGCGCGCGGCGAGATCCTGGAGCTGAAGAACACCATCAACACGATGGTCGACCAGCTCTCCGCGTTCGCGGAGCAGGTGACCCGGGTGGCCCGCGAGGTGGGCACCGACGGGCGGCTGGGCGGTCAGGCGCAGGTGCCCGGGGTGGCCGGCGTGTGGCGCGATCTGACGGACTCGGTGAACGGCATGGCCGAGAACCTCACCGGCCAGGTGCGCAACATCGCCCAGGTGGCGACGGCGGTGGCGCGCGGTGATCTGTCGCAGAAGATCGACGTGGACGCGCGCGGCGAGATCCTGGAGCTGAAGAACACGCTCAACACGATGGTCGACCAGCTCTCCAACTTCGCGGAGCAGGTGACCCGGGTGGCCCGCGAGGTGGGCACCGAGGGCATCCTCGGCGGCCAGGCGGAGGTGCAGGGCGTCTCCGGCACCTGGAAGGACCTCACGCAGTCCGTCAACTTCATGGCGAACAACCTGACGAGCCAGGTGCGCAACATCGCCGAGGTCACGACGGCGGTCGCCAAGGGCGACCTGTCGAAGAAGATCACCGTCGACGCCAAGGGCGAGATCCTGGAGCTGGTGACGACGGTCAACACGATGGTCGACCAGCTGTCGGACTTCGCGGACGAGGTGACGCGGGTCGCCCGCGAGGTGGGTACGGAAGGTGTGCTGGGCGGCCAGGCGCGGGTGCGCGGCGTCACCGGCATCTGGAAGGACCTCAGCGACAACGTGAACCTGATGGCCAACAACCTGACCAACCAGGTGCGCAACATCGCGCGGGTCTCCTCGGCGGTCGCCAACGGTGACCTGACCAAGAAGGTGACGGTCGAGGCGCGCGGCGAGGTGGCCGAGCTCGCGGACACGGTCAACACGATGGTGCGGACGCTGTCGTCCTTCGCCGACGAGGTGACCCGCGTGGCCCGTGAGGTGGGCACCGACGGGCGGCTGGGCGGTCAGGCGCACGTGCCGGGCGTATCCGGCACCTGGAAGGACCTCACCGAGTCGGTGAACTCCATGGCCTCCAACCTCACCGGCCAGGTGCGGCAGATCGCCACGGTCACCACCGCCATCGCGAAGGGCGACCTCACGCGCAAGATCGACATCGATGCGCGGGGCGAGATCCTGGAGCTGAAGACGACGATCAACACGATGGTCGACCAGCTGTCGTCGTTCGCCGAGGAGGTCACGCGCGTGGCCCGTGAGGTGGGCACCGACGGGCAGTTGGGCGGTCAGGCGCGGGTGCGGGACGTCGACGGCACCTGGCGCGACCTGACCGAGTCGGTGAACGAGATGGCCGGGAACCTGACCCGGCAGGTGCGCGCCATCGCGGCCGTCGCCACGGCGGTGACCCGCGGCGATCTGAACCTGAAGATCGACGTGGACGCGGCGGGCGAGATCCAGGTCCTCCAGGACAACATCAACACGATGATCGCGAATCTGCGCGACACCACCCTCGCCAACGAGGAGCAGGACTGGCTGAAGGGCAACCTGGCCCGTATCTCCGGTCTGATGCAGGGCCGGCGCGACCTGGACGACGTGGCCTCGCTGATCATGAGCGAGCTCACTCCGGTCGTCTCGGCGCAGCACGGCGCCTTCTTCCTGGCGATGCCGACGGGCAGCGGCCAGGAGGTGCCGGACGGCGGGGAGTCGTACGAGCTGGTCATGCGCGGCAGCTACGGCTACTCGGCGGGGCTGATGCCGACGTCGTTCCGGCCGGGGGAGACCCTGATCGGTACGGCGGCGGAGGAGAAGCGGACGATCCAGGTCAATGTGCCGCCGGGTTATCTGAAGATCTCATCGGGGCTCGGTGAGGCGTCGCCGGCGTATGTGATCGTCCTTCCGGTGCTGTTCGAGGGGAAGGTCCTCGGCGTCATCGAGCTGGCGTCGTTCCAGCCGTTCACGCAGATCCAGCGGGACTTCCTGAACCAGATCGCCGAGATGATCGCCACGAGCGTCAACACGATCAGCGTCAACACCAAGACCGAGGTGCTGCTGAAGCAGTCGCAGGAGCTCACGGAGCAGCTGCGCGAGCGCTCCGCCGAACTCGAGAACCGGCAGAAGGCGCTCCAGGCGTCCAACGCCGAGCTGGAGGAGAAGGCCGAGCTGCTGGCGCAGCAGAACCGCGACATCGAGGTGAAGAACACCGAGATCGAGGAGGCGCGGCAGGTGCTGGAGGAGCGGGCGGAGCAGCTCGCGGTCTCCATGCGCTACAAGTCGGAGTTCCTCGCGAACATGTCGCACGAGCTGCGGACGCCGCTCAACTCGCTGCTCATCCTCGCGAAGCTGCTCGCGGACAACGCGGACGCCAATCTCTCGCCGAAGCAGGTGGAGTTCGCGGAGACGATCCACGGCGCCGGTTCCGATCTGCTCCAGCTGATCAACGACATCCTCGACCTGTCCAAGGTCGAGGCGGGCAAGATGGACGTCAGTCCGACGCGTATCGCGCTGGTGCAGCTCGTCGACTACGTCGAGGCGACGTTCCGGCCGCTGACGGCGGAGAAGGGGCTCGACTTCTCGGTCCGGGTCTCCCCGGAGCTGCCGGCGACGCTGCACACCGACGAGCAGCGGCTGCTCCAGGTGCTGCGCAATCTCCTGTCGAACGCGGTGAAGTTCACCGACAGCGGCGCCGTCGAGCTGGTGATCCGGCCGGCCGGCGCCGATGTGCCGCAGTCGATCAGGGAGCAGTTGCTGGAGGCGGGCTCGCTGCGGGACGCGGACGCGGATCTGATCGCCTTCTCGGTGACGGACACGGGCATCGGGATCGCGGCCGGCAAGATGCGGGTGATCTTCGAGGCGTTCAAGCAGGCGGACGGCACGACCAGCCGGAAGTACGGCGGTACGGGTCTGGGTCTGTCGATCAGCCGGGAGATCGCGCGGCTGCTCGGCGGCGAGATCCACGCGGCGAGCGAGCCGGGCCGCGGCTCCACGTTCACGCTGTACCTGCCGCTGCAGCCGACCGAGTTGCCGCCGCACGGGTACCCGCAGCTCGAGCCCGGGACGGGCGGCGCACAGGACGAGGAGATGGACGCGGAGGACGTGGGCGCACAGGTGCGGACCGCTCCCTCGCGTCCGGCCGAGCCCCCCGTGGGCCCGGCGGCGCTGCTGCGCCGGCGCCGCAAGGCTCTGAACGCGAGGAGCGGGCGGCAGGCACAGGCCGGGGAGGCGCAGCCGTGGGGCGATGCGACGGCCGGGCAGGAGGGGGCCGAGGAGCGGCGGGTGTTCGGGTTCGACGGCGAGAAGGTGCTGATCGTCGATGACGACATCCGCAACGTGTTCGCTCTGACGAGCGTGCTCGAGCAGCACGGCCTGTCCGTGCTGTACGCGGAGAACGGCCGTGAGGGCATCGAAGTCCTGGAGCAGCACGATGATGTGACAGTCGTACTGATGGACATCATGATGCCGGAGATGGACGGGTACGCGACGACGACGGCGATCCGCAGGATGCCGCAGTTCGCGGGTCTGCCGATCATCGCCCTGACAGCGAAGGCGATGAAGGGGGACCGGGAGAAGGCGATCGAGTCCGGAGCATCGGATTACGTGACGAAGCCGGTCGATCCCGACCATCTTCTCTCCGTGATGGAGCAGTGGATGAACGTCAAGTGAGCGGGCCCCGCCCGAATCACTGGTTGTTGCTGATCGATCGCGTTCGAAAGCGTGTGGGGCTGAGATTTTCGGGGAACTATCCGATCTCCCCCCACGTTTTTGGTGCGTGCACAGTGACATCACGGTGACAGGGTGTGGCGACGGGCGGGGTGCGGCTACGATGACCGGCACAAGGACGGGCGACGCAAGGGAGTCGTCCCCTGGGGCGGCGCCCGGTGCGTCCTCCGGCTCTTCGAGCCGGAGAGACCCCATGCCGGGGCGAGGAGGACGGGGCATGGTGCAGAAGGCCAAGATCCTCCTGGTCGATGACCGGCCGGAGAATCTGCTCGCGCTGGAGGCCATCCTCTCCGCGCTCGATCAGACACTGGTGCGGGCATCGTCAGGGGAGGAAGCGCTCAAGGCGCTGCTGACGGACGACTTCGCGGTCATTCTGCTGGATGTTCAGATGCCGGGAATGGACGGCTTCGAGACCGCCGCGCACATCAAGCGGCGTGAGCGGACCCGTGACATCCCGATCATCTTCCTCACCGCGATCAACCACGGCCCCCACCACACCTTCCGTGGGTACGCCGCAGGTGCCGTCGACTACATCTCCAAGCCGTTCGACCCCTGGGTGCTGCGCGCCAAGGTGTCGGTGTTCGTCGAGCTCTACATGAAGAACTGCCAACTGCGGGAGCAGGCGGCACTGCTGCGGCTCCAGCTGGAGGGCGCCGGCCAGGCCGAATCGGGCGGCAGTCGCGAGCCCGCCGGCCTCCTCGCGGAACTCTCGGCGAGGCTCGCGGCAGTTGAGGAGCAGGCCGAGGCGCTGTCCAAGCAGCTCGACGACGACTCCGCCGACGCCGCGGCGGTGGCGACCGCCGCCCATCTCGAGCGCAAGCTCACCGGTCTGCGCCGCGCGCTCGACGCGCTGGAGCCCGGCACCGGCGGGGGCGCGCCGACGCTGCCGTCCCAGAGCTGATTCGTGGCGGGCGGCGCCACAGAGGCCACCAGCCCCTGAGGGAGCGTCAGTTCACTGCCGCTGCAGGCACGACACGAACGGGTGAAGCAGTGGGCACACGTGTCCGCTGCCGTCAACACCGGTAACCTCACCACCATGGCCTCACGTACGTCCGGCAAGGGTTCCCAGGGCACGGCGGGCACCGCGAAGCCGCGCGCCGGCCGTACGACCGGCGCGGCGAAGAAGGCGGCGCCCGCCAAGAAGACCGCTGCGAAGAAGTCCGCACCCGCGAAGAGGGCACCGGCGAAGAAGGCCGCGGCCCGCAAGACGGCTGCGCCGAAGCCCGCACCGTCGCCCACCGGGGGCGTGTACCGGCTCGCGCGCGCCCTGTGGCTCGGCCTCGCCCACGCGGTGGGCGCGATGTTCCGCGGGATAGGGCGCGGCGCCAAGGGACTTGACCCGGCGCACCGCAAGGACGGCCTCGCGCTGCTGCTCCTGGGCCTCGCGCTCATCGTCGCGGCCGGCACCTGGTCGAATCTGCGCGGACCGGTCGGCGATCTCGTCGAGATGCTGGTGACGGGCGCCTTCGGACGCCTCGATCTGCTCGTCCCCCTGCTGCTCGGCGCGATCGGCGTGCGGCTGATCCTCTATCCCGAGAAGCCCGACGCCAACGGACGGATCGTGATCGGTCTGTCCGCGCTCGTCGTCGGCGTGCTCGGCCAGGTCCACATCGCCTGCGGATCGCCCGGCCGCGGGGACGGCACCGAGGCCATGCAGGACGCCGGCGGCCTGATCGGCTGGGCCGCCTCCAAGCCGCTGATCTTCATGATGGGCGAGGTGCTGGCGGTCCCGCTGCTGGTGCTGCTCACCGTCTTCGGCCTGCTCGTCGTGACCGCGACTCCCGTCAACGCCATCCCCCAGCGCCTGCGCCTGCTCGGCTCCAAGCTCGGCCTGGTCGACGCCGCGCCCGAGCCCGATGAGGGCACCCGCTACGACCAGCGCTACGACGAGCAGTGGCGCGAGTCCCTGCCCGGCCGTCAGCGTCGCTCCACCGCGCGCCGCCCGGACGAGGCCGACGCCTACGACCACGATCACGATCACGCCGAGCAGGAGGCGCTCCAACGGCGCAGACGACCGCGCCGGCCGTCGGTGCAGCCCGCCATGGGACGCGAGATGGACGCCGTGGACGTCGCCGCGGCCGCGGCGGCCGCTCTCGACGGAGCCGTGCTGAACGGCATGCCGCCCTCCCCGCTCGTCGCCGACCTCACGCGCGACGTCACCGCCGAGCGCCGGCGGGCGGCCTCGCAGGTACCCACCGCGCGCGAGCCCGAGGAGGTGGGGCCGGAGCCGCAGAAGCCGGCGGCCCAGGGCCCCGTACCCGACCTGACGAAGCCGGCGGCCAAGGGCTCCGTACTCGACCTGACGAAGCCGGCGCCCGAGGAGTCCCAGCCCCTGCCGGCGCGCGCCGAGCAGCTGCAGCTGTCGGGCGACATCACGTACGCGCTGCCCTCGCTGGACCTGCTGGAGCGCGGCGGCCCGGGCAAGACGCGCAGTGCCGCCAACGACGCGATCGTCGCCTCGCTGACCAACGTCTTCATGGAGTTCAAGGTCGACGCGGCCGTCACCGGCTTCACTCGTGGCCCGACGGTCACCCGCTACGAGGTGGAGCTCGGCCCGGCCGTGAAGGTCGAGCGCATCACGGCCCTGACCAAGAACATCGCGTACGCGGTCGCGAGCCCCGACGTGCGGATCATCTCGCCGATCCCCGGCAAGTCCGCGGTCGGCATCGAGATCCCCAACACCGACCGCGAGATGGTCAACCTCGGCGACGTGCTGCGCCTCGCGGACGCTGCCGAGGACGACCACCCGATGCTCGTGGCGCTCGGCAAGGACGTCGAGGGCGGCTACGTGATGGCCAACCTCGCCAAGATGCCGCACGTCCTGGTCGCCGGCGCCACCGGCTCCGGCAAGTCGTCGTGCATCAACTGCCTGATCACCTCGGTGATGATAAGAGCGACCCCGGAGGACGTCCGGATGGTGCTCGTCGATCCCAAGCGGGTCGAGCTCACCGCGTACGAGGGCATCCCGCACCTGATCACGCCGATCATCACCAACCCCAAGCGGGCCGCCGAGGCCCTGCAGTGGGTGGTGCGCGAGATGGATCTGCGCTACGACGACCTCGCGGCCTACGGGTACCGGCACATCGACGACTTCAACCAGGCCGTGCGCAACGGCAAGGTCAAGCCGTCCGAGGGCAGCGAGCGAGAGCTCCAGCCGTACCCGTACCTGCTGGTCATCGTCGACGAGCTCGCGGACCTGATGATGGTCGCCCCGAGGGACGTCGAGGACGCCATCGTGCGCATCACGCAGCTGGCGCGCGCGGCCGGCATCCATCTGGTACTGGCGACCCAGCGGCCCTCGGTCGACGTCGTCACCGGCCTCATCAAGGCGAACGTGCCCTCACGGCTCGCGTTCGCGACCTCCTCGCTCGCGGACAGCCGGGTCATCCTCGACCAGCCGGGAGCGGAGAAGCTCATCGGCAAGGGCGACGGGCTGTTCCTGCCGATGGGGGCCAACAAGCCGACGCGTATGCAGGGCGCCTTCGTCACAGAGGAAGAGGTCGCGGCCGTTGTACAGCACTGCAAGGACCAGATGGCCCCCGTCTTCCGCGACGACGTCGTGGTCGGCACGAAGCAGAAGAAGGAGATCGACGAGGACATCGGCGACGACCTCGACCTGCTGTGCCAGGCCGCTGAGCTGGTCGTCTCCACACAGTTCGGCTCCACGTCGATGCTCCAGCGCAAGCTGCGCGTGGGCTTCGCGAAGGCCGGCCGGCTGATGGACCTCATGGAGTCGCGCAACATCGTCGGCCCCAGTGAGGGGTCCAAGGCGCGTGACGTTCTCGTGAAACCGGACGAATTGGATGGAGTGCTCGCCGTGATCCGGGGAGAGACTCTCTCGTAAGGGTTTCGGGAGCAACCGTCTCCCTTGGTCGTACGTCAAGTTGGAGGGAGGGACAGAACGGTGTTCCGCCCCTGGGAACTGCGGCCATTCCGATGGCGTACAAAGTCCCGCCGCCCGGTTGCCCCACCCTTTCGTACCACCCATAGACTGAACCTCCAGCAGGTGGCTACACGCTCGAAAGGCGCCCCCGTGTCCATCGGCAACTCCCCCGAAGACAACCGGCCTTCCGTCGAAGACGCCCGGCCGTCGATCGGTCACATCCTGCAGCAGGCGCGTGTCGGCGCCGGCCTGACCGTCGACGAGGTCAGCTCCTCCACCCGGGTGCGCATCCCCATCGTGCACGCGATCGAGGAGGACGACTTCTCCCGCTGCGGCGGCGACGTGTACGCGCGCGGTCATATCCGCACGCTCGCACGCGCCGTCGGGCTCGATCCGGAACCGCTGGTCGAGCAGTACGACGCCGAGCACGGCGGGCGCCCTTCGCCGACGTCCGCCGCACCGCTGTTCGAAGCCGAACGCATCCGTCCCGAGCGACGACGGCCCAACTGGACCGCGGCCATGGTCGCCGCCATCGTCGTCGTGGTCGGCTTCGCCGGCTTCACGCTCTTCAGCGACGGCAACGGCCAGGGCACCCAGGTCGCGGAGGGTCCGGCGCCCGAGGCCAAGCCCACCCCGACGAAGGCGGGCGGGACCAAGCCGGCCGACCCCAAGCCGGACCCCTCGGACAGCGCCATCGCGGCGGTGCCCAAGGACAAGGTCACGGTGAAGCTCTCCGCCACCCACGACAAGAGCTGGATCTCCGCCAAGTCGCACAACGGCAAGCTGCTCTTCGACGGCACGCTGCTCAAGGGCGAGTCCAAGACCTTCCAGGACGACGAGCGCGTCGATCTGATCCTCGGCAACGCGGGCGCGATCGAGCTGTTCGTCAACGGCAAGAAGGTCGAGGGCGACTTCGAGATGGGCGGCGTCGAGCGGCTGTCCTACACCAAGGGCGACCCCGCGGCCGGCTGACCGGCCCGGGAGCGCCCGGCCCACGGGCGGACGACGGGGGCCAACGGTACGGAGAACCCTCGGGGCAGGGGCGCGGGCCGGGACAAAGTAGTCTTGAGTCCATGCCCGAACGCCGTACCGTCGCCCTCGTCACTCTTGGCTGCGCCCGTAACGAGGTGGACTCGGAGGAGCTCGCAGGCCGCTTGGCAGCGGACGGCTGGGAGCTCGTCGAGGAAGCCTCCGACGCAGATGTCGCCGTCGTCAACACCTGCGGATTCGTCGAGGCCGCCAAGAAGGACTCCGTCGACGCCCTGCTGGAGGCCAACGATCTCAAGGATCATGGCCGTACCCAGGCCGTCGTCGCGGTCGGCTGCATGGCCGAGCGGTACGGCAAGGAGCTCGCCGAGGCACTGCCCGAGGCCGACGGCGTCCTCGGCTTCGACGACTACGCCGACATCTCCAGCCGCCTCCAGACCATCCTGAGCGGCGGCAGCGTGGAGGCCCACACCCCGCGCGACCGGCGCAAACTGCTGCCGCTGAGCCCCGTGGAGCGCCAGCAGGCCACCGAGGTTGCCCTGCCCGGCCACGGTGACGTCGCACCGGCGCCCGAGGACCTCCCCGACGGCGTCGCGCCGGTGTCCGGTCCGCGTGCGCCGCTGCGCCGCCGCCTCGGCACCAGCCCCGTCGCCTCCGTGAAGCTGGCCTCCGGCTGCGACCGCCGGTGCACCTTCTGTGCCATCCCGTCCTTCCGCGGCTCCTTCATCTCGCGCCGCCCGAGCGATGTGCTCGGCGAGACGCGCTGGCTGGCCGAACAGGGCGTCAAGGAGATCATGCTGGTCTCCGAGAACAACACCTCGTACGGCAAGGACCTCGGCGACATCCGTCTCCTCGAGACGCTCCTGCCCGAGCTGGCCGCCGTCGACGGCATCGAGCGCGTCCGCGTGAGCTACCTGCAGCCCGCGGAGATGCGCCCCGGCCTGATCGACGTGCTCACCTCGACGCCCAAGGTCGCACCGTACTTCGACCTGTCCTTCCAGCACTCCGCCCCCGGCGTGCTGCGCGCCATGCGCCGGTTCGGCGACACGGAGCGCTTCTGGGAGCTTTTGGAGACCATCCGGTCCAAGGCCCCCCAGGCAGGTGTGCGGTCCAACTTCATCGTCGGCTTCCCCGGCGAGAGCGAGGCCGACTTCGCCGAGCTGGAACGCTTCCTGGGCGCCGCCCGCCTCGACGCCATCGGCGTCTTCGGCTACAGCGACGAGGAGGGCACCGAGGCCGTCTCCTACGACAACAAGCTCGACGAGGACGTCATCGCCGAGCGCCTCGCGCACCTGTCGAGACTCGCGGAGGAGCTCACCGCGCAGCGCGCCGAGGAGCGCATGAGTGAGACCCTCGAAGTACTCGTCGAAAGCGTGGACGACGAGGACGGCGCCACGGGGCGCGCCGCGCACCAGGCGCCGGAGACGGACGGCCAGGTGCTGTTCACCTCCCCCGAGGGCCTGGTGCCCGGCCGGATGGTCGAGGCGAAGGTCGTGGGTACGGAGGGCGTCGATCTGGTCGCGCAGTGTCTCGGCGAGGAGGCGGGCAGATGACCGGAGTGCCGGCATCCGCTGCGGGCGGCACCGGGAGGCCGGCGCCCGGCGGCAAGCTGGGCGCTGCGGCCGTCAACCAGGCCAGCCTGTGGAACATCGCCAACATCCTGACCATGGTGCGCCTGGTGCTGGTGCCGGGCTTCGTGGTGCTGATGCTCCAGGACGGCGGCTACGACCCCGCCTGGCGTGCGTGGGCCTGGGCGGCGTTCGCCGTCGCCATGATCACGGACATCTTCGACGGCCATCTGGCACGGACGTACAACCTGGTCACCGACTTCGGGAAGATCGCCGACCCCATCGCCGACAAGGCGATCATGGCGGCCGGGCTGATCTGCCTGTCGGCTCTCGGTGACCTGCCGTGGTGGGTGACCGGCGTCATCCTCTTCCGCGAGCTCGGAATCACGCTCATGCGGTTCTGGGTGATCCGGCACGGGGTCATTCCGGCCAGTCGCGGCGGCAAGATGAAGACGCTCGCGCAGGGCACCGCGGTCGGCATGTACGTGCTGGCGCTGACCGGTCCGCTGGCGACCCTGCGCTTCTGGGTGATGGCGCTCGCGGTCGTTCTGACGGTGCTCACCGGTCTCGACTACGTGCGACAGGCGATCGTCCTGAGGCGCAAGGGGCTCGCGCAGGAGCGCGCGGCCCGGGCGGCGCGGACCGGGGCCGAGGACGCGGAACGGTGAACACGGCGGCTCGCGTGCTGGCGCTGCTTGCGGAGCGTGGTGAGACGCTGGCCGTCGCCGAGTCCCTCACGGGCGGTCTGGTGGCCGCGCAGCTGACGGAGGTGCCAGGAGCCTCGCAGTCCTTCCGGGGGTCCGTGACGGCCTACGCGACCACCCTGAAGAGGGATCTGCTGGGCGTGGACGGGACCCTTCTGGCCGAGCGCGGCGCGGTCGACGCGGAGGTGGCGGCGCAGATGGCGGCCGGTGTACGGGGCCGTCTGGACGCCGTCTGGGGCATCGCGACCACCGGTGTCGCCGGCCCCGAACCGCAGGACGGACAGCCGGTCGGCACGGTCTATGTTGCCGTTTCGGGACCTTCCGGAGCCGGGAAAGTGGCCGCATTGCGGTTGAACGGCGACCGGGAGGAAATCCGTAGAGAGAGTGTACGCAGAGTGCTCGACCTGCTCTCTGACGAACTTCACGGGAATGCGCGGACACAGGATACGGAACAGAACGGGGGGACTTGATGTTTGCAGCCCTGAGTGAACACGACATCGCTCCCCGCACGGCCGCGGCGCGAGGCGGTACGGTGGGGCGAGAAGGATGCGGCTACGCGGTCCGAGGAGGGAGCCACCGATGATTCTGCTCCGTCGCCTGCTTGGTGACGTGCTGCGTCGGCAGCGCCAACGCCAGGGCCGTACTCTGCGCGAAGTCTCCTCGTCCGCCCGAGTCTCGCTCGGCTATCTTTCCGAGGTGGAGCGGGGGCAGAAGGAGGCATCCTCCGAGCTGCTCTCCGCCATCTGCGACGCGCTTGACGTACGGATGTCCGAGCTCATGCGTGAGGTGAGCGACGAGCTGTCTCTGGCCGAACTGGCCGAGTCGGCAGCCGCCACCGAGCCGGTGCCTGCACCGGTACGCCCGATGCTCAATTCCGTCTCCGTGACGTCGGTGGCAGGAGTGCCGACGGAGCGGGTGACGATCAAGGCGCCCACGGAAGCGGTCGACGTCGTCGCCGCCTGATCCGTAAGGCACTGCACGACTGGGTTTGAGGCAGGCCCCGAGTGGTACGCGAGTACCGGTCGGGGCCTTCTTCTTGCCCCCGAATGACCCTTTTGTGTAGTTGTGCGATCGTGGAGCGTAGTCGCGTACCCCAAGGGAGGACACGCATGTCTGTCGTGAAGAGCCCTCTGTCCGAGGCCGATCTCAAGACGGTCGGCGACGCGCTGAAAGGTGCGCTGGTCGATCTGATCGATCTGGCCCTGGTGGCCAAGCAGGTCCACTGGAACGTGGTCGGTCCGCGCTTCAGGTCGGTCCACCTGCAGCTCGACGAGGTCGTCGACACGGCGCGTCAGCACTCCGACACGGTGGCCGAGCGTTCGTCGGCGATCGGTGTGACGCCGGACGGGCGGGCCTCGACGGTGGCCGCGCAGAGCGCGATCGGATCCGTGCCGGACGGCTGGATCAAGGACGTGGACGCGGTGCGGACCCTGGTCGACGCGCTGGGCGCGGTCATCGGCCGGATGCGGGAACGCATTGACGCGACGGAGAAGCCGGACCCCGTGAGCCAGGACATCCTGATCGGTCTGACGGCCGACCTCGAGAAGCACGCGTGGATGTTCCAGGCGGAGTCCGTGTAACGGGCGGCGGGGCTCGGAGAGTTCGCGATGCCGCGCCTGCGGTGCTCGCGATGAGGGCATTGGGTGAGGGGTTCCGGCGGCTCCCGGTGCCGGTCGGCCGGGCGGACGCGGCCGTTCGAGCGCCGGGCGCCGCCACCCGTGCGCCCTCCCGGCGATCGTGCCCGCCCCGCTAGCGTGGCCCGGAGGAGGCGGCATGGCGATACGCACAGCGGTTCTCGTGCCCGTCGCGCTGCTCGGGCTCGTGGCGGGCGCGGTGTGGTGGTGGGCCGTCCTTCGGCTGGCTCTGGTGCCGGAGCACGCGGGGGTCATCGAGGGGGCGGTGGCGGCGGGTGGTTGGGGGCTGAGCCTGCTGCCCGTCCATGTCTCGGCGGCCCGCGGCGTCACCAGGGCATGGCGACGCCGCCGTTCGGACGGCATATCTGACCCGTCGTGAACGACGAGGCGTCGGACGCCAGGTGGAGCACCGTGTGCGCGATGTCCTCCGGTTCGCCGACGCGGCGCAGCGGCGACATCCGGATGAGTGCCGCCTCGACCTGCTCCTGGACCCTTGCCTCGTGACGGTTCGTCATGGGGGTGCGGACCCACCCGGGGGCCACCGCGTTGACGCGGACGGCGTGCGGCCCGAGCTCGGTCGCGAGGGTCCTGGTGAGCTGGACGACTGCCGCCTTGGCCACGCTGTAACAGAGCAGCCCCGCCTGGGCCGCGTCGACGGCTCCGGACGTCATGGTGATGATCGAGCCGCGGCTGCGGCTTTCGCCGGTGTCGCGTGGCCGCGGACCCTCGGCCGGCCGGACAGTCGAGGCGATCATGGCGCGGGCCGCCTCCTGGCAGGTGTACAGCACGCCCTTGAAGTTGACCGCCAGGACACGGTCGAGGTCCTCGTCCCGGGTGTCGAGCACCGTGCTGGTGTGCATGATCCCGGCGATCGCGGCCACGATGTCGAGTCCTCCCGTGCTGTCGACCGCGGACCTGACCTGCGACCGGTCGGTGACGTCGACGGTGTGGGTGACGGCGGTGCCGCCGGTCCCGCGGATCAGGGACGCGGTCTCGGCGAGGCCCTTCTCGTCGATGTCGGCGCAGTGCACGACGGCCCCCGCCTCGGCGAGCAGGACGGCCGAGGCGCGGCCGATGCCGCCCGCGGCTCCGGTGACGAACGCGGTCCGGCCGCTGAGGTCGTACGCCGAGAGACCCATGAGCGGACCGTACGGCCATATCTGACGGACCGTCAATCAGGTGGACCCGCCTGACAGCCCGGACACCAGTAGGTGGGGCGCTCGCGGCTGCCGTCTCCCTGGTCGGCCTTGCGCACCGGGGCGCCGCAGCGCGGACACGGCCGGCCTTCACGGCCGTAGACGTACAGCCGTTGCCCGGGGCCGCGGCGGCCCGTGGTGACCCGGTCGGGACGGGACTTGTTGGCCTCGAGGAGCCGCTGGGCGGTGGCCACGAGACGGGCGAGCGTGTCGGCGGGCAGCTCGCCGACAGGGAGCCAGGGCGTCACGCGGGCCAGGAAGGCCAGCTCGGACTTGTAGACGTTGCCGATGCCGGCGAGATTGCGCTGGTCGAGAAGGGCTTCGCCGAGGGGGCGGGCCGGGTCGGCGAGGAGGTTGGCCACCGCTGTGTCCGGGTCCCAGTCGGGGCCGAGGAGATCGGGGCCCAGATGGCCCACGGCCTGCTCCTCGTCGGTGGTCCGGAGCAGCTCCAGGACGGGCAGGCGGTAACCGACCGCCGTGTACGCCTCGTTGCCGAGGACGGCACGGATCTGGTGCGCGGGGCCGCCGCGCCAGCGCTCACCGGTCCCGTACACCTGCCAGGAACCGTCCATCCGCAGATGCGAGTGCAGCGTGAGGCCGCCCTCGATGCGGGTGAGGAGGTGCTTGCCGCGCGGGGTGACGTCCAGGACGGTCCGGCCGGTGAGGTCCGCCGTGGCGAACCGGGGCACCCGCAGATCGGATCTTGTCAGCACGCGGTTGGCCAGCGCGCTGTGCAGGCGGTGGGCGGCCAGCCAGACGGTGTCTCCTTCGGGCATGGCATCCATGATGCGCGACGGCGGGGGAGTGGGCCGTCGCCGCCGGGGCCTGCCCGGAGGTACGCCGGTGCCTCGGGCACGGGCGCCGGTCGGGTGGGGAGGCGGGTGCGTGGGCCACGGGCGCTGGTCCGGACGTACGCCGGTGCGTGGGTCACGGGCGCAGGCGCAGCCCCCTCGGTGTGGCGTGGAACCCGGCGGTCTCCAGGACGCGGCCCAGGGATGAGGTGAGGGCCGGAGAGCCGTTGGCCCGCTCCACGGTCACCGTGCCCAGCGCGCCCTCGCGGGCCGCCGAGGCCAGGGCGGCGGCCGCCGCGTGCAGAGCCGGAGCCTCCGGGTCCGTCACCCAGGAGAGCAGCGTCTTTCCGCCGCGTTCCATGTAGAGCGTCAGCTCGCCGTCCACCAGGACGACGAGGGAGCCGGCCTTGCGGCCCGGCTTGTGCCCGGCGCCCTCGGGAGGCTCGGGCCAGGGCAGCGCCGCCCCGTACGCGTTCGCCGGGTCGGCGGCGGCCAGGACGACCGCGCGGGGTGCCGCCTGCCCCTCTTCCCGGTCCCGGGCGCTGGAGGCGGCGCGCAGCCGGTCGACCGCGCCGTCCATCGCGAACTGGGCGGCTCCGAGGCCCTCGACGACGTAGCCCCGACGGGCCTGCCCGCTGTCCTCGAAGGCCGACAGGATGCGGTACGTCGCGGAGAATCCGCCCTCCACGCCCTCGGCGGCCACCGCGCCGCGGGTCACCACTCCATGGCGGTCGAGCAGGGTGCGGGCGAGAGCGTGCGCCCGGTGGGTCGGCTCGGGCTCGGCGGCCGGCAGCAGGGACCAGCGGCCGCTCACGGTCGGCGGGCCGGAGCGGGAGGTGGGGCGGGCTGTCGCCGTCAGGGTGCCGTAGCGGCCGCGGGGCACCGTCCGCTTGGCGCGGTGGGCCGTCGAGCCTGCCGTGCGGCCCGAGCCCAGCAGGGCGCGCAGGGGCGCGAGGGTGTCGTTGGTGAGCCGGCCGGACCAGGTCAGGTCCCAGACGGCGTCGGCGAGTTGCGGATCGGTGGCGTCGGGGTGGGTGGTGGCGCGGACCTGGTCGGCGATCTGGCGGAAGAACAGTCCGTACCCGCCGGACAGCGCGCCGAGCACCGACTCGTGCAGGGCCGTCAGCTCCAGCGGGTGCGGCGGCGGGAGCAGGAGCGGGGCGGCGTCCGCGAGGTAGAGGGAGACCCAGCCGTCCTTGCCGGGCAGGGCGCCGGCGCCCGCCCACACCACCTCACCCGTGGTGGTCAGTTCGTCGAGGAGCGTGGTGCTGTAGTGGGAGACGCGGGACGGGAGGACGAGCTTCTCCAGCGCGGAGGCGGGAACGGCGGCGCCCTGCAGCTGCTCGACGGCGCGGGCCAGCCCGTCGATGCCGCGCAGCCGGTTGCTGCCCATGTGCTGCCACTGGGGGAGGAACGCGGCGAGCGCGGCGGGCGGGACCGGCTCCAGCTCGTGCCGGAGCGCGGCCAGGGAGCGGCGGCGCAGACGGCGCAGCACGGCCGCGTCGCACCATTCCTGTCCGATGCCCGCGGGATGGAACTCGCCCTGGACGACGCGCCCCGACGCGGCGAGACGGGCCAGGCCGCCCTCCGTGACGGCCGGCCCCATTCCGAAGCGGGCCGCCGCCTGGGCCGAGGTGAACGGTCCGTGCGTCCGCGCGAAACGGGCGAGGAGGTCACCGAGGGGGTCCTTGACCGGCTCCGTGAAAGCCTCGGGGACACCCACGGGCAGCGCGGTGCCCAGGGCGTCGCGCAGCCGGCCCGCGTCCTCGACCGCGGCCCAGTGGTCGGCGCCCGCGATACGGACGCGGATGGCGCGGCGTGCGGCCGCCAACTCCTGCGGCCAGTCCGGGTCGCCACCGCGCTCGGCCAGCTCCGCATCAGTGAGGGGCCCGAGAACGCGCAGGAGATCGGCGACGCCCTCGGCGTCCTTGACCCGCCGGTCGTCAGTCAGCCACTGCAGCTCACGCTCCAGCTCCGTCAGGACGTCCGCGTCGAGCAGCTCCCGGAGCTCGGCCTGCCCCAGCAGCTCGGCCAGGAGCCGGGAGTCCAGCGATAGGGCCGCCGCGCGCCTCTCGGCGAGCGGCGAGTCGCCCTCGTAGAGGAACTGGGCCACGTAGCCGAAGAGCAGGGAGCGGGCGAACGGCGAGGGCTCGGGGGTGGTGACCTCGACCAGGCGGACCCGGCGCGACTCGATGTCGCCCATGAGCTCGGTGAGCCCGGGGACGTCGAACACGTCCTGGAGGCATTCGCGGACCGCTTCCAGGACGATCGGGAACGAGCCGAACTCGCTCGCCACCTGGAGCAGTTGAGCCGCACGCTGGCGCTGCTGCCACAGCGGCGTGCGCTTGCCGGGATTGCGCCGCGGCAGCAGCAGCGCGCGGGCCGCGCACTCCCGGAACCGCGAGGCGAACAGGGCCGAGCCGCCAACCTGGTCGGTCACGATCTGGCTGATCTCGCCCTTGTCGAAGACCGTGTCCGCGGCTCCCACCGGTGCCTGCTCGCTGTCGTACGCCGTGTCCACGTGGACCGGGTCCTGATCGAGCAGGTCGAGTCCCATCAGGTCGGCGTCGGGCAGCCGCAGCACGATGCCGTCGTCCGCGTGCATGACCTGTGCGTCCATGCCGTACCGCTCGGCGAGGCGGGCGCCCAGCGCCAGCGCCCAGGGCGCGTGGACCTGCGCGCCGAACGGCGAGTGGATCACCACGCGCCAGTCGCCCAGCTCGTCCCGGAAACGCTCCACGAGGATCGTGCGGTCGTCGGGGACATGGCCGCAGGCCCGGCGCTGCTCGTCGAGATACGCCAGCACATTGTCCGCCGCCCACGCGTCCAGACCCGCCGCCACCAGGCGCAGTCGGGCGTCGTCGGGCGCCAGCCCGCCGACCTCGCGCAGGAACGCGCCGACCGCGCGGCCCAGCTCCAGCGGGCGGCCGAGCTGGTCGCCCTTCCAGAAGGGGAGGCGGCCGGGGAGGCCGGGGGCGGGCGAGACCAGCACCCGGTCCCGGGTGATGTCCTCGATCCGCCACGACGTGGTGCCCAGGGTGAAGACGTCACCCACTCGGGACTCGTACACCATCTCCTCGTCGAGCTCTCCCACCCTGCCGCCGCCCTTCTTGGGGTCGGCACCGGCGAGGAAGACCCCGAAGAGGCCACGGTCGGGGATGGTGCCGCCGGAGGTGACGGCGAGCCGCTGCGCGCCCGGCCGGCCGGTCACCGTGCCCGCCACGCGGTCCCACACCACGCGCGGGCGCAACTCGGCGAACGCGTCCGACGGATAGCGCCCGGCGAGCATGTCGAGGACCGCGGTGAACGCCGACTCGGGCAGCGAGGCGAACGGCGCAGCACGGCGGACCAGTGCCAGCAGGTCGTCGAACTGCCACGTGTCCATGGCGACCATGGCCACGAGCTGCTGGGCCAGCACGTCCAGGGGATTGGCCGGGACGCGCAGCGATTCGATGGAGCCCGTGCGCATCCGCTCCGTGACCACGGCCGCCTGCACCAGGTCGCCGCGGTACTTGGGGAAGACGACACCCGTGGAGACGGCGCCCACCTGGTGTCCCGCGCGACCGACGCGCTGGAGGCCGGAGGCGACCGAGGGCGGTGACTCGACCTGGACGACCAGGTCGACCGCGCCCATGTCGATGCCCAGCTCCAGACTGGAGGTGGCGACGACGGCGGGCAGCCGCCCCGCCTTGAGGTCCTCCTCGACCAGGGCCCGCTGCTCCTTGGAGACCGAGCCGTGGTGGGCGCGGGCCAGGAGCGGCGGGGCGCCCTGGGCTGCCCCGGACTGCGCCATGATCTCTGCCGGAGGCCCGTCCTCCGGCAGAGGAGCACCCGTAGCACGCTCGTAGGCGATCTCGTTGAGCCGGTTGCACAGACGCTCCGCGAGGCGGCGGGAGTTGGCGAAGACGATCGTCGAGCGATGGGCCTGGACGAGGTCGGCGATCCGCTCCTCGACGTGCGGCCAGATCGAGGGCCTCTCCCCGGGCCCCTCGGACGCGTCGGCTGCGGGCGAGCCCCCGAGCTCGCCGAGGTCCTCGACGGGGACGACGACCGAGAGGTCGAACTCCTTGCCGGAGGGCGGCTGGACGATCTCGACCCTGCGCTGCGGCGACAGGTAACGGGCGACCTCGTCGACCGGGCGCACCGTCGCGGACAGGCCGATCCTGCGCGCGGGGCGCGGCAGCAGAGCGTCGAGACGCTCCAGGGACACGGAGAGGTGCGCGCCGCGCTTGGTGCCCGCCACGGCGTGGACCTCGTCCAGGATGACCGTCTCGACACCCGACAAGGCTTCCCGCGTGGAGGAGGTGAGCATCAGGAACAGCGACTCGGGCGTGGTGATGAGGATGTCCGGCGGCCGTGAGACCAGCGACCGGCGCTCGGCGGCCGGGGTGTCACCGGAACGGATGCCGACCCGCACCTCGGGCTCCGGCAGGCCCAGCCGCACCGCCTCGTGCCGGATTCCCGTGAGCGGACTGCGCAGATTGCGCTCGACGTCGACCGCGAGCGCCTTGAGCGGAGACACGTACAGCACGCGGCAGCGCTTCTTCGTCTCCGCGGGCGGCGGTGTGGACGTGAGCCGGTCGAGGGCGGCGAGGAAGGCGGCGAGCGTCTTGCCCGAGCCGGTCGGCGCCACGACCAGGACGTCCGAGCCCTCCCCGATGGCTTGCCAGGCCCCCTCCTGCGCGGCGGTGGGCGCGCTGAACGCCCCCGTGAACCAGCCTCGGGTCGCGGGGGAGAAGGAGTCGAGCGCAGTCCTGGCCATGCCCCCCATCGTGCACCCGACCACTGACAACCGTGTCCAGGACGTGGACGGGCAGGTCAGGGGCCGGGCCGGCGGCGCAGAATTGCCGTATGGAGAGCGACGCGGCACCGGACCGGAAGGACGAGTGGGCGCGGCACTGGCAGTACCCCGGCGTACCGGGTCTGGACCTGCTGCAGGCCCGCTATGTGCGTCACTCCTTCACCCGGCACACGCACGAGGGCTTCGTCCTCGGCGCCGTTCGCCGCGGCATCGAGGACGTGCTCATGCCGGACGGCACGATCAGTGCCAGGCCGGGCACCGTGGTGATGATCAACCCTGAGGTGCCCCACTCGGCGAAGGCGGGGGTCCCCGAGGGCTGGGTGTACTCGACCCTCTACCCGTCGTCCGAGCTGGTCGCGACGATCGCCGAGGAGGTGACCACCCTGCGCGGCACGGCCGGCTTCGCGGAGACGATCGTCGAGGACCCGGACACCTCCCGCCTGGTGCACGAGGTGCACTGCGCCGCCGAACAGGGCAACGCGCTCGCGGCCGACAGCGTGCTGCGCATCGCGGTCGCGCGGCTGCTGCGGCGCCACGGCCGCGCGCTGCCCGCTCGCGCGCCGCTCGCCTCCGGGGCCCGCACCGCGGAGCTCGCCCGACAGCTCCTGGAGGAGCGGATGGCCGAGCCGCCGTCCCTGGAGGAGCTCGCGCAGGAACTCGGCACCAGTCCCTTCGCGCTCCTGCGCGCGTTCAAGTCCGCGTACGGGCTGCCGCCGCACACCTGGCTGACGGACGCGCGCGTGCGCCGCGCCCGCCACCTGCTGGACGCCGGGACGGCGCCGGCCGAGGCGGCCGTCGCCGTCGGCTTCACCGACCAGCCGCATCTCAACCGTCACTTCACCCGGATCGTGGGCGTGCCTCCCGGGGCCTACCGGCGCGAACGCGCAAGAACGTACAAGACGCCTCACCGGAAGCCTGCGTAACGTCCCTGACGTGGCAGAACAGACAGCTCACCCAGAGATATCCGCGACCGCGGCACCGGGATCCGGGCCGCAGGGAGTGACCAAACCGGACTCGGCCGTCGTCCGGGACGCACTCGGCGTCGGGATCGCCGTCGGCCTGTCCGGATTCGCCTTCGGCGTGACGTCGGCGGGATCCGGTCTCACTCTTCTGCAGACCTGCGCGCTCAGTCTGCTGGTGTTCACCGGCGCCTCGCAGTTCGCGCTCGTCGGCGCCATCGCCGCGGGCGGCAACCCGTTCGCCGCCGCCGCGGGCGCGTTCTTCCTCGGCGTGCGCAACGCCTTCTACGGGCTGAGGCTGTCCCAGCTGCTCGCCCTGCCCCGCTTCCTGCGGCCGTTGGCCGCCCACTGGGTCATCGACGAGACCACCGCCGTCGCCCTCGCACAGCCCACGCGGCGCAGTGTGCGCATCGGCTTCACGGTCACCGGGCTCACCCTCTACGTGCTGTGGAACCTCACCACGCTCCTCGGGGCGCTGGGCGCCGAGGCCATCGGCGACACCGGCGCGTGGGGACTGGACGCGGCCGGGCCCGCCGTCTTCCTCGCCCTGCTCGCACCCATGCTGCGCACGGCCACCGAGCGCGCGGTGGCCGGGCTCGCGGTCGTGCTCGGACTCGGATTCCTGCCCGTCCTGCCCGCCGGAGTGCCGGTGCTGGTGGCGGCGCTGGCCGCGCCCGCCGTGCTGTGGCTCAAGGGCCGTGCGATCGGTCGGCCGGACCGGGTCACCGGCCGCGGACACGACGGAGGAAAGGCCGACGGGCCGGCGCGTACGGCCCGTGGGAAGGGAGAGGACCGTTGAGCGTCTGGATCGCGATCGCGGCGACCGCCGCCGGCTGCTACCTCGTCAAACTCGTCGGCCTGCTGGTGCCCGCCGACACCCTGGAACGTCCGCTCGTGCAGCGGCTGGCCGCGCTGCTGCCCGTAGCCCTGCTGGCCGCGCTCACCGCACAGCAGACCTTCAGCGTCGGGCACACTCTCGTCCTCGACGCACGGGCGGCCGGTCTGGGCGCCGCAGCCGTCGCCCTCGTACTGCGCGCCCCCTTCCTGGTCGTCGTCGGAGCGGCCGTGGCGGTCACGGCGGGCGTACGGGCGCTCGGGGGCTGAGCGCCCACGCGCGCGTGGGCGTCGTCGTCACCCGCGCTTGCGCGCCGGGGCCGGCCGCTCCGCCGGGGAGGGGCCCGGTGGATCATCCGATGGGACGGCCGTACGCCTGGAGGGTCCGCAACGCCTCGACGGTCGCCAGCGGCCGGGCCTCCAGCGCCGTCCCGGGCGCCCACGCGCGGTAGGTGATCGGCCATCCGCCGTCCGGCTCCTGCTGCGCCGCCAGGTGCTCCAGGGAGAGGGCCATTTCCTCGTCCGTGAACCAGCGGCGGGCCAGGGATGTCGGCGTGGGCGCGTAGTGGTGCGGGAAGTGGTGCTCGCCGGGCGCGTAGCCCGGCGCCACCGGCTGGTCGTCGAGCCGGCGGGGATCGAGCGCGACCAGTCGCTGTTCGCGGACCATCCGGCCGAGCCGGTCGGCGGCGGCCTCGGCGCGTGAACGGTCCGGGGCGCTGTCCAGGAAGGCGACCGCCGCCTCGATCTCGTACGGATGGGACTTGTCCAGGGCGTCGACGGCCGCCCAGCAGAAGTCCGTGGCCCGGAACAGCCAGGCGTGCCACACCTGATTGCGGTGCAGCAGGCCCACGACCGGGCCGGTCGCCAGCAGTTCGCTCGGCGGGTCGTCGACGATCTGGAGGAACGGCGCGGCCGGATATCCGCGCTGGGACGGGTGGATGGCAGGCAGCGCCCCGTCCGATGTCGACACCTGCGTGAAGTAGCGGCAGATCCGCTCCACGCGCAGACCGCCGCAGCGGCCGATGGAGGCCAGCACCCGAAGGGCGTGCGCCGTGTGCAGGGGCTGGCTGACAGGGCCGCGCAGATCGGGTTCGAGCGCGTGGCCGTAGCCGCCGTCCTCGTTGAGGTACGCGGCGAGAGCCGTCTCGACGGCGTCCGAGCCGCCGCCGAGGAAGTGGTACGCGAACCGCCGCTGTTCGAGGACACGGGCGGTCAGCCAGATGAAGTGCTCGGCGCGGGCGAGCGGAGACGCGAGAGGGGCCTCATGGGTTGCTCCGGTTCCAGCCATGTTCCGACGGTAGGGCGGAAAGGGCTTCAGGCAAGCCCGACGGGCAGGGCTGCACTCTCAGGGGCGGGATACTGGGGGCATGCGGTTGACGATTTTCTGGGAGCGGATGGCCGACCACTTCGGCGCGGCCTACGCCGACTCCTTCGCACGCGATCATGTGATGGCCGAACTCGACGGCCGCACGGTGCATGAGGCGCTGGCCGCGGGCTGGGAGGCGAAGGACGTGTGGCGCGGGGTCTGCGCCGCGATGGACATCCCCGCCGACAAGCGCTGAGACACCGGGCGGACCACCCCCTGTCACCGGCGTACGGGACACTTGTTTGGTGGACCGGACCGACAGGAACGCCCAGAACGAGACCGCCGCGGACGCGACCGCGCGGGACACCACCGCCGCCCCCACCACACCGCCCGGGACGCCCCCGCCGACCGCGGCCGGCGGGAACGGCGGTCCCGTCCGCATGCCGCGCTGGCTGCCCCGCGCCATGGTGCTGGCGCTCGCGCTCTACGCCTGCTTCCAGCTCGGCAGCTGGGCCTTCCACCAGCTCATCGGGCTGCTGATCAACATCCTGATCGCGTTCTTCCTGGCGCTCGCCGTGGAGCCGGCCGTGGGACGCATGGCCGCGCGCGGTATGCGCCGCGGGCTCGCCACGTTCCTGGTCTTCATCGCGGTGCTGGTGGTGGGAGTCGGCTTCGTCGTTCTGCTCGGCTCGATGCTGGCCGGGCAGATCATCGACATGGTCGAGGACTTCCCCAAGTACCTCGACTCCGTCATCCGCTGGATCAACGGCATCTTCCACACCGAGCTGTCCCGGGTCGAGGTGCAGGACAGTCTGCTGCGCTCCGACTGGCTGCGGAAATACGTGCAGAACAGCGCCAGCGGAGTGCTCGACGTCTCGGCGACCGTGCTGGGCGGGCTGTTCAAGCTGCTGACGATCTTCCTGTTCTCGTTCTACTTCGCGGCCGACGGACCGCGGCTGCGCCGCGCGCTGTGCTCGGTCCTGCCGCCGGCCAAGCAGACCGAGGTGCTGCGCGCCTGGGAGATCGCGGTCGACAAGACCGGCGGGTACCTCTACTCGCGCGGACTGATGGCGCTGATCTCCGGCGCCGCCCACTTCGTCCTCCTGGAGATCCTGGGGGTGCCGTACGCTCCCGCTCTCGCGGTGTGGGTCGGCCTCGTCTCGCAGTTCATCCCGACCATCGGCACCTACCTCGCGGGCGCGCTGCCGATGCTGATCGCGTTCACCGAGAACCCCTGGTACGCCCTGTGGGTGCTCGGGTTCGTCGTGGTGTACCAGCAGTTCGAGAACTACGTGCTGCAGCCCAAGCTGACGGCCAAGACCGTGGACATCCATCCGGCGGTCGCCTTCGGTTCGGTGGTGGCGGGGACGGCGCTGCTGGGGGCGGTCGGCGCGCTGATCGCGATCCCTGCGATCGCGACGCTCCAGGCGTTCCTCGGTGCCTACGTGCGGCGGTACGACGTGACCGACGACCCGCGTGTGCACGGACACCACCGGCCACGCGCGAGCCGGGCGCTCGCCCAGATCCGGGGCGCGTTGCGGCGCGGCCGGGTGGCACGGGACACGGATGCGTCCGGCCCGGGAAGCTCGCCGGAGGCGTGACCTGCGCCGGATGGCCGGAGGACCCTGGAGCTGTGCCGCCGGGCGGGGGCGCGCCGACGGGTGGTGCGCTTGACACCAAAATCGAACATCCATTCTCATGGGGTTCCGGCCCGGATCTCGGCGGAATCCCGTGAGTTATCCACAGGCTGGAGGGACGGCGGGGCCCATTGTCAGTGGCAGGGGTTAGCGTCTTTGACGTGAAGCGATCGACTCAAGCAAATCGGGTGGAACCCATGGCAGGAACCGACCGCGAGAAGGCGCTCGACGCCGCGCTCGCACAGATTGAACGGCAATTCGGCAAGGGCGCCGTGATGCGTCTGGGCGAGCGGCCGAACGAGCCCATCGAGGTCATCCCCACCGGGTCGACCGCGCTCGACGTCGCCCTCGGCGTCGGCGGCCTTCCCCGCGGCCGTGTGGTGGAGGTCTACGGCCCCGAGTCCTCCGGTAAGACGACCCTGACCCTCCACGCGGTGGCCAACGCCCAGAAGGCCGGCGGCACCGTGGCCTTCGTGGACGCGGAGCACGCGCTCGACCCGGAGTACGCGAAGAAGCTCGGCGTCGACATCGACAACCTGATCCTGTCCCAGCCGGACAACGGCGAGCAGGCGCTGGAGATCGTCGACATGCTCGTGCGCTCCGGCGCGCTCGACCTGATCGTCATCGACTCGGTGGCCGCCCTGGTGCCCCGGGCGGAGATCGAGGGCGAGATGGGCGACTCGCACGTCGGTCTGCAGGCGCGTCTGATGAGCCAGGCGCTCCGGAAGATCACCAGCGCGCTCAACCAGTCCAAGACGACGGCCATCTTCATCAACCAGCTCCGCGAGAAGATCGGCGTCATGTTCGGCTCGCCGGAGACCACGACCGGTGGCCGCGCGCTCAAGTTCTACGCGTCGGTGCGTATCGACATCCGCCGTATCGAGACGCTCAAGGACGGCACCGAGGCCGTCGGCAACCGCACCCGCTGCAAGGTCGTCAAGAACAAGGTCGCGCCGCCCTTCAAGCAGGCCGAGTTCGACATCCTCTACGGCCAGGGCATCAGCCGCGAGGGCGGCCTGATCGACATGGGCGTGGAGCACGGCTTCGTCCGCAAGGCGGGCGCCTGGTACACGTACGAGGGCGACCAGCTCGGACAGGGCAAGGAGAACGCGCGCAACTTCCTGAAGGACAACCCCGACCTCGCCAACGAGATCGAGAAGAAGATCAAGGAGAAGCTGGGCGTCGGTGTCCGCCCGGAGGCGCCGGAGGCCGAGCCCGGCGCCGACGCGGCAGGCGCGGCGGCGCCCGAGGACGCGGCGAAGTCGGTCCCCGCACCGGCTTCCAAGGCGAAGTCGGCCAAGACGGCGGCGGCCAAGGGCTGATCCATGGCCCGGCGTACCGAATGGCCGGGCGACAGCGCCGACTCGTCGAGGGCCGAGCAGGCGCTGCCGCCCCAGGATCCGGGGGAGCGGGCGCGGGCGATCTGCCTGCGCCTGCTCACCGGGACGCCCCGCACCCGCAAGCAACTGGCGGACGCGCTGCACAAGCGGGAGATCCCCGCGGAGGTGGCCGAGGAGGTCCTCTCGCGTTTCGAGGACGTGGGGCTGATCGACGACGCCGCCTTCGCCGGCGCCTGGGTGGAGTCGCGGCACCACGGCCGTGGCCTCGCCCGCCGGGCGCTGGCCCGTGAGCTGCGGACCAAGGGCGTCGACGCCACGCTGATCGACGAGGCGGTGGGCCGGCTCGACGCGGACCAGGAGGAGGCGACGGCACGGGAGCTGGTCGAGCGCAAACTGCGCGCCACCCGTGGCCTCGACCGCGACCGCCGCCTCCGGCGCCTCGCCGGGATGCTCGCCCGCAAGGGATATCCCGAAGGCATGGCGCTCAGGGTGGTCAAGCGCGCCCTCGAGGAGGAGGGCGAGGACACCGAGGACCTGGACGACACGGCGTTCTAGCCGGCGGGGTCCGGACCTACGTCGCGACCGGCAGGCCGGCCGCACGCCACGCCTGGAAGCCTCCGATCAGGTCCGTGGCGCGGTGCAGGCCGAGCTGGTGCAGTGAGGCCGCGGCGAGGGAGGACGCGTAGCCCTCGTTGCAGATCACCACGATCCGCAGGTCGTGCCCCGTCGCCTCCGGCGCGCGGTGGCTGCCCTGCGGGTCGAGCCGCCACTCCAGCTCGTTGCGTTCCACGACCAGCGCGCCGGGGATCAGCCCGTCCCGCTCGCGCAGCGCCTGGTAGCGGATGTCCACGAGGAGCGCTCCGTGCTCGGCCGCCTCGTATGCCTCCCGCGGCCCGACGCGCACCAGCCCTTCCCGTATGCGCTCCAACAGCTCGTCGATGCCAGGGTGTTCACTCACTGCCAGTCCTCCGGACGCTCGAGCTGCTCCAGCCGCAGCACCGCGCCCGACCGGCTGAAACGCCGCATCAGCGGGAGCGGCGGATAGTACGCGTGCACGGAGACGGCGTGGACGGTGGACGACTCGTTGAGCACTTCGTGCACGTGGTGCTGTCCGAAGGCGCGTGCCCGGCCCGCCCCCAGGTGGCGCACGCGGTCCACGCCGTCGTTCAGTTCGAGGGTCTTCCAGCCGCTCGCCGGAAGCCGGACGGCCAGGGAGTGCTCCGTCAGCTGCCCCTCGGCGGTGGCGAACGCACCCAGGGACTCGGCGTGGTCGTGCCAGCCGGTACCGGTGCCGGGCGGCCAGCCGATCAACCAGGCCTCACTCCCGCGCGGACCGTCCAGCCGCAGCCAGGTGCGGCCCTCGGGGTCGCGCGGAAGGGAGGCGATCAGTTCCTTGTCGGCGGCGGCGCGCTGTACGAAGTCGAGCAGCTCGGCGGCGGTCGGCCCGCCCGGCTCGAGGGCGTCGGCCGGGCGCGGAGACGAGGTGACAGCGGATGCGGGAGCAGGGTGGGACACGGATACCGTCCTGGAAGTTCGCTGGAGAGCGCGCGGGCACAGCAGGCCACGGCGCGGGGAAGGCGATTCAGCAGGACGGGCGACACACGCAGCCCGCGTAGCGGACGAGGTCCATATGGACCCTCCGCCACAGGCGCACATCGGTGTCGGTCACGCTCCGGAGTACACCATGTGCACCCGCGAGGGTCAATTGATGTCCGCAGTGCGGCCGGTGCGAGCCGTGGACGGTGCGCCGCCGCGGACCGTGTCCGCCGCCGCGTACAGGTCGGCGGGCCGTACACCGGCGAACGCGGCCGCCAGATGCCCGTCCGGCCGGACGAGCAGCACCGTGTGCGCCGCCGCGCCCGGATAGCTCTCCGTCACCAGCAGCTCCGCCGGGACCGGAAGCCCGGCGACGGCCTCCGCCAGCCTCGGCATCACTCCGGCGCTCACCCAGTGCCGCCGGTCCCACACGCCGGTGCCCGGCGCGACGAGGACGACGAGGAGGCGGCCTCGCCCCAGCCGGTCCCCCAGACGTGCGGCCGTGCCGTCAGGAGCCGTCACCCGCACGTCCTCGACGGGGGCACCCGCCTCGGTGGCGACCGCGGCCGACGGGGCCACCGGCTCGGGCGTGAGCACCGAGTGGCCGTAGACGGGGGGCGCGCCGAGCGCGCCCTGACCGAGGTGGCCGTCGGTGAGCATCGTGTCGTGGCCACGCGCTGCTCCGGGCAGGTAGGTCCGCAGACCGCTGCCGCTGCGCAGTATCGGCAGCGACTGGTCGGCGGCGCGAAGCCGTGCGGCGACGGCGGTGCGGCGCTCGTCCTGGTAGCTGTCCAACAGGGTGTCGGAGGGTCCGTGGTGCCAGGCCTGCGCCAGCTTCCAGGCCAGGTTGCCGATGTCCCGCAGCCCCTCGTCGACCCCCTGCGTGCCGAGGGCACCGAGCAGATGCGCTGCATCGCCGGCGAGGAAGGCCCGGTCGACGCGCCAGCGGCGGGCCAGCCGGTGGTGAAGGGTGTAGACGCCGGTGTCGATCAGCTCGTACGGCGGGGTGTTGCCGCACCAGCCCGCCAGGGTGTCCCGCACCCGGGCCACCAGCGCCTCCGGGGTGACCAGTTCGCCGCGCGGCGGCAGCAGCCAGTCCAGGCGCCACACGCCGTCCGGCAGGGGGCGCGCGACGACCTCGTCGCCCCCCGACGGCCACGGCGGACGGCGGTGCAGCAACGCCTCGCCGGACCACGGGAGTTCGGTGCGCAGGGCGGCCACCGCATGGCGTTCCACCGCCGTACGGCCGGGGAAGCGGATGCCGAGGAGCTTGCGGACCGTCGACCTGGCGCCGTCGCAGCCGACGAGATGACTGCCCCGCCACCAGGTGCCCGAGGGCCCGCGGCTGTGCGCGGTGACGCCGCTGCCGTCCTGCTCCAGCGAGTCGAGGCGGCTGTCGGTGACGAGCCGTACGAGGCGCTGCTCGGTGACCGCGTTCCGCAGGCCGCGGGTGAGCGCGTGCTGCGGGATGTGCAGCGGAGCGGGCGTGAGGCCGTCGCCGAGAGGCAGGTGCCGCACCTCCTGCCTGCGCCGCATCGACCGCCAGCCCGTCCAGCGGACGCCCTCTTCACGCAGGGTGTCGCAGCCGAGTCGTTCCACCAGGGCGGCCGTGTCCGCGCGCAGGACGACGGTGCGGGCGGGCCGCGGCTCGTCCTTTCCGTTGCTCTCGTCGAGCACGACGGACGGGACGCCCTGGGACGCGAGGGCCAGGGACAGGGCCAGGCCGACCGGGCCCGCCCCGACCACGATCACCGGATCCACGAGGTGACTCCTCGGGCGCGAAGGGTCGTGCGAAGAGGTGCGGAGGGAGCCCGGTGCGCGATCACAGAACGTATGCAACTCACTGCCGCTGCCTGCGTCAAGCGACACCGGGGTGCGGCGAGGGGCGGTGGCCACATGGCCACCGCCCCTCACTGGTCGAACATCCGATGAACCGTCAGACGGTCCGGCCGCCCTCGGGATTCACGCCCGGCTCGGCAACCGGCTCCTCGGCGCCGCCCTGTTCGGCCGGCAGGACCGCGCCGGTGCTGCGCTTGGCGCGCCGCAGGCGGCGCTCCAGCCACGAGGCGAAGGTCGTGAGGATCAGGTTCAGGACGATGAAGATCACCGCGACGACGATGAAGCTGGGGATGACGTTGGCGTAGTTGGCGGCCAGCGTGCCCCTGGCGTTGAGCAGTTCGGCGAAGGCGAGGACCGCGCCGCCGAGCGCCGTGTCCTTGACGATGACGACGAGCTGGCTGACCAGGGCCGGCAGCATCGCGGTCACGGACTGCGGGAGCAGGATGGTCGTCATCGTCTGGCCCTTGCGCAGGCCGATCGCCTTGGCGGCCTCCGTCTGGCCCTTGGGCAGCGACAGGATGCCGGCCCGTACGACCTCCGCGAGGACCGACGCGTTGTACAGCACGAGGCCGGTGACCACGGCGTACAGCGGACGGACATCGCTGCTGATGTCAGTGGACGTCGAGTAGAACTGGTTCGCGAACAGCATCAGGAGGAGGACCGGAATGGCACGGAAGAACTCCACCACGACCGCGGCCGGAACCCTGACCCAGCGGTGGTCGGACAGCCGCGCGATGCCGAACACGGCGCCCAGCGGAAGCGCGATGACCATCGCCAGCGCTGCCGCCTTCAGCGTGTTGGTGAGTCCGGGCAGCAGATACGTCGTCCAGGCCTGGGCCTCGGTGAAGGGCTTCCACAAGGACCACTCGAGCTGTCCGTTGTCGACCATGACCTCGATGGCCCACCACACGCCGAGCGCGAGCAGGACGAGGAAGGCGACCGTGTAGACGATGTTGCGCCGCTTGGCGCGGGGCCCGGGAGCGTCGTACAGGACCGAGGTCATCGCTTCACCGCCACGCGCTTGCTGACCCAGCCGAGGAGCAGACCGGTGGGAAGGGTCAGAATGACGAAACCGAAGGCGAAGATCGCCGAGATGAGCACGAGCTGTGCCTCGTTCTCGATCATCTCCTTCATGAGCAGAGCCGCCTCCGCCACACCGATGGCCGCCGCGACCGTGGTGTTCTTGGTGAGGGCGATCAGCACATTGGTGAGCGGACCGACGACCGAACGGAAGGCCTGCGGGAGAACGACGCTTGTCAGCACCTGCGTGAAGCTCAGGCCGATGGCCCGTGCCGCTTCCGCCTGGCCGACGGGCACGGTGTTGATGCCGGACCGCACTGCCTCGCACACGAAGGCCGCGGTGTAGGCCGCGAGGCTCAGCACAGCCAGCCGGAACGCCAGCGCGTCGAAGTCGTCCGCCGCGCCCAGGGTCATGCCGAAGACATGGGCGAGACCGAGCGAGGAGAAGACGATGATGACGGTCAGCGGGATGTTGCGGACCACGTTCACATAGACCGTGCCGAACGCACGCATCAGGGGAACCGGGCTCACCCGCATCGCGGCGAGTATGGTGCCCAGCACCAGGGAGCCGATACCGGAGAAGACGGTGAGTTTCACCGTCATCCAGAACGCCCCGAGCAAGTCGTAACCTTCAAGAAAGTCGAACACGATCTCCCGCGCTTCCGCGTGTAGGAGGGCGCGGCGCGCCGCCGTCAGCGGCGGCGCGCCTGGTCAGCCCTGCTTCACTTGACGATGTTGCCGATCTTCGGGGCGGGCTCGTTCTGGTAGTTCGCCGGGCCGAAGTTGGCCTTCACCGCCGCCTCCCAGGACTTGTCCTGGACCATCTTCTCGAGGGCGGCGTTGATCTTCTTGACCATCTCGGCGTCGCCCTTCTTGACGCCGATGCCGTAGTTCTCGTTGCTCAGCTTGAGGCCGGCGAGCTTGAACTTGCCCTTGTACTGGTCCTGCGAGGCGTAACCGGCCAGGATCGAGTCGTCCGTGGTCAGCGCGTCGAAGGCGCCGCTCGCGACTCCGTTGAGGCACTCGGAGTAGGTGCCGACCTGCTGGAGCTGGGCCTTCGGGGCGAAGTCCTTCTTGACGTTCTGCGCGGACGTGGAGCCGGTGACCGAGCACAGCTTCTTGCCATTGAGGTCGTCACCCTTGGTGACGTTGTCGTCGGCGCGGATCAGCAGGTCCTGGTGGGCGAGCAGGTACGGGCCCGCGAAGTCGACCTTCTGCTTGCGCTCGTCGGTGATCGAGTAGGTGGCGACGATGAAGTCGACGTCACCGCGGTCGAGCGCGGTCTCGCGGTCGGCGCTCTTCGTCTCCTTGAACTCGATGTCGCCCTCGGCGTAACCAAGCTCCTTGGCGACGTACTTGGCGACGTCGACGTCGAAGCCGGTGAACTTGCCGTCCGGCGTCTTCAGGCCGAGGCCGGGCTGGTCGTACTTGATACCGACCGTGATCTTCTTGTCGCCGCCGTCGCCCGAGCCGCTGTCCTTGTCGTCGGAGCCACAGGCGGTGGCCGTCAGGGTGAGCGCGAGCACAGTGGCCGAAGCGGCGGTGACCTTGCGAAGCTTCATGATGTGACTTCCCTATGTTGACGCGAAGTGGTGGATCAGCTGATCCAGGACTCAGTGGTGAAGGATCTTCGACAGGAAGTCCTTGGCCCGGTCGCTGCGCGGGTTGCTGAAGAACTCCTCGGGCGTTGCCTCTTCGACGATCTTGCCGTCCGCCATGAACACGACCCGGTTCGCGGCGGATCGGGCGAAGCCCATCTCGTGGGTGACGACCACCATTGTCATCCCGTCACGCGCCAGCTGCTGCATGACCTCGAGAACCTCGTTGATCATCTCGGGGTCGAGAGCCGACGTCGGCTCGTCGAAGAGCATGACCTTCGGATCCATCGCCAGCGCCCGTGCGATCGCGACGCGCTGCTGCTGACCGCCGGAGAGCTGGGCGGGGTACTTGTCGGCCTGCGCGCCGACCCCCACCCGGTCGAGCAGCGCCCGCGCCTTCTCCTCGGCGGCCTTCTTGTCCGTCTTGCGCACCTTGACCTGGCCGAGCGTCACGTTTTCCAGCACGGTCTTGTGCGCGAAGAGATTGAACGACTGGAACACCATGCCCACGTCGGCGCGGAGCCGTGCGAGCTCCTTGCCTTCCTGGGGCAGCGGCTTGCCGTCGATCGTGATCGAGCCGGAGTCGATGGTCTCCAGTCGGTTGATGGTGCGGCACAGCGTGGACTTTCCGGACCCGGACGGTCCGATCACGACCACGACTTCGCCGCGGGTGATCGTCAGGTCGATGTCCTGGAGCACATGCAGCGCGCCGAAGTGCTTGTTCACGTCGCTCAGTACGACCAGGTCGCCCGCAGCGGGTACGGCTTCGTCGCCCTTGGTCACTGACACTCCGCTCATCGGCTTCTTGCTCCGTCCTCCTCGGTTGCAGAGGACCCTAAGCACGCAGTGCGACGACAGTCATTACATCTGAGGGGAAATTGAGCATAACGATCCGGTCGCAATCGGACACTCTGCGTGAACAGGGCGGTGATCAGGGTACCGGCTGGGTAACGGAAACCCCTGTGTAACAGGATGCCCCTTGACTCGGTGCGGGGGCATCGGCGTTCATGCCCTGTTAGGTGCCGGGCCAATACCCTGTCACGCTCACGTCCACAAGATCCCGCGTCGCCGACCGTACGACCATGACGCATGAACGTAGGGGGCCCATGAGGCTGCTGCTCGTCGAGGACGACGACCACGTCGCCGCTGCCCTGTCCGCGGTGCTCGCGCGGCACGGGTTCCAGGTCGTCCACGCCCGCAACGGCGAGGAGGCGCTGCGGGCCGTGCTCCCCGACAGCCACCCCGACAAGCCGCCGTTCGGCGTCGTGCTCCTCGATCTCGGCCTGCCCGACCAGGACGGCTACCAGGTCTGCGGCAAGCTGCGGAAGCTCACCTCCACGCCCGTGATCATGGTGACCGCGCGTTCGGACGTCCGGTCCCGCATCCACGGGCTCAACCTCGGCGCCGACGACTACGTGGTCAAGCCGTACGACACCGGTGAGCTGCTGGCCCGTATCCATGCCGTCAGCCGGCGCACCGGAGCGGGCGACGACGCCTCGCAGGGATCGACGGACGACGCCCTGCGGCTCGGCGCGGTCGTCATCGAGCTGCCCACCCGGCGCGTCAGCGTCGACGGCTCGGATGTCCAGCTCACGCGCAAGGAGTTCGACCTGCTGGCGCTGCTCGCGCAGCGGCCCGGGGTCGTCTTCCGTCGCGAGCAGATCATCAGCGAGGTGTGGCGCACCAGCTGGGAAGGGACCGGCCGCACGCTGGAGGTGCACGTCGCGTCCCTGCGCTCCAAGCTGCGCATGCCGGCACTGATCGAGACCGTGCGCGGCGTCGGCTACCGGCTCGTCGCGCCCGCCGGGGCGTAGGGCCGGCCGTTCCCGGTGCGTACCCGACTGCTTCCGCTGCTCATCGTGCTCATGGCCGGTGTGCTGCTCGCGCTCGGCTTCCCGCTGGCCGTGAGCATCGCGGCCGCCCAGCAGCAGCGCGTCGTCGTCGACCGGATCGACGACACCGTGCGCTTCGCGGCGCTGGCCCAGTTCGTCACGAAGGCGCCGTCGGTGAGGGACGAGCGCCGCTCCACCCTCCAGGAGCAGCTCGACCGCTATTACGACACGTACGGCATACGGGCGGGCGTCTTCTACCGCGAGATGGACTCCATGGCGCGCGCGCCGCAGACCTGGACGCTGCCGGGGGAGGGCGAGGGGTACGAGGCCTTCGAGGAGGCGCTCACCGGCCGGCGCAGTCAGGACCCGCCGCAGGTCTGGCCCTGGCAGCGGGGCGAGCGGCTGGTCGTCGCCTCACCGGTCGTCCGGGACGGGGACGTCGTCGCGGTCGTGTTCACCGACTCGCCGACCGGCCAGCTGCGTTCACGCGTGCTGCGGGGCTGGCTGCTCATCGCGGCCGGTGAGTCCGCGGCGATGCTGCTCGCCGTGGGCGCCGCGTTCCGGCTCACCGGCTGGGTGCTGCGGCCCGTACGCGTCCTGGACGCGGCCACGCACGACATCGCCACGGGCCGGATGAACTCGCGGGTCGCCGCCGCGGGCGGTCCGCCGGAACTCAGGCGGCTGGCGCGCTCCTTCAACGAGATGGCCGACAACGTCGAGGAAGTCCTCGAACAGCAGAGGGCCTTCGTCGCCGACGCCTCCCATCAGCTGCGCAACCCCCTGGCCGCCCTCCTGCTGCGCATCGAGCTGCTGGCGCTGGAGCTGCCCGAGGGCAACGAGGAGATCGCCTCGGTGCGCACCGAGGGGAAGCGCCTCGCCCAGGTGCTCGACGATCTCCTGGACCTGGCGCTGGCCGAGCACGCCGCCGCCGACCTCCAGCTGACCGACATCGGCGAGCTGGCCGCCGAGCGGGTCGCGGCATGGCGGCCGCTCGCGGAGGAGAAGGGAGTCCTGCTGGGCGGGGACACGGCGCCCGTCACCGCGTGGGTGGACCCCGTCGCGCTCTCCAGTGCCCTGGACGCGTTGATCGACAACGCTCTGAAGTTCACTCCGCGCGGGGAGTCGGTCGCCGTCGACGTCGCGTCGAACGGCGCCGCGTCCACGATCGTGGTGACGGACGGCGGCCCGGGGCTGACGGACGAGGAACTGTCCCGTATCGGCGACCGTTTCTGGCGCAGCGGCCGCCACCAGAACGTGAAGGGGTCGGGCCTCGGGCTCTCCATCGCCCGCGCGCTGCTGATGGCGGGCGGCGGCTCGATCGACTACGCCCACCACGAGCCGCACGGCCTGCGCGTGACGGTGAGGGTGCCGCGCACGCCGCCGGGCGGCTGAGGCCGGCGGTGATGCCCGCCTCCCGGTCCCCGGACGGCTACGGCTTGGCAGACCGGGCTACGGCTTGGCCGACCGGTAGTAGCGCCGGGCGCCCTCGTGGAGAGGCAACGGGGCCGTGTAGACCGCGGTGCGCAGATCCACCAGCTGGGCCGGGTGCACCGTGTTGCCGATGTGATCGCGGCTGTCGATCACCGTCCGCGTGAAGCCCTCCGTCATCGCCGCGTCGGTCCGTTCCGTGGTCACGAGGAGGTTCGCGACCGCCACGGTGGACACGTCCGTCCCGCCCTGCGCCTGCATGTACGCGTCCGCCGGCATCACCGCGGAGCGGTAGTAGCTGGTCGTGTCGCCCGTGGCGTGCAGCTTGTCGACGAGCTCCGGTTCCAGCGGGACCAGCCGGACGTCGAACCGCTCGGACAGTTCCTGGACGGTGTTCGTGGGCAGGCCGCCCGACCAGAAGAACGCGTCGAGGCTGCCGTTCTCCAGCCGCCCGGGCATGGTGTCGATCCCGGCGGGGACGGGCGTGATGTCCCGCTCCGGATCGAGACCCGCCGCGGTCATCAACCGGTCGGCGACGAGCCGGACACCCGACCCCTGCTGGCCGACGCCCACCACCTTGCCCCGCAGGTCTCCCACCGACGAGACCGGCGACTTCTGCGGCACGATCAGATGCACGTAGTCGTCGTAGAGCCGCGCGCAGCCGCGCAGCCTGTCGGCGCCGGGCAGACCCTCCCGCTTGTACTTGGCGACCGCGTCGGCCGTGGCGATGGTGAAGTCCGCCTCGCCGGACGCCACGCGCGCGAGGTTCTGCTGCGAGCCCTCACTGGTGATCAGGTCGACCTCCACATCGGGCATGTCCTTGGCCAGCGCCTGCTCCAGCAGCACGCCGTAGCGCTGGTAGACGCCGCTGCGCGACCCCGTGCTGAAGGTGAGCTCCCCGCTCGGCGACGTCCGCCCGATCGGCAGCAGCCACCACAGCAGCAGCCCGAAGGCGACGAGGGCGGCCGCCGAGCCCGCGAGGGCACGACGGCGGCTGATGCGGAGGCCGGCCGGGAACATGGCGCGATCCTGCCAGCTCACCGGGCGTGCTGGCCAGGCCCCTCCGCGGCGGACAGGTCCCGCACGCCCAGGCGGTCCGGTGCGGACAGGGGCCGTGTGTCCCGGGCCGTCCGGTGCGGACGGCGCCCGTGTGCCGGTGCGGTCCGGCGGCGGACGGGGGCCGTGCGTCCGGGGCCGTCAAAGGCAGGGGCGGGGCGGCCCGGGGACCCCGTACCCTGGTTGGCGCGATGAGTGCGAAAACTTACGAGGTGCGCACCTACGGGTGCCAGATGAACGTCCACGACTCCGAGCGGCTGTCGGGCCTGCTGGAGGACGCCGGTTACGTCCGCGCGCCCGAGGGCGCCGACGGTGACGCCGATGTAGTCGTCTTCAACACCTGCGCGGTGCGGGAGAACGCCGACAACAAGCTCTACGGCAATCTCGGCCGCCTCGCGCCGATGAAGGCCAGGCGCCCCGGGATGCAGATCGCCGTCGGCGGCTGCCTCGCGCAGAAGGACCGCGACACCATCGTCACGAAGGCGCCGTGGGTCGACGTCGTCTTCGGCACGCACAACATCGGCAAGCTCCCCGTGCTGCTCGAGCGCGCCCGCGTCCAGGAAGAGGCGCAGGTCGAGATCGCCGAGTCGCTGGAGGCGTTCCCCTCGACGCTGCCGACCCGCCGCGAGTCCGCGTACGCCGCCTGGGTCTCGATCTCGGTCGGCTGCAACAACACCTGCACGTTCTGCATCGTCCCCGCGCTGCGCGGCAAGGAGAAGGACCGCAGGCCCGGCGACATCCTGGCCGAGATCGAGGCACTCGTCGCAGAGGGCGTCTCCGAGATCACCCTGCTCGGCCAGAACGTCAACGCCTACGGCTCCGACATCGGCGACCGCGAGGCGTTCAGCAAGCTGCTGCGTGCCTGCGGCACGATCGAGGGCCTGGAGCGCGTCCGGTTCACCTCACCGCACCCGCGCGACTTCACGGACGACGTCATCGCGGCCATGGCGGAAACGCCGAACGTGATGCCGCAGCTCCACATGCCGCTGCAGTCGGGCTCGGACACGATCCTCAAGGCGATGCGCCGCTCGTACCGGCAGGACCGCTTCCTCGGGATCATCGAGAAGGTGCGCGCCGCCATTCCGCACGCCGCCATCTCCACCGACATCATCGTGGGCTTCCCCGGCGAGACCGAGGAGGACTTCGAGCAGACGATGCACACCGTGCGCGAGGCCCGGTTCGCCAACGCCTTCACCTTCCAGTACTCCAAGCGCCCCGGCACACCCGCGGCGACCATGGAGGGCCAGATCCCCAAGGAGGTCGTCCAGGAGCGCTACATGCGCCTGGTCGCCCTCCAGGAGGAGATCTCCTGGGAGGAGAACAAGAAGCAGGTCGGCCGCACGCTCGAGGTCATGGTGGCCGAGGGCGAGGGCCGCAAGGACGGCGCCACGCACCGGCTCTCCGGCCGCGCCCCCGACAACCGCCTCGTGCACTTCACCAAGCCGGACACCGAGGTGCGCCCCGGTGACGTCGTCACCGTGGAGATCACCTACGCCGCTCCGCACCACCTGCTCGCGGAGGGCGCGGTGACGGCCGTGCGCCGCACCCGCGCGGGCGACGCGTGGGCCAAGCGCAACGCGGCCGAGGCCGCGAAGCCGGCCGGCGTCATGCTCGGCCTGCCGAAGATCGGCGCCCCGGAACCACTGCCGGCCGCGGCTGCGCCGGGCTGCGGCTGCGACTGACCCGCTCGCCGGGCCCCCGACGGACTCGCGTCCGGCACGCGCGCGTGCCGCGGATCGACTCCCGTGAGCCGGACGCGTCCGCGGGCCGACCAGCAGGCCGCCTCGCTCGTGTCCGGTACACGCACGACGCGCGCGTGCCGGCCGGCAGCGATCTGCGGGCGCAGGGACAGGGGCTGGTGCGCCCGCGTACGCAGGGGCGGTGGGTGCAGCCGAACGGAGGGGACGGCGGACCGGCGCCTCCCACAAGGGGGGCGCGCCGGGCGGCGACCCGTGGCGTGACCACGCACTAGGCTGCCGATCATGCTTGTCGCCGCCGCCGTGTGCCCCTGTCCGCCCCTTCTGGTGCCCGACATCGCTGCCGGAGCCGCGCCCGAACTCGACGCAGCCCGCGAAGCGTGCTCCGACGCCTTGGGAGTGCTGGCCGCCGCCAGGCCCGGCCTGCTCCTCGTGGTGGGACCGGCAGCCGGGTCCGAAAGCGGCACGTACCCGGCCGGCGCGCACGGCTCCTTCCGGAGTTTCGGCGAGGACCTGTCCGTACGCCTGGGGGAGGGCCCCGGCCAGGAGCGGCAGCTGCCCCCCTCGCTCTGCGTGGCGGCATGGCTGCTGGAACGTGCGCACTGGGCCGCCTCTCCGGTCGAGGGCCTCGGCGTCGACGACCGGCTCGCCGGTGACCGCTGCGCCGCCGCCGGCCGCGAGGCCGCCGCACGGAGCGAGCGGGTGGCGATGCTGGTGATGGGCGACGGGAGCGCCTGCCGGACGCTCAAGGCCCCGGGCTATCTCGACGCCCGCGCGGAGGGCTTCGACCGCGAGGCCGCGCGGGCGCTGGGCGCGGCGGACACCGAGGCGCTGACGGCCTTGGACGCGGCGCTGGCCCGGGAACTCAAGGCCGCCGGCCGTGCCCCCTGGCAGGTGCTCGCGGGCGCTGCCGAGGGCGCTGGGCTGGAAGGGCGTCTGCTTTACGAGGACGCGCCGTACGGGGTGGGCTACTTCGTCGCCACCTGGTCCTGACCCGAACAAGCGCCGACGGCCGCGGAGCGGCGACCGCGCCGCCCGCGGGAGGTGGGGGGGGGGGGGGGGGCGGCGGGGGGGGGGGGCCCGAGGGGGCCCGGTGGGGGGGCGGCCCCGC
>NZ_JBSFUR010000048.1:0-44849 GCF_053591895.1 Streptomyces sp. NPDC002867 | reverse complement strand
AGACCACCCCTCCTTCGCTCTTCGGCTCCGTACCTCCCACCGCGAGCGGGCGGCGGACCCGGAGCCAGGGCTTCACGGGCGGCCCCTCCGCACGGAGGGCCGCCCGTCCTCACACATCCGCTCCGAGCACGGTGAGTCGCGATCTGTGACCGTAATCACCGCCCAGGTGTGATCTGTGATTTAGGGACCCGCCTCCAGCGGGGATAACCTGCCAGGCGGACATGCCGCGCCCACGGACACCGTGTGTGCCTCCCTTGTGACAGAGCAGTCACGTTGCCCTTCGCGGCACGCCCACGCAGACAACGAACCGCGATCATCAGAAAAGGGACGGACGCGCGTGGACCTGTTCGAGTACCAGGCGAGGGACCTCTTCGCCAAGCACGGTGTACCGGTGCTGGCCGGTGAAGTCATCGACACGCCTGAGGCGGCGCGCGAAGCGACCGAGCGGCTGGGCGGCAAGTCGGTCGTCAAGGCGCAGGTGAAGGTCGGCGGCCGCGGCAAGGCCGGCGGCGTCAAGCTGGCCGCCACCCCGGACGAGGCCGTCGCTCGCGCGACGGACATCCTCGGGATGGACATCAAGGGCCACACGGTCCACAAGGTGATGATCGCGGAGACCGCTCCGGAAATCCTCGAGGAGTACTACGTCTCGTACCTCCTCGACCGCACCAACCGCACCTTCCTCGCCATGGCGTCCGTCGCGGGCGGCATGGACATCGAGGAAGTCGCGGCGACGACGCCCGAGAAGCTCGCCAAGGTCCCGGTCGACGCCAACGAGGGCGTCAGCATCGAGAAGGCCCGCGAGATCGTCGCGCAGGCGCAGTTCCCGGCCGACGTCGCCGAGAAGGTCGCCGAGGTCCTCGTGACCCTGTGGAAGACCTTCATCGCCGAGGACGCGCTCCTCGTCGAGGTCAACCCGCTCGCCAAGGTCGCCTCCGGCGACATCCTGGCGCTGGACGGCAAGGTCTCCCTCGACGAGAACGCCGACTTCCGCCAGCCGGAGCACGAGGCCCTCGAGGACAAGGCCGCAGCCAACCCGCTCGAGGCTGCCGCCAAGGCCAAGAACCTCAACTACGTCAAGCTCGACGGCGAGGTCGGCATCATCGGCAACGGCGCGGGTCTGGTCATGTCGACCCTCGACGTCGTCGCCTACGCCGGTGAGGCGCACGGCAACGTGAAGCCCGCCAACTTCCTCGACATCGGCGGCGGCGCCTCCGCCGAGGTCATGGCGAACGGCCTCGAGATCATCCTCGGCGACCCGGACGTCAAGTCCGTCTTCGTCAACGTCTTCGGTGGCATCACCGCCTGCGACGAGGTCGCCAACGGCATCGTCCAGGCCCTCCAGCTCCTCGCCTCCAAGGGCGAAGAGGTCACCAAGCCGCTCGTCGTGCGCCTCGACGGCAACAACGCGGAGCTGGGTCGCAAGATCCTCTCCGACGCCAACCACCCGCTGGTGCAGCGCGTGGACACCATGGACGGTGCGGCCGACAAGGCCGCCGAGCTCGCCGCTGCTGCGAAGTAAGGGAAGAGGGATCGTAGAACCATGGCTATCTTCCTGAACAAGGACAGCAAGGTCATCGTCCAGGGCATGACCGGTGCCACGGGCATGAAGCACACCAAGCTCATGCTCGGCGACGGCACGAACATCGTCGGCGGCGTGAACCCGCGCAAGGCCGGCACGTCCGTCGACTTCGACGGCACCGAGGTACCGGTCTTCGGCAGCGTCGCCGAGGCGATGGAGAAGACGGGCGCGAACGTCTCCGTCCTCTTCGTGCCGCCGGCCTTCGCCAAGGCCGCCGTGGTCGAGGCCATCGACGCCGAGATCCCCCTCGCCGTGGTCATCACCGAGGGCATCGCCGTCCACGACTCCGCCGCCTTCTGGGCGTACGCGAAGTCCAAGGGCAACAAGACCCGCATCATCGGCCCGAACTGCCCCGGTCTGATCACCCCGGGCCAGTCCAACGCCGGCATCATCCCGGGTGACATCACCAAGCCCGGCCGCATCGGTCTCGTGTCCAAGTCCGGCACGCTGACCTACCAGATGATGTACGAGCTCCGCGACATCGGCTTCTCCTCCGCCGTCGGCATCGGTGGCGACCCGGTCATCGGTACGACGCACATCGACGCGCTCGCCGCGTTCGAGGCCGACCCCGACACCGACCTCATCGTCATGATCGGCGAGATCGGCGGCGACGCCGAGGAGCGTGCGGCCGACTTCATCAAGGCCAACGTCACCAAGCCGGTCGTCGGCTACGTCGCGGGCTTCACCGCGCCCGAGGGCAAGACCATGGGCCACGCCGGCGCCATCGTCTCCGGCTCTTCTGGCACCGCACAGGCCAAGAAGGAGGCCCTGGAGGCCGCGGGCGTCAAGGTCGGCAAGACGCCGACCGAGACGGCCAAGCTCGCGCGCGCCATCCTCGCGGGCTGAGTCGTCCCGAACAGCGTGTGGGCCCGCTCCCGGATCTCCGGGGGCGGGCCCACACGTCTTTCCCGGCGGTCCTCAGCGGAGCTGCGGCAGCAACCGCTGCGGCCCCGCGGCCGGTTCGGCGCGCAGCTTGTCGCGCAGCTTCAGGTCCTTGGCGCTGAGCTGCCGCGGGCCGCTGTACGGCGCCCCGCTGAGCACCTGGGGGCCGCCGTGCGGCGGCGGTAGACCCTCGACCTGCCGGCTCGGCGGCACGGGCGGCTCGTACTGCCGGGGCGACGTCAGCAGCGCCAGAGCCGTCGCCAGGACGATCAGCGTGGTCGCTGCGACCACGGCCCTGGTCCACATCTCGGCCCGGCGCTCGCAGCCCGTGCGTACCGCCCCGGCGGGAATCAGGCGGGGCGTGGGCGCGGCCCCGACGAGCGCTCCGAGCTCGTCCCGGAGCACCGCTGTCTCGGCGAGACGGGGCAGCCGTTCGGCCACGGCCGCGCGGGCGTTCAGGACGCGGCTCACGGTGGCGGGGGTGCTCGCCTCGGTCTCCGCGGCCGTCCCCGGCAGGTCGAGCCCGACTCCGTCGTAGAGCAGAAGGGTCCGTCGGTAGGACGGGGGCAGCCCCTGGAACGCCTGCATCAGGGCGCGCCTGTCCGGGTCGTCCAGCGGCTCGTCGGCGTCCCGGTGGGCGGGGCGCAGCCGCTGCCAGGGCGACAGGGCGCAGTCGTAGGCGGCCGCCCGCACCCAGCCTGTCGGGTCCCGGTCGACGGCGACCTCGGGCCAGTGCTGCCAGGCGAGGTGGAAGGCGCGCTCGACGGATTCCTGCGAGAGGCCACGGCGGCCGGTGAGCACGTAGGTCTGGCGTAGGAGTTCGGGCGCGGCGTACGCGTAGAGCGCGTCGAACGCCTCGGCGGGCGCCATTCCGGCGAGCGGCACGGGCAGCGGCACGGACAGCGGCGGCTCGGCAGGGGCCGGGCCTGCGTCGGCGTCCCGGTCGTCCCGGACCGGCTGCCGCTCCGAGCCGTCCGTCCGCTCGGCCGTCTCAGCGACGGAGACCGTCTCCGGGCCCGGCTCGGGTGCCGGCTCCGGAGCCTCGTGGGCCGGCTCGGTCGCCGGCTTCGGAGCTTCGGGCCCCGGTGCCGTCTCGTGCGCGGCCCTCTCCTCCGAGGGGGCGGCCCGTTCCGCCTCGCAGGCGGCGAGCAGCTTCGCGTACGCCTCCCGTTTGCGGCCCCGGGGGCTCGTGCGGCCGGTCTCCCAGGACCTGATCGTGGCGCCGGTGACACCGAGCATCGTGGCGAGCTGCGTCTCGGTCAGCGACTTCGCCTCGCGAAGCCTTCGCCGCTCCTCGGGCGGAGGAAGCGGCGATGATCCTGACGCGGAGTGTGTGGCGCTCTGTGTCATGCGGGGCTCCATGCGACACGGCACTCGGCAGTAAATGACATGAGCGTATTTTTAGCGACACAACGGTCATTAGCCCGTTACCGGGTGAAAGCGCGTGTCGTTGGCAGCATGGCCGCGTGACCCAGTTGACCGATCACAGCCCGCCCCTGCCGCAGGCGCCGGTCGCCGTCCAGGGCGGGGCGTCGGCGGCGTTCGTCGCCGGATGCGTCCGCGGTGCGACCGCGGCCGGACTCGGCCTCGGTGTGATCACCGCGCTGGTGATGCTGATGTGGATCAGCTCGCCGTTCCCGGACAGCGGCCCCGGCGGCGCCCTGCGTCTCGCCGCCGCGCTGTGGCTGCTCGCGCACGGGGCGGAGCTCGTCCGCACGGACACCCTCTCGCAGCTCCCCGCCCCGGTGGGCGTCGTGCCCCTGCTGCTGGCCGCGCTGCCCGTATGGCTCGCGCACCGGGCGGCGCGCGACGCGTTCGAGCCCGACGCGTCGCGGCCCCGGGCGTCCGCGTCGGGCGCGCTGACCGCCGTGACCACCGGGTACGTGCTGGTGGGGGCGCCCGTCGTGCTCTATGCGGCGGGCGGCCCGGTCGCCGCCGAACCGCTGAGCGCCCTCGTGCACGTACCGCTCCTCGCGTTCCTGGCCGCCGCCGGCGGGGTGTGGGCGGCGAGCGGGCGCCCGCTCGGGCCGCTCCCGGCCGGGCTGCCGCAGGGGCTGCGGGTCGCCCTCGCCCGCAGCCGGGTCGCCGTGGCGCTGCGCTCGGCGGCCGTCGGCGCCCTGGTGATGGTGGGCGGGGGCGCGGTGCTCGTGGTGGTGTCCCTCGTCGTGCACCGACACGCGGCGCAGACGTCCTTCCTCGACCTCGCCGGCGACTGGTCCGGCCGCCTGGCCGTCGTCCTGCTCGTGCTTGCCCTGCTGCCGAACGCGGCGGTGTGGGCGGCGGCCTACGGGCTCGGCCCCGGGTTCGCGCTCGGCACGGGCGCCACGGCCACTCCGCTCGCGCTGGCCGGCACCCCCGCGCTTCCGAAGTTCCCGCTGCTCGCGGCCGTTCCGGGCCCCGGCCCCGGAACGGCCCCGCACTGGGCGGCGGCCGCGGTTCCGGTCGTGGCGGGCCTGTGCGTCGCGTGGCGTACGGTCCACGCGGCGGCGCCCCGGTACGGGCAGCGGGAGGAGGCGTGGACACGCGGCGGCACCGCGCTGGCGGCTCTGCTGGGGTCCGTCGGCTGCGGGGCGCTCATGGCCGTGCTCGCCGCGGCGGCGGGCGGTCCGCTCGGCAGGGAGCGGCTCGCGGAGTTCGGGCCGGTGTGGTGGCTGACGGGCGCGGCCGCCCTGCTCTGGACGTCGGTGGTCGCGGTTCCGGTGGCTGTGGCGCTGCGCGCCTGGCGGGTGCGCGGCGCCGGTGTGACGGATGAGCCGGGGGCCGGAACCGGGGGCGATCCCGGGCGCGACGCGGTGCCGGCCTCGGCGGCGGAGCCGGAGTTCGCGGCGGAGCCGGCCCCGGACGAGGACTTCGAGCCGTACGACTTCCTTCCGGCGGACACCTGGAGCGCGCGGACCGCCCCGGCGCCCCCGGCGGCGGGCCCGGCCGGCGAGGCAGCCGAGCCCGCCCTGTCCGAGGAAGCGGCCGCGCCCGCGGATTCCGCCGAGCCGGCGGTGGACGGGGAGCAGGACGCCCGCTCCACCGGAACCGGGCCGGAGGCGGGGACGGACTCCGCCGCCGCCACCGACGCCCGGTCCGGGGACGATCCGCCGGCCGCCGTCTGACGCGTGACGCGCACGGCCCGGACCGCCGTCGCGGTCCGGGCCGTCTCACGTCCGTGGGAGGCGGGAGCTACTCCTTCACGCCCAGCACGTCCCGCAGGGGCTCCGGGAGAAGATCGTTGCAGGCCATCTGGCCGGACTTCGTCAGGGCGTCGTTCACGCACGTGTAGTAGTCGCGGTACACCAGCTGCGCGGTGAACGACGCGGCCACGATCAGCAGCGCCATGCCCGCCATGACCAGGCCGCTCATCGCCGACGTGATCTGCGGCCTGTTCGACTGGGGGGACGGCGCCGGCGCGGCCGACGGCGCCCCGCTCGTCACCGCTTCGGGGGTGGTGCGCCGGGGCTTGGCGCGCAGGGAGCTGATCGCCCAGTACACGGCGAGCGCGCCCAGCAGCAGCGCGATCTCCGGGAAGTCGAACAGCGCGAAGAAGAACGCCCACATGCCACCGAGCAGCGCGTACCGCGCCCGCCGCTGGACCGGGTCCGTCGGGTCCCAGCGCAGGCCGCCGGGGCCGGGGCCGCCGCCCTCCGGGCCGTTCTGGTCGCCCCGCTGGCCGCCGGGGCGGCCGCCGAAGCCGCCGGACGAGCGGCCCGGCTGGCGACTGCTCCACTGGCTGCCCCAGTTCGACCCGTTCGAGCCGTCGGTGCCGCCCGAGCCGTCCGAGCCGTCCGGGGACGATCCCGAGGAGCCCGACGAGCGGCCGTCGGAGGACGAGCCGTCGTTCGACGGCTGACGGGGCCGCCACGGCTGGTCCGGCCGGCCCTCCGGCGGGGGCGCGAAGGGATTGTCGTCGTCCGTGGACTGGCGCTCCCGCGTCAACAGGAGGTTCGTACGGTGGCGTCGGTCCGGCATCTGGTGAACGTCTTCCCCTCGTCATGCCCGTCGTCGAACGGCGTCCGGGCGGGTGCTCTGCCCTCAGACGCTACCCCCCGGCCACGCCCCCGTCCCGTGGGGGCCGTGCTGAGTGCCGGTATCGTTGCTGACGGTCGGCCCCTTCGTAGAGTTCCCCGTATCCAGGGATGCGATTCGTTCGTACGACCGCACAAAGCCGCACCGCAACGCGAAAAGAGTCCCCCGTGGCTGCCGCCCGCCTCGTCGTCCTGGTCTCCGGATCGGGGACGAACCTCCAGGCCCTGCTCGATGCCATCGCCGCCGATCCCGACGGGTTCGGGGCGCGGGTCGTCGCCGTCGGTGCGGACCGGTCGGGCATCGCCGGGCTGGAGCGGGCGGAGCGGGCGGGGCTGCCGACCTACGTGTGCCGGGTGAAGGATTTCGCCACCCGTGAGGAGTGGGACGCGGCCCTGACCGAGGCCACCGCCGGGTACGAGCCGGACCTGGTGGTCTCGGCGGGGTTCATGAAGATCGTGGGGAAGGAGTTCCTCGCGCGGTTCGGCGGGCGCATCGTCAACACGCACCCTGCGCTGCTGCCCAGTTTCCCCGGTGCCCACGGCGTACGGGACGCGCTGGCGTACGGCGCGAAGGTCACCGGGTGCACCGTCCACTTCGTCGACGACGGCGTCGACACCGGGCCGATCATCGCCCAGGGCGTGGTCGAGATCCGGGACACGGACGACGAAGCCGCTCTGCACGAGCGCATCAAGGAAGTCGAGCGTTCGCTGCTCGTCGAGGTCGTGGGGCGTCTCGCCCGGCACGGCTACAGCATTGAGGGACGAAAGGTTCATGTCGGTGAATAAGTCGGGTAACAAGCCCATCCGTCGCGCATTGATCAGTGTCTACGACAAGACGGGTCTTGAGGAGCTTGCCCGCGGGCTGCACGAGGCAGGCGTCGAGCTCGTGTCCACCGGCTCGACCGCCTCGAAGATCGACGCGGCCGGGGTACCCGTGACCAAGGTCGAGGAGCTGACCGGCTTCCCCGAGTGCCTCGACGGCCGGGTCAAGACGCTGCACCCGCGGGTGCACGCCGGCATCCTCGCGGACCTGCGTCTGGACGCGCACCGCGAGCAGCTCGCCGAGCTGGGCGTGGAGCCGTTCGAGCTGGTCGTCGTGAACCTGTACCCGTTCAAGGAGACCGTCGCCTCCGGCGCGAGCCCCGACGAGTGCGTCGAGCAGATCGACATCGGCGGCCCGTCCATGGTCCGCGCCGCCGCCAAGAACCACCCGTCCGTGGCCGTTGTCACCAGCCCTGCCCGTTACGCGGACGTGCTCGCGGCCGTCCGCGAGGGCGGCTTCGACCTCACGGCCCGCAAGCGGCTCGCGGCCGAGGCGTTCCAGCACACCGCCGCGTACGACGTCGCGGTCGCCTCCTGGTTCGCGTCCTCCTACGCCCCCGCCGACGAGAGCGACTTCCCCGACTTCCTGGGCGCCACCTGGGAGCGCGAGAACGTGCTGCGCTACGGCGAGAACCCGCACCAGCCCGCCGCGCTCTACACCTCGGGCACCGGCGGTCTCGCCGAGGCCGAGCAGCTGCACGGCAAGGAGATGTCGTACAACAACTACACGGACACCGACGCCGCGCGCCGGGCCGCGTACGACCACTCCGAGCCCTGCGTCGCGATCATCAAGCACGCCAACCCGTGCGGCATCGCGATCGGCGCCGATGTCGCCGAGGCGCACCGCAAGGCGCACGCCTGCGACCCGCTGTCCGCGTTCGGCGGCGTGATCGCCGTCAACCGCCCGGTGTCGGTCGCGATGGCCGAGCAGGTCGCGGAGATCTTCACCGAGGTCATCGTCGCGCCCGGCTACGAGGACGGCGCGGTCGAGGTCCTGGCCAAGAAGAAGAACATCCGCGTGCTGCGCGCCGAGGGCGCCCCGGCGAACCCGGTCGAGCTCAAGCCGATCGACGGCGGCGCGCTGCTCCAGGTCACCGACCGCCTCCAGGCCGACGGCGACGACCCGGCGAACTGGACGCTCGCCACGGGCGAGGCGCTGTCCGCCGACGAGCTCGCCGAGCTGGCCTTCGCCTGGCGTGCCTGCCGCGCGGTCAAGTCGAACGCGATCCTGCTCGCCAAGGACGGCGCCTCCGTCGGCGTCGGCATGGGCCAGGTCAACCGCGTCGACTCGGCGAAGCTCGCGGTCGAGCGCGCAGGCGAGGAGCGCGCACGTGGCTCGTACGCGGCGTCCGACGCGTTCTTCCCCTTCCCCGACGGCCTGGAGATCCTGACGGCCGCGGGCGTCAAGGCCGTGGTCCAGCCCGGCGGTTCGGTCCGCGACGAGCTGGTCGTGGAGGCGGCGAAGAAGGCGGGCGTGACGATGTACTTCACGGGCACGCGCCACTTCTTCCACTGAGGTTGCGCAGGTTCCGCCGACAGACGGCGCAGGGGCCCGCTGGTTGCTCACCAGCGGGCCCCTGCGCCGTTCGGAGCGGCACGAGAGTGCCGGAAGACAGCCGAAGGCCGTCAACCCTCGCCGGAGCGGGGTTCACGGCCTTCGCACGTGAGGTGCTGCGCGGTATCAGGCGCGCTGGCGGTTGAACCAGGCACCGCCGTCGGACTTGCCGACGAAGACGGTGATGAGGATGGCGAGCACGGTGTGCACCAGGCCGACCAGGACGAACGGGTAGATGCCCAGGACCGCCGTGATGATGCCGAAGACCATGGTGGTGACGCGGATGCCGTTGCCGCCGCTGCCGAACTTGATGCCGAGGAAGATGGCGAGCACACCCCACAGCAGGATCAGCAGGGCGATGGCCCACACCGCGCCGACCGACATGTCGGCGATCTGCTGGAACTGGAGGTCGTCCTTGAGCGCCGGGTCGTTCTTGGCCTCGTTGAGGCCGACGGCGCCCATCGCGGCGAAGATCGCACCGATCACCTGGAAGCCGGCGATGACGAAGAGCATCACGCGGGCCGCCTTGACGCCGCCCGGCATCTCCGTCGGACCGGTCGGGTAGCCGCCGCCCGCGTACGGCTGGACCGGCGGGGCCTGCGGGTAGCCGTAGCCGGGCTGCTGGCCCTGCTGCTGGCCGTACGGGTTGTTCGGGTCGCCGAAGCTCATGGGTGGGGTTCCTCCGTTGGATGATCCAGGGACGACGCGGTCCGAGCGGAGGAACTGCATGGTATTTACTGTTTTGGCCCCCCGGCACTGCCCGCGGCACTGCGCGGGCTCATCGTCGTATTTCCGTCGCCTTCTTGTCCAGCCGGTATCCGTATGTGTTGTGCAAGTGCAACCTGCTGTTCGCCCGAAGGGCGAGATCGCGGCGGACCGGATTGGAACCGGGACGGGTCCATCCGGGAGGATGGGGGCATGACTGCCCAGATTCTCGACGGCAAGGCCACCGCAGCCGCGATCAAGTCCGATCTGACCGCCCGCGTGGCGGCCCTCAAGGAGCGGGGTGTCACCCCGGGCCTCGGGACCCTGCTCGTCGGGGACGACCCGGGAAGCCGCTGGTACGTCAACGGCAAGCACCGCGACTGCGCGCAGGTCGGCATCGCCTCCATCCAGCGCGAACTGCCCGAGACCGCGACGCAGGAGGAGATCGAGGCGGTCGTACGGGAGCTCAACGAGAACCCCGACTGCACCGGCTACATCGTGCAGCTCCCGCTTCCCAAGGGCATCGACGCAAACCGTGTCCTGGAGCTCATGGATCCGGCCAAGGACGCCGACGGTCTGCACCCGATGAGCCTCGGCCGCCTCGTGCTCGGCATCGAGGGCCCGCTGCCCTGCACGCCGTACGGCATCGTGCAGTTGCTGCGCCACCACGGCGTCGGGATCAAGGGCGCGAACGTGGTGGTCGTCGGCCGCGGCATCACCATCGGCCGGCCGATGCCGCTGGTGCTGACCCGCAAGTCGGAGAACGCCACGGTGACGCAGTGCCACACGGGCACCCGTGACCTGTCGGCGCACCTGAAGCAGGCGGACATCATCGTCGCCGCTGCCGGTGTCCCGCACCTGATCAAGCCCGAGGACGTCAAGCCGGGCGCGGCCGTGCTGGACGTCGGCGTCAGCCGCGACGAGAACGGCAAGATCGTCGGCGATGTGCACCCCGGTGTCGCGGACGTGGCCGGCTGGGTCGCCCCCAACCCGGGCGGCGTGGGCCCGATGACCCGCGCGCAGCTGCTGGTCAACGTGGTCGAGGCGGCCGAGCGCGCGGCGTCGGCCACGACCGAGGGCTGAGCCGGCGCCATGGGCGTACGCACGAACGACGTCCCCGACGACGCCGCCGCGGGCGCTGCGGCGGCGGCCGGCCGTGACGGTGCCGCGCCCGTCGCCGGGCCCGCCGAGGCTGTCGCGGACGGGTCCGCAGGCCACGACGCGCCCATGGCGGGGCCGGGCGGCCGTGACGCCGACGCGGGCGCTGGCGCGCCGGGCGGGGCCCGGTCCGCGGCGGGAGAGCCGGGTGGCCCCGCAGGCGGCGGGGCCACCGACGACGCGCGGCAGGAGGCCGGTCCCGGCGGGGCCGGGGAGAAGAAGCCCTCGCGGCGGCCTCCCGCCGTCACGCGGGACACCGCGAGGCCCGAGGGCGGCGGGCGCGCCGCGCCCAAGGACGCCCCCGCTCCCGCGCGGCAGTGGCCCCTGCTCACCGTCCTCGGGATGACCGCGGCCGGCATCCTCGTCGTCGGCACCGACGCCTTCGCCGAGGCCTTCCGGGTCGGCGCGATGCTCATCGGGGTCGCGCTCATCACCGGAGCCGTACTGCGGCGCTGCCTGCCCTCGGTCGGCATGCTCGCCGTGCGCTCGCGCTTCACGGACATGATCACGTACGGCGTGCTCGGCGTGGCGATCGTGCTGCTCGCGCTCGTGACGCAGCCGAAGCCCTGGCTGGACATCCCGATCCTCGAGGACGCCGTGCACTTCACGGTGCGCTAGCGGCCCCCGCGAACCGGCGAACGGCGCCCGTCCTCTCCCCCGAGGGAGGACGGGCGCCGTCGTGTTTCAAGAGTCATGCACGCGCCAAGGGCGTTCAAGGGACGGCTGGGGCCTGTGGCACGGAGGTGACCATTCCGCCATCGTGTGATCGTTCCGCCACGGGCCGGAACGGGCTGGTCAACCGGGCCGGGCCGCCGATACACCCGGTCAGGACGCGACGCGCATCGCGGCACGACCGGCCGTACGGTGGGCGAAGCGGCACTCGCGAGGCGTCCGGACGGGTGAGCCGCGCCACAAGGGGGTGTGGATTGCCCGGTGCCCGGGTCGGATAGCCTGACCGCTGGAATTCTCTTCACGTCAAGATTCAGGTCGGGCGTGAACGAGATGTCCCGCACGAGGGGCAGTGTTGCCCACCGCCAGCTGTCATACGGAGATCGCCATGACCCGCACTCCCGTCAACGTCACCGTGACCGGCGCGGCCGGCCAGATCGGCTACGCGCTGCTCTTCCGCATCGCTTCCGGCCACCTGCTCGGCGCGGACGTGCCGGTCAAGCTGCGCCTGCTCGAGATCCCGCAGGGCCTGAAGGCCGCCGAGGGCACCGCCATGGAGCTCGACGACTGCGCCTTCCCGCTGCTCAAGGGCATCGACATCACCGACGACCCGAACGTGGCCTTCGACGGTGCCAACGTCGCCCTCCTGGTCGGCGCCCGCCCCCGCACCAAGGGCATGGAGCGCGGCGACCTGCTGTCCGCCAACGGCGGCATCTTCAAGCCGCAGGGCAAGGCCATCAACGACAACGCCGCGGACGACATCAAGGTCCTCGTCGTCGGCAACCCGGCCAACACCAACGCGCTCATCGCGCAGGCCGCCGCCCCGGACGTACCGGCCGAGCGCTTCACCGCGATGACCCGCCTCGACCACAACCGTGCGATCTCGCAGCTGGCCGCCAAGACCGGCGCCGCCGTCTCCGAGATCAAGCGCCTCACCATCTGGGGCAACCACTCGGCGACCCAGTACCCGGACATCTTCCACGCGGAGATCGCGGGCAAGAACGCCGCCGAGACCGTGAACGACGAGGCGTGGCTGGCCGACACCTTCATCCCGACCGTCGCCAAGCGCGGCGCCGCGATCATCGAGGCCCGGGGCGCGTCCTCGGCCGCGTCGGCCGCGAACGCCGCCATCGACCACGTCCACACCTGGGTGAACGGCACCGCCGAGGGCGACTGGACCTCCATGGGCATCCCGTCGGACGGCTCCTACGGCGTCCCGGAGGGCCTGATCTCCTCCTTCCCCGTCACCTGCAAGGACGGCAAGTACGAGATCGTCCAGGGCCTGGAGATCAACGACTTCTCGCGTGCGCGCATCGACGCGTCCGTGCAGGAGCTGGAGGAGGAGCGCGCGGCGGTCCGCGAGCTCGGCCTCATCTGACGTACCGCACACAGCGTTTCACGCCCCCGGCGGCTCCGGCCGCCGGGGGCGTGCTGTTTTCCGCGCTGCCGCGGGGCCGGGGTGCGTTCAGGCGGGTGCCGGTGACCCCGAGTTGATGTGCACGGAGGCGATGCGGTCGAGGTCGTCGAAGAGGACGTCCACCGTGCCGCCGTCGGGGAGGCCCGCGCTCATGCGGTCGGCGGCCCGGCGTACGGGGAGATCGTGGTGGGCGAAGTAGCCCTCGACGACCCGCCGCGCGGAGCCGCCCAGCAGTCCCGCGCCGGTGAGCAGGACGCGGGGGAGCGTGATCGCGCTCGGCTCGGCGACGGGGACCCGGGGGTCGTCGGGGACCAGGTAGGCGCGCGCGGACGGGTTGGCCTGCACGCCGATGTAGCCGGACGCGCCGAGGACCCCCATCGCGGTGAACGCCAGGGTCTCCGCGGCGCGGCGCGGGTCCTCGTGCCCGGCGAGGTGGAGCAGCTCACTTGTGAACTCCGGGAGACCGTGGGTTCGGCCGTACGCGCGGAGCGTCTCGGCGGCCTGCACCACGGGCGAGCCCTGGAAGCCGGGGTTGGCCCAGGCCCACAGCCACGACTGCTCGTCGGTGTCGAACGTGCCGAGCAGCGAGATCCGCAGCTCCCGGCCGGACTGCCGGTACAGGCACTGCCCGAGGTCGGCGCTCCACTCGCCCATGGGCAGGAACTCGTTGAACGCTTCGAGCTGTTCGGCGCCCCAGGCCGCGTGCTGCTCGCTGAGCCGGAGGAACGGCTCGCTGAAGGTCGTGGTCATGCACCTGACCCTAAGGGAGCCGCCCTCCACGCGCCGCCTCCTTGATCGTGCTCGGGGGCGAGTGACGTACGTCGCACGCACGGTGTGAAGCAGGACACTTTCCGTTAACCGTTCCGCATGGATTTGGGATCCCCGGGCAGGCGGCCAGATCGCCGGGGTGTGACCGGTGCAGGACGAAACGGGAACGAAAGGTCAAACACGACGTGTCGGCAGCACAACAGACCATCCACGTGGGCGGAGAATGGCGCTCGGCCCTCTCCGGCGCCACGCGCGAGATCATCGACCCCGTCGACACGAGCGTGTTCGCCGTCGTCTCGGAGGGCGGCGTCGCCGACACCGACGACGCCGTGGCCGCCGCGCGGGCCGCCTTCGACGACGGGACCTGGCCGCGTACGCCGGTCGCCGAGCGTGCCGCCCTGCTGCGCCGCGTCGCCGCCCTGCTGGAGCGTGACCGGGAGCGGATCGCCGGTCTGGAGAGCCAGGACGCCGGCAAGACCCTCGAAGAGGGGCGCACCGACGTCGACTGCGTGCGCGACGCCTTCGTCTACTTCGCCGACCTCGTCATGAACGAGAGCGGCGGCCGCGTCGTCGACGCCGGGTCCGACGAGATCCACAGCGTGGTCGTCCACGAGCCCGTCGGCGTCTGCGCGCTCATCACGCCCTGGAACTACCCCCTGCTCCAGGCCAGCTGGAAGATCGCCCCGGCGCTCGCGGCCGGCAACACCTTCGTGATCAAGCCCAGCGAGATCACCCCGCTGACCACCGTCGCGCTGATGGAGCTCCTGATGGAGGCCGGGCTGCCCCCCGGCGCCGCGAACCTCGTCACCGGTCCCGGCGACACCGTCGGCGCACGCCTCGCCGAGCACCCCGACGTGGACCTCGTGTCCTTCACCGGCGGGCTCGTCAGCGGCACCAAGGTCGCCCGCGCCGCCGCCGACACCGTCAAGAAGGTGGCCCTCGAACTCGGCGGCAAGAACCCCAACGTCGTCTTCGCCGACGCCTGCGCGACCGAGGAAGGCTTCGACACCGCCGTCGACCAGGCGCTCAACGCCGCCTTCATCCACAGCGGCCAGGTCTGCTCCGCCGGATCGCGCCTCATCGTCGAGGAGTCCCTGCGCGAGCGCTTCGTCGCCGAACTCGCCCGCCGCGCCGAGAAGATCCGGCTCGGACGCGGCACCGACAAGGGTGTCGAGTGCGGCCCGCTCGTCTCCGCACAGCAGCTCGCGAGGACCGAGGACTTCGTCGCGTCCGCGCTGCAGGAGGGCGCGGTGCTCAGGGCGGGCGGCGAACGTCCGGACGGCCCTGGCTACTTCTACCGCCCCACGGTCCTCGACCGGTGCAACCGCCGGATGCGGGTCGTCCGTGAGGAGATCTTCGGGCCGGTCCTCACCGTCGAGACGTTCCGTACGGAGGACGAGGCCGTCGCCCTCGCCAACGACACCGAGTACGGCCTCGCGGGCGGCGTGTGGACCGCCGACGCCGGCCGCGCCCGCCGCGTCGCCGGGCGGATGCGCCACGGCACCGTGTGGATCAACGACTTCCACCCCTACCTCCCGCAGGCGGAGTGGGGCGGCTTCGGAAAGTCGGGCACCGGCCGTGAGCTGGGCCCGACGGGTCTCGCCGAGTACCGCGAGTCCAAGCACATCTACCAGAACCTCGCCCCGCGCCCCGTGCGCTGGTTCGCGGGCTGAGCGGAGAGAACAGCACATGACCGAGCACCACACCGTGTACGACTATGTCGTCGTCGGCGGCGGCACGGCCGGATCCGTGATCGCCTCCCGGCTCACCGAGGACCCCGACGTCACCGTCGCCGTCATCGAGGGCGGCCCCAGCGACGTCGGCCGCGACGACGTGCTCACCCTGCGCCGCTGGATGGGACTCCTCGGGGGCGAACTGGACTACGACTACCCGACCACCGAGCAGCCCCGCGGCAACTCGCACATCCGCCACAGCCGCGCCCGCGTGCTCGGCGGCTGCTCCTCCCACAACACCCTCATCGCCTTCAAGCCGCTGCCGTCCGACTGGGACGAGTGGGCCGAGGCGGGCGCCGAGGGCTGGGACGCCGCGTCGATGGACCCGTACTTCGCCAAGCTGCGCAACAACATCGTCCCCGTCGACGAGGCCGACCGGAACGCCATCGCCCGCGACTTCGTCGACGCCGCGCAGACCGCGCTCGAGGTGCCGCGCATCGAGGGCTTCAACAGCAAGCCGTTCCACGAGGGCGTCGGCTTCTTCGACCTCGCGTACCACCCGGAGAACAACAAGCGCTCCTCGGCCTCGGTCGCCTACCTGCACCCCTTCCTCGACCGGCCGAACCTGCACATCGCCCTGGAGACCTGGGCGTTCCGCCTGGGGCTCGAGGGCGCCCGGGCCACCGGCGTGCACGTGCGCACCAAAGACGGCGAGGAGCACCTCGTACGCGCCCGGCGCGAAGTCCTCGTGTGCGCGGGCGCCGTGGACACCCCGAGGCTGCTCATGCACTCCGGCATCGGGCCGCGCGCCGACCTGGAGAAGCTCGGCATCCCCGTCGTCCACGACCTGCCGGGCGTCGGCGAGAACCTGCTCGACCACCCGGAGTCCGTCATCGTGTGGGAGACCCACGGGCCGATCCCCGAGAACTCGGCGATGGACAGCGACGCCGGTCTGTTCGTCCGCCGGGACCCCGCCTCGGACGGGCCCGACCTGATGTTCCACTTCTACCAGGTCCCGTTCACCGACAATCCGGAGCGCCTGGGCTACGAACGCCCCGCGCACGGCGTGTCGATGACCCCGAACATCCCCAAGCCGAGGAGCCGCGGCCGGCTGTACCTGACCAGCGCGGACCCCGAGGTCAAGCCCGCCCTCGACTTCCGGTACTTCACCGACGAGGACGACTACGACGGCCGCACCCTCGTCGACGGCATCCGCATCGCCCGGCGCATCGCGGCCCAGGAGCCGCTGGCCGGCTGGCTGAAGCGGGAGGTCTGCCCGGGACCCGAGGTCACCTCGGACGAGGAGCTCAGCGAGTACGCGCGCAAGGTCGCGCACACCGTCTACCACCCCGCCGGCACCTGCCGGATGGGCGCCGCCGACGACGAACTCGCCGTCGTCACACCCGACCTGAGGATCCGGGGGCTCGACGGCGTACGGATCGCCGACGCCTCCGTCTTCCCGACCATGACCGCCGTCAACCCGATGATCGGCGTGCTGATGGTCGGGGAGAAATGCGCTGACCTGCTGGAAGGCAATGCCTGATGAACACTCCGCCGCCGCCCGTCTTTTCCATACGCGACCTGTGGAAGGTCTTCGGACCGAAGGCCGACCGGGTGCCCGCCGACCCCGCGCTGGGCGCTCTCGCCCCCGCCGAACTGCGGGAACGCACCGGATGCACCGCCGCCGTGCGCGATGTGTCCTTCGACGTCCGCAAGGGCGAGGTCTTCGTCGTCATGGGCCTGTCCGGGTCCGGCAAGTCCACCCTCGTGCGCTGCCTGACCCGTCTCATCGAGCCCACGTCCGGCTCGATCGCCATCGACGGCGAGGACGTGCTGTCCATGGACGCCGGGCGACTGCGTGAACTGCGCCGTCACCGCGCCGCCATGGTCTTCCAGCACTTCGGGCTGCTGCCGCACCGCTCGGTCCTCGACAACGTCGCCTACGGGCTGGAGATCCAGGGCATGGGCAGGGCCGCGCGCCGCTCGCGTGCCGCCGATGTCGTGGCGAAGGTCGGCCTCGAGGGCATGGAGCACCGCCGCCCCGGCCAGCTGTCGGGCGGCCAGCAGCAGCGCGTGGGGCTGGCCCGCGCGCTGGCCGTCGACCCGGAAGTCCTGCTGTTCGACGAGCCGTTCAGCGCGCTCGACCCGCTCATCCGGCGGGACATGCAGGAGGAGGTCGTACGGCTGCACCGCGAGGAGGGCCGCACGATGGTCTTCATCACGCACGACCTGAGCGAGGCGCTCAAGCTCGGCGACCGCATCGCGCTGATGCGGGACGGCCGGATCGTGCAGCTCGGGACGCCCGAGGAGATCGTGGGCGATCCCGCCGACGACTACGTACGGGACTTCGTACGGGACGTGCCGCGCGAGCAGGTCATGACCGTGCGCACCGCGATGCGCCCCGCTGACGGGGACGAGGCCGAGGGAGGGCCGGCGCTGGCCCCCGGCGCGACCGTCTTCGAGGCGATCGAGGCCGTGGCACGTACCGGAAAAACGGCCCGCGTCGTCGAGGACGGCCGGTGCCTGGGCATCGTCGGCCACGCGGACCTGCTGGCGGTCGTGGCGGGCACGACCGACCCCAAGGAGGTCGCCGCGTGATACCCCGACAGCACTCGACAGCCCGCCGAAGTACTGAGGGACGGTGGTCTCGATGACCGCCGCCGTGTCCGCGCCCGCCGCGGAGAAGAAGGGGATCACCGGGCAGCCGCTCCGCGACATCCTGCGCCACCCCGTGAAAGCCAAGCTGCTGGCGCTCGCCGCCCTCGCGGTCGTGCTGGTGCCCGCCGGGATCGCCCTGTGGGGCAGCGGCAGCTGGCCGGCCGCCCTGCACATCGACATCTCCGGGCCGCTCGACGACGCCAACCGGTGGGTCGTCGACAACCGCGACACCCACCCGCTGTTCCTGTACTTCCTGCTGCACCTGTCCAACACGGCCACCGACGCGGTCGGTGGCGTGTACGACCTGCTGAGTTCGATCGGCTGGGTCGGGGTGCTCGCCGCCGGAGTCCTCCTCGCCTGGCGTGCCGCCGGGCTGGGACGCAGCGGTGTCAAGGTCGCCGCGACCGCCTTCGGCGCGTTCGCCCTGTGCGGACTGCTGGGCATGTGGAACGCCACGCTTCTCACCATCGCGCTGATGGTCGTCGCCGTGGCGGTCGCCGCGCTGCTCGGTGTGCTGATCGGCCTGGCGGCCGGTCTGTCCGACCGGATCAACCGCGCGCTGCGGCCGGTGCTCGACACCATGCAGGTGCTGCCTGCCTTCGCGTACCTGCTGCCCTTCGTGCTGGTCTTCGGCACCGGCACACCAGCCGCGCTGTTCTGCACCGTCATCTACGCCGCCCCGCCCATGGCCCGCCTGACGGCGCTCGGACTGCGCGGCGCGGACCCCTCGGTGCTCGAGGCGTCCGCCTCGCTCGGCGCGAGCGCGTGGCAGCGCCTGCGGACGGCCCGGCTGCCGCTCGCCCGTCAGCAGATGCTCCTCGGCCTCAACCAGACGATCATGATGGCGCTGTCGATGGTCGTCATCGCCGCGCTCGTCGGCGCGGGCGGCCTCGGCGAAGAGGTCTACTCGGCACTGTCCACCGTCGACGTCGGCAAGGCGCTGGCCGCCGGTGTCCCGATCGTGCTGATCGCGATCTGGCTCGACCGCACCACCGCGGCGGCCGGCGACCGCATCGGTCACAGCACGCCGGGCGACGGACCGCTGCACGGCCGCTCGGGCTGGGCCCTGGTCGCGGCGGGTGTCGTCGCGGCGGTGTCGGCGCGATTCCTCGTCGGCACCGCCTGGCCCGAGGCCTGGACGTTCGACATCTCCACCCCCGTGAACAAGGCACAGGGCTGGATCACCGCCCACGTCTCCTCCGGCGTCCCGGTGCTCGGCGGCACCGAGACGTGGTCGGAGCAGTTCACCCTGTGGGTCCTCAACCCGCTGCGGGACGGCCTCGTCCTGCTGCCCTGGTGGGCGGTCCTGCTGATCGTCGCCGGTCTGGCATGGCTCGTCGGCACCTGGGCGACGGCTCTGACGGCCACGCTCGCGATGTCGGCGATCGGTGTGCTCGGGGTGTGGACGAAGTCCCTCGACACGCTCTCCCAGGTACTGGCCGCGCTGGTCGTCACACTGGTCCTCGGCGTCCTCGCGGGCGTCGTGTGCGCCCGTGCCGGGCGGCTGGAACGCTGGCTGAGGCCCGTCCTCGACGCCATGCAGACGATGCCGCAGTTCGTCTACCTCATCCCGGTCGTGGCGCTCTTCGGCGTCACCAGGGCGTCGGCCATCATCGCGGCCGTCGTCTACGCGCTGCCCGCGGTCGTGCGCATCACCGCACAGGGCCTGCGCGAGGTCGACCCCGCAGCGATGGAGGCGGCGCGCTCACTCGGCGCCTCGACACGGCAGCAGCTCTTCCAGGTTCAGCTGCCGCTCGCCCGGCCGGCTCTCCAGCTCGCCGTCAACCAGGGCGTCGTACTGGTCCTGGCCGTGGTCGTCGTCGGCGCACTCGTCGGCGGCGGAGCGCTCGGCTACGACGTCGTCAAGGGCCTGTCCCGCGGCGAGATGGGCCTCGGGATGACCGCAGGTGTGGCGATCGTCTGCCTCGGTCTCGTACTCGACCGGGTCACGCAGCCCACGGCCCGCAAGCGTCCCTGATCCGTCCGGAACGCCCCCTGACCACCACTGACGTCCCCGTCACCCACAGCAGGAGCCCCCTCATGCGAAACCGCACCAGAACCCTCCGTACCGCCACCGCCGTCGTCGGCGCCCTGGGCGTCCTCTCGCTCAGCGCGTGCAGTGCCGCCGAGACCGGCAAGAGCCAGGACGCGGCCGACGGCGACAAGACGGTGAAGCTGACCGTCCCCTCCTGGGTCGGCGCGCAGGCCAACACGGCCGTCGCCGAGCACATCCTGGAGAAGGAGCTCGGCTACACGGTCAAGTCCCAGCAGATGGGCGAGGTCCTCGCCTGGGACGCGCTCTCGAAGGGCGACATCGACGCGATCATGGAGGACTGGGGACACCCCAAGGAGGAGAAGCGGTACGTCGAGGACAAGAAGACCGTCGTCAAGGGCGGCGACCTCGGTGTCACCGGGCATATCGGCTGGTTCGTGCCCAAGTACTTCGCCGACGCGCACCCCGACGTGACGGACTGGAAGAACCTCGACAAGTACGCCAAGGAGCTCGCGACTGCCGAGAGCGGCGGCAAGGGCGAGATCCTGGAGGGTTCGCCGGACTACGTCACCAACGACGACGCGATCATCAAGAACCTCGGCCTGAACCTGAAGACCAACTACGCGGGTTCCGAGGCGGCGCAGATCACGGCCATCAAGAAGTACGTGAAGGACAAGAAGCCCTTCCTCACGTACTGGTGGACGCCGCAGTGGCTGAACGCCGAGGTCGACCTGGTCGAGGTCAAGCTCCCCGAGTACAAGGAGGGCTGCGACGCCGACCCGAAGAAGGTCGCCTGCGCCTACCCCAACACCCCGCTGCAGAAGTTCCTCAACGCGGACTTCGCGAAGAACGGCGGGGACGCCGCCGAGTTCCTGAAGAACTTCAGGTGGACGACCGAGCAGCAGAACGAGGTCGCGCAGATGATCGCCGGGGAGAAGATGTCCCCCGAGGCCGCGGCCGAGAAGTGGGTCAAGGCGAACGAGTCGACGTGGAAGGCCTGGCTTCCGAAGTGACGACCGGACGGTCCCGCGGGCCCGTCAGCCCTGAGGGGCGGCGGGCCACGGGACCGTCAGCGGATCGCCCCGGCCCCGGCCGCCGTGACGCCCGACACGGTCGCGCGTCTTCAGAGCACGGCGGCAGGACCTGCGCCGCGCAGCTCTCGGGCGATGTCCGCCACCGCCGCCTGCGCACGGTGATGCAGGCCGGGGCCGAAGGTGATCCGGGTCGCGCCCAGTCGGCCGAGCTCGGCCACCGGCGGGTCGGACGCGGGCGCGAACACGTTGATCGGGGCCTCGGTGGCAGCACGCAGCAGCGGCAGCTGCCCGGACGGCACACCGATCGGGTAGACACAGTCCGCGCCCGCCTCGACATACAGCCGGATGCGGGCGACGGCCTCCGCCGGGTCGCTCACCGCGCGCAGGAACGTGTCGACGCGGGCGTTGACGAACAGCGCGTCACCCGCCTCCGCGCGGATCTCCGCCAGCCAGGCGGCGTGCCGGTGCGGGTCCTTGAACCTCTTCGTCGCGCGGTCCGTGTCCTCGATGTTGCAGCCCACCGCGCCCGTCTCCAGCAGCCGTTCCACCAGCTCCTTCGGCGGCAGGCCGTAGCCGTCCTCGACATCGGCGCTCACGGGGACGGTGACGGCCCGTGCGATACGGGCGACGGCTGAGAACATCTCGTCCGGCGGGGCCTCGCCGTCATCGTGGCCGAGGGACGCCGAGACCCCCGCGCTCGGCGTTGCGAGGGCGGGAAAGCCCGCGTCGGCGAACGCACGGGCGCTCGCCGCGTCCCACGGCCCTGGCAGGACGAGCGGATCACCGGCGTCGCGTCCGTGGTGAAGGGCGCGGAACGCCCCAGCGGTTGCGGTCATCTCACGCACCTTCAGTGCTTCAGCGAGCCGGGAGCGTAGTGGCCGGGGGCGAGCCGGCCGGTCACGCCGAAGCGGTTCCAGAGGTTGATCACCGCGATCGACGCGATGAGATGGGCCAGTTCGGTCTCGTCGAAGTGCTTGGCCGCCTTCTCGTAGACCTCGTCGGGCACGAAACCGTCCGTCAGCACGGTCACCGCCTCGGTCAGTTCGAGTGCGGCGAGCTCCTTCTCGGTGTAGAAGTGCCGCGACTCCTCCCACGCGCTCAGCTGCACGATCCGCTCCACCGACTCGCCCGCGGCCAGCGCGTCCTTGCTGTGCATGTCGAGGCAGAACGCGCAGTGGTTGATCTGCGAGGCGCGGATCTTCACCAGTTCCAGCAGGGTCGGGTCGAGGTTCTTCCGGGCGGCCCCGTCCAGCCGGACCACGGCCTTGTAGACGTCGGGGAGGAGTTCGGAGACGCGGATACGCGGCTGGACCTCGGTGGCGTACGTGTCGTTCGTCGTCATGGCTACGACCGTACGGGCCGTGTGGCTCAGCGGTATGGTCCATTCTCATGACGGATTCCTGGGCCACTTTCGGGGCCGACCTGCATCTGGAACTGCGTGGCACCCGGCTGCGCAGCGGACTCATGGACGCCCTGCGGGAGGCGGTCCGCACCGGCAGGCTCATGCCCGGCACCCGGCTGCCGTCGTCCCGCTCCCTCGCCGCCGACCTGGGCGTCGCCCGCAACACCGTCGCCGACGCCTACGCGGAACTGGCCGCCGAGGGCTGGCTCGTCGCACAGCAGGGCTCGGGAACCCGGGTCGCCCAGAGATCCGCGCCGCGCAAGCCGCCGTCGGGGGAGACCCGGGTGCGGGCGCGGCCCGCACGCCGCGGGCCCGCCTACAGCCTGAAGCCGGGCAGCCCCGACCTCGCGTCGTTCCCGCGCGCGGAATGGCTCAAGGCCGCGCGCAGGGCGCTGACCGCCGCGCCCCACGAGGCGTTCGGCTACGGCGACCCGCGCGGACGCATCGAACTGCGGACCGTGCTCGCCGACTACCTGGCCCGCGCGCGCGGTGTGTACGCCGCGCCCGAACGGGTCGTCGTCTGCAACGGCTTCGTCCACGGCCTGATGCTGGTGGGCAGGATCCTCAGGCAACGGCGGGTGCGGGAGGTGGCCGTCGAGTCCTACGGGCTCGACGTCCACTGGAACCTGCTGACCGGGGCCGGGCTCGGCACGCCCGCTCTGCCCTTCGACGACGCCGGCACGTGCACGGAGGGGCTGGGCGGGATGCGGGGCGTGGGCGCGGTGCTGATGACGCCCGCGCACCAGTTCCCGCTGGGCGTTCCCCTGCATCCCGACCGGCGCGCCGCGGCCGTCGACTGGGCGCGCAGGACGGGCGGCCTGATTCTCGAGGACGACTACGACGGCGAGTTCCGCTACGACCGCCAGCCCGTCGGCGCCCTCCAGGGACTCGACCCCGAACGCGTCGTCTACATGGGCACGGCGAGCAAGTCCCTTGCGCCGGGGCTGCGGCTGGGGTGGATGGTGCTGCCGGAGAGCATGGTCGGCGAGGCCCTGGAGGCCAAGGGCCGCGAGGAGTGGACCTCCGGCGCGCTGGACCAGCTGACGCTGGCGGAGTTCATCGCCTCGGGCGCGTACGACCGGCACGTACGCGGGATGCGGCTGCGCTACCGGCGGCGGCGCGACCAGCTGGTGGCGGCGCTGGCGGAGCGTGCCCCCGCCGTCCGCGTCAGCGGGATCGCCGCCGGGCTGCACGCGGTGCTCGAACTCCCGCCGGGCACCGAGCGCCAGGCCGTCCGCTCCGCCGCCTGGCACGGCCTCGCGCTGCACGGCCTCTCGAACTTCCGCCACGCCGACGCGCGCGCCGCCGACCGTGAGGGACTCGTCGTCGGGTACGCGACGCCGCCGGACAGCGCCTGGGCGGGAGCGCTGGAGGCGCTGTGCAAGTCGCTGGAGTAGCCGGGGCCCCGACGGCCGGCGGCGGCCTGGAGGGGGCCGGCCGGCGAATGCCCGCGGCGGGTGAACCGCGCGGGTCGCGGCTCACTCCGTGAGGACCGCCCGGAGCTGGTCGAGTCCCCAGTCCAGGTCCTCCTTGCTGATCACCAGCGGGGGCGCGATCCGGATCGTCGCACCGTGGGTGTCCTTGACGAGAACACCGCGGTCCATCAGCTTCTCCGAGATCTCCCGGCCCGTGCCCAGGCCCGGCGCGACGTCCACACCCGCCCACAGCCCGCGCCCGCGCACCTCCGTCACGACGCCGCTCTCCGCCAGCAGGCGGAGTTCACGGTGCAGGTGCTCGCCCAGTGCGGCCGCCCGTGCCTGGAACTCGCCGGTGCGCAGCATCGCGATGACCTCCAGCGCCACCGCGCAGGCCAGCGGATTGCCGCCGAACGTCGACCCGTGCTCGCCCGGCCGGAACACCCCGAGGACCTCGGCGGACGAGACGACCGCCGACACCGGCACCACACCGCCGCCGAGCGCCTTGCCCAGCACGTACACGTCCGGCACGACTCCCTCGTGCTCGCACGCGAACGTCTTTCCCGTCCGCCCCAGGCCCGACTGGATCTCGTCCGCCACGAACAGCACTCCGCGCTCCCGGGTGAGCCGGCGCACTCCGGGGAGGTAGCCGTGCGGCGGGACCAGCACCCCGGCCTCGCCCTGGACGGGCTCCAGGAGCACCGCCACCGTGTTCGCGGACATGGCCGCCTCGAGCGCGGTCAGGTCGCCGTACGGCACGATCTCGAAGCCGGGCGTGTACGGGCCGTAGTCCGCCCGGGCCTCGTGGTCGGTCGAGAAACTGATCAGCGTGGTCGTGCGGCCGTGGAAGTTGTTCGCCGCGACGATGATCTTCGCCTGGCCCTGGGGGATGCCCTTGACCCGGTAGCCCCACTTCCGCACGGTCTTCACCGCCGTCTCCACCGCCTCCGCGCCGGTGTTCATCGGCAGCACCGTCTCCATGCCGCACAGCTCGGCCAGTTGGGCGCAGAAGTCCCCGAACCGGTCGTGGTGGAAGGCGCGGGAGGTGAGCGTGACCCGGTCCATCTGGGCCTTGGCCGCGTCGATCAGCCGGCGGTTGCCGTGGCCGAAGTTCAGGGCCGAGTAGCCGGCGAGCATGTCGAGGAACCGGCGCCCCTCGACGTCGGTCATCCAGGCGCCGTCGGCCGAGGCGACGACGACCGGGAGGGGGTGGTAGTTGTGCGCGGTGTGCGCCTCCGCGGAGGCGAAGGCGGAACTCGTGGTCGACACGGGTGCTCCGATCGTCGGGACGGACCAGCCTGCGAGGGACGGCGCCCCCTGGAGGGTGCCCGGATCCGGGGGTTTGCTCCCGTTTCTATCGTCGCTCGCCATGCGGACGGGTAAACCGGGCTGTCGGCGTGCCCGCTAGGCCCTGTCCGGTCGATCCCGCCGGATCAGCGGATGTGCGTGCCAGGGCACGCGAGCCCGGCACGATCGGCCGGGGAGGGGCTAGGGTGGGCGGTACGTGCGGCGACTGGCGTACGGGGAACCGACCCCGAGGAAGCCGCGCGGGGAAGTAACGCGTGGTGTCGATCGCCTGGGCACCCCGGGACCACGACCGATGTCACGGACCGTCCCGGAGGACACCATGGCCCTTCCCCTGCCGCACCCCGCGCTCGCCGCCGCCGACCCCGAACTCGCCGCCCTCGTCGGCGCCGAGGAACTGCTCCAGGCCGACACCCTGCGACTGATCCCCAGCGAGAACTACGTCTCGGCCGCCGTGCTGGAGGCATCCGGCACGGTCCTGCAGAACAAGTACAGCGAGGGCTACGCGGGCCGCCGCTACTACGAGGGCCAGCAGAACATCGACCAGGTCGAACGGCTCGCCGTCGCCCGTGCCACGTCCCTCTTCGGCGTCGACCACGCCAACGTCCAGCCCTACTCCGGCTCCCCGGCCAACCTCGCCGTCTACCTCGCCTTCGCCCAGCCCGGCGACACCGTGATGGGCATGGCGCTGCCGATGGGCGGCCACCTCACGCACGGCTGGGGCGTCTCGGCCACCGGCACGTGGTTCCGCGGTGTGCAGTACGGCGTGCGCCACGACGACGGGCTCATCGACTTCGACCAGGTGCGCGACCTCGCCTTCAAGGAGCGGCCCAAGGTCATCTTCTGCGGCGGCACCGCGCTGCCCCGCACCATCGACTTCGCCGCCTTCGCCGGGATCGCACGCGAGGTCGGCGCGGTGCTGGTCGCCGACGTCGCCCACATCGCCGGTCTCATCGCGGGCGGCGCCCACCCGTCGCCCGTGCCGCACGTCGACGTCGTGTCCACCACCACCCACAAGACCCTGCGCGGGCCGCGCGGCGCCATGCTGATGTGCCGCGAGGAGCACGCCAAGGCCGTCGACAAGGCCGTCTTCCCGGGTCTCCAGGGCGGCCCGCACAACCAGACCACCGCCGCGATCGCCGTCGCCCTCCACGAGGCGGCCCAGCCCTCCTTCCGCGACTACGCCCACGCCGTCGTGGCCAACGCCGAGGCGCTCGCCGCCGAGCTGCTCGCGCGCGGCTTCGACCTGGTCTCCGGCGGTACCGACAACCACCTGATCCTGATCGACCTCACCTCCAAGGACGTCCCCGGCAAGGTGGCGGCCAAGGCGCTCGACCGGGCCGGGATCGTCGTGAACTACAACACCGTGCCCTTCGACCCGCGCAAGCCGTTCGACCCGTCCGGCATCCGCATCGGCACCCCGTCGCTGACCTCCCGCGGCCTTCGCACGGAGCACATGGCCGCGGTCGCCGAGTGGATCGACCGCGGTGTCGCGGCGGCGGCCAAGGGCGACGAGACCGCGCTGGCCGCGATCCGCGCGGAGGTGTCCGACCTGATGTCGGCGCACCCGGCACCGGGCCTGCCCGCGTAGCCCGAGGCGGCCGGTCCGGGTCGGTTCCGGGGCGGTCCGGTCCCGGTCCGGCCGGCGGCCCGGACAGCCGGTCGGCCGGGCCGGTCCTGGCGTCCCGGCCCGGCCCACCACCGTCCGTCCGCGGAGCTCGACGCCGCTGCCGTCGGCTTCCGGCTCCGTGGACGGGCTGCGCTGCGCCCACGGCGCCGGACCGCCCGCCCCGGAGCCGGCGGCTCGCCGCCGAGCAGGAGCGCCTCACGACCGGCGACGGCGCGGCCCGCACGGCGGAGCGCACTGTGTTCCTCGTCTCATCGGCCACGCTCCGCAGCAGCCACCGTCCGAACCCCTCCCCCTGCCTCGTGCAAGGAATGCACCGGCGGCCGGACGTCGGTTCCACACCTGAGAGAATGTGGAGCATGGCCTCAGTTCGCCCGCCCGTCGCCCACCACCACCCTCAGGGGAATGGCACCGCCATGCAGCGTCGACCTCGTGTGCTCTCCGGAATCCAGCCCACCGCCGGCTCGTTCCACCTCGGCAACTACCTCGGCGCCGTCCGCCAGTGGGTGGCCCTCCAGGAGTCCCACGACGCGTTCTACATGGTCGTGGACCTGCACGCGATCACCGTGCCGCAGGACCCCGCCGAGCTGCGTGCCAACACCAGGCTCGCCGCCGCCCAGCTGCTCGCCGCGGGGCTCGACCCTGAGCGCTGCACGCTGTTCGTGCAGAGCCATGTGCCCGAGCACGCCCAGCTGGCGTGGGTGATGAACTGCCTGACGGGCTTCGGCGAGGCGTCCCGGATGACGCAGTTCAAGGACAAGTCCGCCAAGCAGGGCGCCGATCGCGCCTCGGTCGGCCTGTTCACGTACCCGATCCTGCAGGTCGCGGACATCCTGCTGTACCAGGCCAACGAGGTCCCGGTCGGCGAGGACCAGCGCCAGCACATCGAGCTGACCCGCGACCTGGCCGAGCGTTTCAACGGCCGCTTCGGCGACACGTTCACCGTCCCCGCGCCGCACATCCTCAAGGAGACGGCGAAGATCTACGACCTCCAGGACCCGTCGATCAAGATGAGCAAGTCGGCCTCCACGCCGAAGGGCCTCATCAACCTGCTCGACGAGCCGAAGACGACCGCGAAGAAGGTCAGGAGCGCGGTCACCGACACGGACACCGTGATCCGTTTCGACGCGGTCGAGAAGCCGGGCATCAGCAACCTGCTCAGCATCTACTCCACCCTCACGGGTACGGCTGTGGCCGATCTGGAGCGGAAGTACGAGGGCAAGGGCTACGGTGCGCTCAAGACGGACCTCGCCGAGGTGATGGTCGAATTCGTCACACCGTTCCGCACCCGGACACAGGAATACCTGGACGACACGGAGACGCTGGACTCCATCCTGGCCAAGGGCGCGGAGAAGGCCCGCGCGGTGGCCGCGGAGACGCTGGCCACCACGTACGAGCGGGTGGGCTTCCTCCCCGCCAAGCACTGAGCGCGAGGACCGGCGAGCACCGAGCGCGCCCGGACGCGCACCGAGCGCACACCGGAAGGCCGCCGGGCGGAAGGAGTCGAAGGACCTGTGTCCAAGGACTCTGGCCGAACCGGCGGTACAGCCGCCACACTGGCGCTGCACACCCGCGCAGGCTGTCGACAGCAGCCCGCGCACCGAGACTGAGGAGAACGACGTGGGGACCGTAACGCTCGGCGTTTCGATCGCGGTCCCGGAGCCGTACGGCAGCCTGCTCCAGGAGCGGCGTGCGGGCTTCGGGGATCCCGCCGCGCACGGCATTCCGACTCACGTCACCCTCCTGCCGCCGACCGAGGTCGACTCCGCCGCGCTGCCCGCGGTGGAGGCGCACCTCGCGGCCGTCGCGGCGGCCGGGCGATCGTTCCGGATGCGCCTGTCCGGCACGGGCACGTTCCGCCCGCTGTCGCCCGTCGTCTTCGTCCAGGTCGTCGAAGGCGGCTCGGCCTGCTGGTGGCTCCAGCAGCGGGTGCGGGACGCGTCCGGCCCGCTGGTGCGCGAGCTGCAGTTCCCGTACCACCCGCATGTCACCGTCGCCCACGGCATCTCCGAGGAGGCGATGGACCGGGCGTACGAGGAGCTGTCGGAGTACGCCGCCGAGTGGACCTGCGCCTCCTTCGCCCTGTACGAGCAGGGCGCGGACGGCGTGTGGCGCAAGCTGCGCACCTTCGCCTTCGGGGGCGGCGTCCCCGGAGTCCCCGCTCAGGGCGCACCGGTCGACGAGCGGGCCACCACCGCCTGACTGCCTCGCCGCCGTACCGGCAGGTCGGGGCACTGGCGGCGCGATCGCCGGGTAGGCGTACGGCATGGACTGGCTGATCAAGCTCCCCGTCGTCGGCCCGCTCGCCGCCCGCCTGATGCGCACGCACGCCTGGCGCAGCTACGAGACCCTGGAGCGGGTGCACTGGACGCGGCTGGCCGCGGCCGTCACGTTCCTCAGCTTCCTCGCCCTCTTCCCGCTGATCACGGTGGCCGCCGCGATCGGTGCCGGGCTGCTCGACCAGGAAGCGCTGGACACGCTGAAGAACAAGATCTCCGACCAGGTGCCGGGCATCTCCGACCAGGTCGACATCAACGGCCTCGTCGCCAACGCGGGCACGGTGGGGGCGGTCGCCGGCGCCCTGCTGCTGCTCACCGGCATCGGCTGGGTCGGCTCGATACGGGACTGTCTGCGGGCCGTGTGGGAGCTCGACGACCAGGACGAGGGCAATCCGCTGGTCCGCAAGCTCAAGGACGCGGGCGTGCTGGCCGGCCTCGGAGGCATCGGTCTGGCCTCGCTCGCCGCCTCCGCGCTCGGCTCCACGGCGGTCGGTTGGAGCGCGGAGAGGCTGGACCTGGAGGAGGGCGGGATCGGCGGCGTCCTCCTGCGCATCGCCGCCCTCGTGGTCGCCGTGCTCGCCGACTTCCTGATCCTGCTCTACGTCCTGACGCTGCTGCCCGGTGTGCAGCCGCCGCGCCACCGGCTGGTCGTGGCCGCCCTGATCGGCGCGGTCGGCTTCGAACTGCTCAAGATGCTGCTCGGCGGCTACATGCAGGGCGTCGCGACCCGCAGCATGTACGGCGCCTTCGGCGTGCCGATCGCGCTCCTGCTCTGGATCAACTTCACCGCCAAACTGCTGCTGTTCTGCGCCGCCTGGACGGCGACGCGGAGCAGCGGCGACGGCGACGACGTCAGGAGCGCGGGAGGCGGCGCATCCTCTCGGGAAGCGGCCAGCGCCGCTTGACGAGGAACGCGCCTGCGGCCACCAGCACCAGCACGCCGGCCGCGACGGCGAGCGCGATGCCCATGCCGCCCGAGCCGTGCTGGGCGGCGGCCACGGGCTTCACGGGCGCCCCCTTGCCGTCCTTGACCGGCTCGGGCGTCGGAGCCGTCCCGGCCGACTTCGGCGGCACCAGTTCACCCACCGGGGTCACCTTGCCGGCCGCCGCGAAGCCCCAGTCGAACAGCCGGGCGGTCTCCTTGTAGACGGCCTGGCTCTCCTCGGACTCCGGGTTCATGACCGTCACGAGCAGGACCCGGCCGTCCCGTTCGGCGACACCGGTGAACGTCGCTCCGGCGTGCGTGGTGTTGCCGTTCTTGATGCCCGCGATGCCCTTGTACGGCTCGATCCCGACGGCCCCGGTGAGCAGGCGGTTGGTGTTCTGGATCTCGAAAGAGTCGCGCTCCTCGCCCTCCTTCTGCTCCCCGGGGAAGCTCGCGCGGACCGTGGAGGAGTACTCGCGGAAGTCCTTCTTCTGCATGCCGCTGCGGGCGATCAGCGTGAGGTCGTACGCGGAGGAGACCTGACCGGGGGCGTCGTAGCCGTCCGGGGAGACGACGCGCGTGTCGAGTGCCTGCAGCTCGTCGGCGTGCGCCTGCATGTCCTGGACCGTCTTGGCCATGCCGCCGTTCATCTCCGTCAGCACGTGCACGGCGTCGTTGCCGGAGCGCAGGAACACGCCGAGCCACAGGTCGTGGACCGTGTAGGTGTGGTCCTCCTTGACCCCGACGAGACTGCTGCCCTCGCCGACGTCCGCGAGGTCCTGGGCGGTCACCCGGTGAACGGTGTTCTTGGGCAGCTTGGGCAGCACTGTGTCCGCGAAGAGCATCTTCATCGTCGAGGCGGGGGGCAGGCGCCAGTGTGCGTTGTGGGCGGCGAGCACGTCGCCGCTCTCGGCGTCCGCGACGATCCACGAACGGCCGCTGACGTCCTTCGGCAGGACCGGCGCGCCCGCGCCGAGTCGGACCTGCGTGCCCGGCTTGCCCAGTTGGGCCCCTCCGACCGTCGACATGGTGGCCGGCGGCTTGGGCTGTTTGGTGCCTGGCTTGTCGTCGAGCGTCGCCCCGGACGCGGGTGCGGCGGTCAGGGCGGGCAGCATCGCGGAGGCCACGGCGGCGAGCGCGGCTCTTCTCGCGAACGGTTTGAGGGCAGCAGACAGAGCAGACACGGACGAGAACGTACAGGGCGTTGCTGAAAATATGGAGATCGGCCCGCTGACCCGCCGGGAGCGACGCCGGGACAGAGCACCCCGCGAGGCCCGCTCGGCGGACGCCCGCGATACTTGACTCATGAAGCTCAGCCGCCCCGTGTCCTGGTTCCTGCTCGCGTTCGGGGTATGGAGCTGGTTCATCTGGATCACTTTCGTCAAGAACCTGTGGCAGGACGCCAGTGGGCTCGCGTTCGACGACGCGGGCGACCCGACCGGGTACTTCTGGGTCCATCTGCTGCTCGCCATCACGTCCTTTGTCCTGGGGACGGCCATCGGCATCATCGGGTTGCGCGGTCTGCGCGCATTGCGCCATGAGCGCACGCACAAGGGGTAGGGGAACGCGTTCGTGGTCGCTGTCGTCGTGCTCGTGATCATTCTGGTCGTCGCCCTGCTCGCGGGCGTGCATTGGTACGTGTGGCGCCGGCTGGTGCGCGACACGACCGCGCCGGGCGGGACCGCCCGCAGGGTCGGCACGGCGGTGATGTGGTTGCTGCCGCTGCTGTCGCTCGGCGCGCTGATGTCCGGCCGCGCGGGTGCACCGTTCGCGGTGCAGCAGGCGGTCGCCTGGCCCGGCTTCCTGTGGCTCGCGGTGCTGCTGTACCTGGTGCTGGCGCTGGTGGCGGGCGAGGCGGTGCGCCCTGTGCTGCGGCGTTACCTCGCCCGTCGCGCACCGGCCTCCGGCGACGCCGCGTCCGCGGGTGCTCCCGCCTCCGCCGCCGGGCCGGTCGCCACCCCGGCCGCCGTCTCGCAGGCGCCCGCCGGCGTCCTCGCCGAGGCCGCTGTTCCTGCCGGGCCCGCGAGCTCGTCCGGCGACGGGGCCGTCGCGACGAAGGCCCTCGTCCCGCCGGACACGGGCGACGCCGCGTCCGAGGCGACCCGTACGGACGCACCCATATCCGGCGACGCGGCCCGCGGGGCGCTCTCGCGGCGGCTGTTCGTCGCGCGGGTCGTCGGCGGCGCGGCCGCCACCGCCGCGCTGGGGACCGTCGGATACGGCACGTACGGCGTCCTGCGCGGCCCTCGCGTCAAGCGCGTCACCGTTCCGCTCGCCAAGCTGCCCCGCGCCGCCCACGGCTACCGCATCGCCGTCGTCAGCGACATCCACCTCGGGCCCATCCTGGGCCGCGCCCACACGCAGCGCATCGTCGACTCCATCAACGCGGCCCAGCCCGACCTCGTCGCCGTCGTGGGCGACCTCGTCGACGGCAGCGTCGCCGACCTCGGGCCCGCTGCCGAGCCGCTCGCCGGGCTCCGTTCGCGCGACGGCGCCTTCTTCGTGACAGGCAACCACGAGTACTTCTCGGGCGCGGACGCGTGGGTGGACCACGTCCGCGAGCTGGGCCTGCGGCCGCTGCGCAACGAACGCGTCGAGATCGCGGGCGGTTTCGACCTCGCCGGCGTCGACGACGTCGCGGGCGAGAGAGAGGGGCAGGGCCCCGACTTCGCGAAGGCGCTCGGTGACCGCGACCGCTCCCGCGCGGCCGTCCTCCTCGCGCACCAGCCCGTCGTCATCCACGACGCCGTCGAGCAGGGCGTGGACCTCCAGCTGTCCGGGCACACCCACGGCGGCCAGCTCTGGCCGGGAAACCTCCTCGCGGGCCTGGCCAATCCGACCGTCGCGGGTCTGGAGCGATACGGCGACACGCAGTTGTACGTCTCCCGCGGCGCGGGCGCGTGGGGCCCGCCGGTGCGCGTCGGGGCCTCGTCCGACATCACCGTCGTGGAGCTCGCCTCACGCCAGGCGTGACGGGGTGCGGGATCAGCCGGGCTGGCGTGGCCCGCGCCCGGTGCCTGTCGGACGGCGCGGGCGTGTGGAGGCTGTGGGAGCCGGACCGGCGGTGACCGCGGGCGGGTGTCCGCTCAGTCCTCGCCGCCCGCGTCCCGGGAGCCGGAGCCGGAGCCGGAGCCGGAGTCCGAGCCGTCGACGCCCGCCTTGCGGGCGGCGACGGTGTGCGCCATCCCGGGCAGGAAGTCCGTGAACAGCTCGTGCACCTCGCGCACCAGCGGCCGCAGCACCCGGAACCGGGCGAGCGCCACACCACGGGCGGTCAGCCGGGCGCCGCGGACGGCCAGCCGCCGGCTGCGCTCGCTGTTGTCGGAGCGGTCGAACACCCAGTACAGGACGAGGCCCATCTGGGAGAGCCACATCAGCTCCGGGAGGATGTCCCGCAGTTCCTCGGCCACCTTCGCCTTCGAGCCCGCGAGGACCTCGCGGTGGACGGCGATGGCCTCCTCGCGGGCGTGCTCCGACTCGGGGGAGAAGGGGCTGAGCGGGCTCTCGGGGTCGGCGGCGTTCTTGAAGAACTGCGCCGCGAACTCGTGGTAGGGCTCGGCGATGTCCAGCCAGGCGGTCAGGACGCCCGCCATCCGCGCCTCGAAGTCGGTCTCCTTGTCCAGAACGGGCCGGACCGCCGCGCGGTGCTCGGCGGCGATCCGGTCGTAGAAGCCCTGGACGAGGTGTTCCTTGGAGCCGAAGTAGTAGTACGCGTTCCCCACCGAGACGCCGGCCTCCTTGGCGATGGCCCGCATCGTGGTCTTGTCGTAACCACGTTCCTGGAAGAGGCGGAGCGCCGTCTCCAGGATCAGCGTGCGGGTCTGCTCGCTCTTGGGAGCCTTGGCCTCGGTGGGGTCCTTCGGATCAGTCACGGTGCCCGAGCCTAACGGGGGACGGCGCACTGCTCTGCGCAGGGCGACGCGGTGCCGGGACGGCCCACGGCCTCGCGGTACTTGGCCGCGGCGAGCATGGTCACGCGGACGAACGGCGCCCCCGCGGGGGTGGCCAGCCAGTGGGCCCTGGACCGGTACTCGGCCAGCGCCCACAGGCAGACCACCCAGGCGGCCTGGCCGGTGTAGATCTGGCCGCTGTCCCCGATCACGGTGATCTCCCGCAGCGTCCGGGCGTGATCGAGCTCCGGATACCTGCGCTGCGCCTCCACCGATCCGGCGGGTACGGCACGCAGCGGGACGAGCTGCCGCTGCCGCAGCAGCCAGCTGCGCAGGTGGACGCAGAGGGGGCAGTTCGCGTCGTAGAGGACGGTCAGTGTGCGGACCGGGGCGGCCACCGCCGTCACGCCCCGGCGGGACCGGCGGCCGGTCCCTTCCACGGGTCGGCGGAGGACTGCCGGGTCCAGCCCTGCGGTCCCACCGGCGGGGTCTGCTCGCGCTCCATGACACCGCGTCGGCGGATCTTGTTGAGCACGTAGACGTTGCCGAGGTGCATCACACCGAGGACCAGCAGCACGACGCCGATCTTCACCGACAGGGCCTCCAGGAGGCCGCGTGCGTCGGTGACCGCCTCGGAAGACCTCAGATAGAGGGCGACGAAGCCCAGGTTGACCAGGTAGAAGCCGACCACCAGCAGGTGGTTGACGGCGTCGGCGAGCTTCTCGTTCCCCTTGAGCACGTCGGCGAGGAAGACCCTGCCGTTCCGGCTGAGCGTGCGGGCGACCCAGATGGTGAGCGCCACGCTGATCAGCAGGTACGAGACGTACGCGACAACAGTGAGGTCCATGCCCCACCCTCCCTTGAACATGTTCAAAAGCTGATGGGCATGACTGTAGACCTCCTTTTGAACATGTTCAAGTCAGGTGTGGCGACGCGGGTCAGGGGCTGGGCGCGGGAGTTGCCCCGCCGCGGCTGATTGTCAGAGGGGGCTTCTACTCTTCCGGCATGGCACACGTGAGGTTCGTCGACGAGACGACATCGGGAACCCGGCGTGACGCCCTCGGACTCCATGTCGCCGAGGAGCGCCTCGCGCTGCGCGAGCTCATCCGGCGCCGCGCCGCCGAGGAGGCGGGCGCGGGGGGCGATGACCGGGAGCGGGCGGGCGAGCGTGCCGTCGAGGCCTTCGGTCAGGGCGGCTTCCTGGTGCTCGTCGGCGACCGCCAGATCACCGAGCTGGACGAGACCGTCGACCTCGGCGCCGCCACCGAGGTCACCTTCCTCCGGCTCGTCCCGCTGGTGGGTGGCTGACATGAGCCGTGCTCAGATCGCGCGCCGGAGCCGGATGGACGAGCTCGGCACCGCCCGCTCGCTGCACCAGTACCACGAGCTGATCACGCTGGTGCGCGAGGAGCAGGAGGCCGACGGCCGGTTGCCGGGTCCGTTCGTCGCGCTGCTGCGCCGCACCATGCTGGACACCTACGCCTACTCGCCCGAGCTGCAGGCCCTGCTCGACCGCATCGAGGACCCGGTGCTCAACCCGGGCGAGGCCTGGGCGGACCGGGCCCTCGCCGACGCCGCCGAGCTCGGGGACCCGGGTCGGCGGCTGCTCATGCACCTGAAGCAGGCCACTGCAGCCAAGCCGTCCGCCGCCTGGAACAGGACGGCGGCCGCGCTGATCGACGGGATCGGCACGGAGGCCGCCCGCCGCCTGGTGCTCGACTGGCTCGACCGCACCGGCTCGCCGCGCACCCATCCGCTGCACGTCGCCCCCCGGGACCACGACCACAACGCGCTGTTCGACCCGTACAACACCGACGCGCTGCGCGGCCTCGCCTGGCTCGCCGCGCTGCTGCCGCCGTCGCAGGACGTCGCCCGCGCGCTCGGCGCCCTCGTGGAGACCGCGCTGCGCAAGGTCCGCGGCGTCGGCCCCCGCGCCCCCAAGGTGGCGAACGCGGGCGTGACCGCCCTGTCCCTGGCGGACGGCGACGCCGCGCTCGCCGAGCTCGCCCGGCTGTCCACCCGGGTGACGTACAAGGGCACGCTCAAGCAGCTGGGCGCCGCGCTCGACGCCAAGGCCGAGGCCCTCGGCCTGACCCGCGAGGACATCGAGGAGCTGGCCGTCCCCTCGTACGGGCTCACCGAAGTGGGCCGGGGCGAGCGGCGACTGGGCGACAGCACCGCCGTCCTGGAGATCCGCGGCGGCAAAGCGGTCCTCACCTGGCGCACCGCCGCCGGCAAGACGGTCAAGTCCGTCCCCGCCGCCGTCCGGCGCGACTTCCCCGACGAGGTCAGGGAGCTGCGCGCCGCGGTCAAGGACATCGACAGGATGCTCACGGCCGTCTCGGAGCGCCTCGACCGGCTGTTCCTGGCCCGCCGCGGCTGGGAGTTCCGGAGCTGGCGCGAGCGCTTCCTCGACCACCCGCTCGTCGGCGCCCTCGCCCGCCGGCTGATCTGGCTCGTCGGGGACACACCCGTCGCGTTCGACGGCACGGACATCCGCACCCTCGAGGGCGACCCGGTCTGCGTCCCGAAGGCGGGGGCCCGCGTCGAGCTGTGGCATCCGGTGGGGCGGCCCGACCGCGAGATCGCGGCCTGGCGCGACCGGCTCGAACGGCTCGGCGTCACCCAGCCGTTCAAGCAGGCGCACCGCGAGGTGTATCCCCTCACCGACGCCGAGCGCACCACCGGGACGTACTCCAACCGCTTCGCCGGCCACATCCTCGGCCAGTACCAGTTCAACGCCCTGGCGGCGGTGCGCGGCTGGACTGCCAAGCTGCGGCTGTGCGTCGACGACGCGTACCCGCCGGCCGTCCGCGAGCTGCCCGAGTGGGGCCTGCGCGCGGAGTACTGGATCGAGGGCCTCGGCGGCAGCGAGGACGGCGACCTCACCGACTCGGGGGCATACGCCCGCATCACCACCGACCAGGTCCGCTTCCACCGGATCGACGCCCCGGCGAACTGGGCGCACGCGGGCGGCGGGGAGTACCGCCCGAGCACGAACCGGTTCAGCCGCACCGCGCCCGCCGAGCCGGTGCCGCTCAGCGAGGTCCCGGCGCTCGTGCTGTCCGAAGTCCTGCGCGACGTCGACCTGTTCGTCGGCGTCTCCTCCGTGGGCAACGACCCCACCTGGCAGGACGGCGGCCCCCGCGGCCGCTTCCGCGACTACTGGAGCGCGTACGGCTTCGGCGAGCTGTCCGCGACGGCCGCGACCCGCAGGGACCTGCTGACCCGGCTCGTGCCCCGGCTCGCGGCAGCCGACCGGTGCACGGTCGAGGGCCGCTTCCTCCACGTCCGCGGCGACCGCCACGCCTACCGCATCCACCTGGGCTCCGGCAACGTGCTGATCGACCCGCATGAGCGCTGTCTGTGCATCGTCCCCGAGCGGGGAGCGACCGCCGCGGACACCGGCTTCCTGCCGTTCGAGGGCGACCGGATGCTCACCGTGATCCTCAGCAAGGCGACACTGCTGGCGCGGGACTCCGAGATCACGGATCCGACGATACTGAGCCAGCTGTGATCCGCCGGGCCCTCGCCGGCTGACAGGCGAGGGCCCGGCGGACCGGGCAGGCGGGCTGCAGCCGCCGCTTACATGCTGCTCAGCGAGCGCGCGTAGTTGATCTGCCCCATCACCTGCTGGAAGGTCTCCGGGCCCCGCGCCGGGATCATCGTCGAGTGGTGCTTGCCGTTGCTGGTGACGGTGACCTGGATGAAGCCGGTCGTCTGCTTCTCCTTCATCAGCAGGAAGAGCAGACCGAGCAGGCAGAAGATGAAGAAGACGATGGCGAGCACGATCGCGTGCGTCGGGATCTTCTCCTCGGTGCGGGACATGTCCGTCGCGTTCCACACCGCGCCGCGCAGCGGCATCGACCCGGCGGGGGTCACGATCGAGTCGCCCATGACGGTGATGTCACCGATCGACACCAGCGGCTGACCGCCCGTCGGGGCGGGCGGGCCGCCCGTCACCGGGACCGGCACACCGGCGGGCTGCGTCTGGGCGTAGGAGGGAGGCGGGTCCTGGGGATAGCCGTAGCCCGGTGCCGCGTTCGGGTAGCCGTACGCCGGCGTCCCCGGCGGCTGCGTCGGCCCCCACTGGTACTCGGGCTCTCCGTCCCTGTACGGATTCGGCTCGGTCATCTCGTCCCCGCTTTCCTGCTGCGTCACGTCAGACGTCCCCCGATCCTGCCAGGTCCGCCCCCGGTCGGTGAAGCCCGTACGGCGATACGGGCAAGGGCCTCGACTCCACGGGCGGGAGTCGAGGCCCTTGACGCCACGTCACACGAAGATCTGTGGCATCTGTTGCATCAGAAGCGGCGCGTGATCAGCGCGCGCTTCACTTCCTGGATCGCCTTGGTGACCTCGATACCACGAGGGCAGGCGTCCGTGCAGTTGAACGTGGTGCGGCAACGCCACACGCCGTCCTTGTCGTTGAGGATCTCCAGGCGCTGCTCGCCCGCCTCGTCACGCGAGTCGAAGATGAAGCGGTGCGCGTTGACGATCGCCGCCGGGCCGAAGTACTGGCCGTCGTTCCAGAACACCGGGCACGAGGACGTGCACGCGGCGCACAGGATGCACTTGGTGGTGTCGTCGAAGCGCTCGCGGTCCTCGGCGGACTGCAGACGCTCACGCGTCGGCTCGTTGCCCTTGGTGACCAGGAACGGCATCACGTCGCGGTACGCCTGGAAGAACGGCTCCATGTCCACGACCAGGTCCTTGAGGACCGTCAGGCCCTTTATGGCCTCGATCGTGATGGGCTTCTCCGGGTTGATGTCCTTGATCAGCGTCTTGCAGGCGAGCCTGTTCTTGCCGTTGATCCGCATCGCGTCGGAGCCGCAGATGCCGTGCGCGCACGAGCGGCGGAAGGTCAGCGAGCCGTCGACGTCCCACTTGATCTTGTGGAGACCGTCGAGCACGCGCTCCTTGGGGTCGATCTCGATCTGGAAGTCCTCCCAGACCGCCGCGTCCGAGACCTCGGGGTTGAAGCGGCGGATCCGGAAGGTGACCGTGATGTACGGAGAGGCGGCCTTGGCCACCGCCTCGGCCTTGTCCATGACGGGGGTAGCCATCAGTACTTACGCTCCATCGGCTGGTAGCGGGTCTGGACGACCGGCTTGTAGTCGAGACGGACGGTCTCGGAGCCGTCGTCGCCCACCTCGCGGTACGCCATGGTGTGGCGCATGAAGTTGACGTCGTCCCGGTTCGGGAAGTCCTCGCGGTAGTGACCGCCGCGGGACTCCTTGCGGGCCAGGGCGGAGACGGCCATGACCTCGGCCAGGTCGAGCAGGTTGCCCAGCTCGATGGCCTCCAGCAGGTCCGTGTTGAACCGCTTGCCCTTGTCCTGGATGGACACGTTCAGGTACCGCTCGCGCAGCTCGGCGATCTTCTCGACCGCGGTCTTGATCGTCTGCTCGGTGCGGAACACCATCACGTTGGCGTCCATCGTCTCCTGGAGCTCCTTGCGCAGCACCGAGACGCGCTCCGAGCCCGTGGAGTTGCGCAGGCGCTCGACCTGCTCCTGGACGAACGACGCCGGGTTCTCGGGCAGGTCGACGTAGTCGGCCTTCGCGGAGTACTCGGCGGCGGCGATGCCGGCCCGCTTGCCGAAGACGTTGATGTCCAGCAGCGAGTTGGTGCCCAGGCGGTTGGCGCCGTGCACCGACACACAGGCGACCTCACCGGCGGCGTACAGACCGGGGACGACGGTGGTGTTGTCGCTGAGGACCTCACCCTCGACGTTGGTCGGGATGCCGCCCATGGCGTAGTGCGCGGTCGGCTGGATCGGGATCGGGTCCGTGTAGGGCTCGATGCCGAGGTACGTGCGCGCGAACTCCGTGATGTCCGGGAGCTTGGCGTCCAGCTGCTCCGGCGGCAGGTGGGTCAGGTCCAGGAAGACGTGGTCGCCCTCGGGACCGCAGCCGCGGCCCTCGCGGATCTCCGTGTAGATGGAGCGCGAGACGACGTCACGGGACGCGAGGTCCTTCATGACCGGCGCGTACTTCTCCATGAAGCGCTCGCCGTCCTTGTTGCGGAGGATGCCGCCCTCACCGCGGGCGCCCTCCGTCAGCAGGATGCCCATGCGCCAGATGCCCGTCGGGTGGAACTGGAAGAACTCCATGTCCTCCAGCGGCAGACCGCGGCGGTAGCAGGCGGCCTGGCCGTCACCGGTCAGGGTGTGCGCGTTGGAGGTCACCTTGAAGAACTTGCCGGTGCCGCCGGACGCGTAGATCACGGCCTTGGCCTGGAAGACGTGGATCTCGCCGGTGGCCAGCTCGTAGGCGACCACACCGGCGGACTTCTTGACGCCGTCGACCTCGGTGATCAGCTGGTCCAGGACGTAGAACTCGTTGAAGAACTCCACGCCCTCCTTGACGCAGTTCTGGTACAGCGTCTGGAGGATCATGTGGCCGGTGCGGTCCGCGGCGTAGCAGGACCGGCGGACCGGGGCCTCGCCGTGGTTGCGGGAGTGACCGCCGAAGCGGCGCTGGTCGATGGTGCCGTTCGGGGTCCGGTTGAACGGCAGGCCCATCTTCTCCAGGTCGAGGACGGCGTCGATGGCCTCCTTCGCCAGGATCTCGGCGGCGTCCTGGTCGACCAGGTAGTCACCGCCCTTGACCGTGTCGAAGGTGTGCCACTCCCAGTTGTCCTCCTCCACGTTCGCCAGCGCGGCGGCCATGCCGCCCTGCGCGGCGCCCGTGTGGGAGCGGGTCGGGTAGAGCTTCGTCAGCACGGCGGTGCGGCTGCGCTTCGTCGCCTCGATGGCGGCGCGCATGCCGGCGCCGCCGGCGCCGACGATGACGGTGTCGTACTTGTGGATCTTCATGAGTGGATTACCTCAGCCCCGTGCCTAGCGGATGTTCGGGTCGAAGGTGAAGATCACCAGCGTGCCCAGAAGGATGGTGAACACCGTGGCGGTGTACAGCAGGCCCTTGAGCCACAGACGCGTGTTCGCGCGCTCCGCGTAGTCGTTGATGACAGTGCGGAGGCCGTTGGCGCCGTGCAGCATGGCAAGCCACAGCATCAGCAGGTCCCAGGTCTGCCAGAACGGGGACGCCCAGCGGCCGGCCACGAAGGCGAAGCCGATCTTGGAGACGCCGCCGTCGAGCACCAGCTGGATCAGCAGGTGGCCGATGACCAGGACGACGAGGACGATGCCCGAGAGGCGCATGAAGAGCCATGCGGCCATCTCGAAGTTGCCCCGGGTCGACTTCGGGGTCTTCTTGGTGCGCTTGCGCGGGGCCTCGATGTACGGGGCCGGGTTGTCGACGTCATAGACGCGCCCGCCCTCGACCTCGCCGATCGAGGAAGAAACCTCAGTGGACATCTCTCGCCTCAGCTCCCGAACAGTTCACGAGCGGCATGGCCGAGCACGGGGTACAGCGCTCCAGCCATCAGCACAATCCAGACGGCCATCACGGTCCAGAGCATCTGCTTCTGGTAGCGCGGGCCCTTGGACCAGAAGTCCACGGCGATGACACGCAGGCCGTTGAGCGCGTGGAAGAGAATCGCGGCGACGAGGCCGTATTCGAGCAGCGCGACGATCGGCGTCTTGTAGGTGGCGACGACCTCGTCGTACGCCTCGGGGGAGACGCGGACGAGCGCGGTGTCCAGCACGTGTACGAACAGGAAGAAGAAGATGAGGACGCCGGTGACTCGGTGAGCCACCCAGGACCACATTCCTTCCCGGCCGCGGTACAGCGTTCCAGCCGGCACGGAAGAACCCTCCGGGAGCGGGGATTGGGGCCTGCCGGCTTGGGGTGTCGGTCTGGCCCGGCCGGGTACGGTCCACCGGCCCCGGCCATCGTAGCGACGTGTTGTCGGTTCGTTCGCGCCGGGTCCACAGGTGTGATCAAACAGGCAGCCAAAAGGCCCGGACGGGCTAGACGCGGCGCCATGCGGACACCCGACGTCGGACTACGGACGGTCGGCCATGGCCCGGGCCACCCGGGCGCGCGCGAGGGCGCGCAGTTCGTCTGCGGAAACGGACCGTTCTTCGTCAGGTTCGTGGGAGAGCCGGCTGTGAATACCGGTGAGTAGTTGATCGAGATGCTCGTCCGGGCCGTACTTGTCGAGACAGATGACGAACGCGTGCCCGAATCGGCTCTCGTAAGCGGCGTGCGCGGCCGCGAGCGCGGTGTGCGCCGCCTGGGGTGCGCGGGGGTGCAGGGCGGCGGAGGACTCGCGGGACAGCGCCTCGTGCATGTCGGTGGGGGGGAGGTCGTACCCGGCCTCGTCGCAGGCGGCCAGCAGCGCATCGAGGTCGGGGTAGGGCCGGTGGGCGGCGACCCGGCGGGCCCAGCGGAGGCTTCCGCAGCAGGTCAGCAGCAGGGCCTCGGCGGCCTCGGCCGGTGCGCCGTTGAAGTGCGCGAGTCCCGTCGGCGTGCCGTGCCGCGGCGGTATGGGCGAGGGGGCGAGAGTGCTCCGGGTGGAGCGGAGTGCCGACGGTCGCTCAGGGGTGCCGGCGCGGGAATCGCTGGACAGCGGGGACTCCTCGAAAAGCCAGCGGGACGGCTGGAAAGGGAGGGAAGGATGAATCGCAACGCTATCGACGGGTGTCGAGAGTTGTCCGATGGATGCGCCAATTTCACCCGAACGGGAGAGTTTGGGCTCATGCGATGGACGCCGAGGGTGGAGGCTGGACAGGACGGTCGGTGTACTTCGATCGGGTTCATCCGCATCCGGGAGGTTGTGCGCATGATGAGGCGTTCGCGAAAGAGGCAGGTCACCGCGGCGATGGCCGCCGCCGTCGCCGTCCTCTCGGGCACCGTGACCGGCTGCTCCGACGACGGACGGGCGGCACCCCTCCCCTCCCCGGACCGGGCCGCACCCGGCACTCCGTCCCCCACCCCGAGCCCCACCCGCAGCTACGCCCTGTCGAGACCGCCCGCCACCATCCCCTCCGTACGCGACCACCAGGCCGCCCGCGGCCCCGGCTGGAGCCGCACGGCGGACAGCGCCGTCGTCGTCGCCAAGGGCAGCGAGGAGCTGGCGGACGAGGGCCGCCTGATCGCCCAGGAGCTGAAGCTGGGCTTCCGGGGCACGAACACGGCCCGCTCCGGCGACGTGGAGCTGGCGCTCACGGGCGGCGGCGCCCCCGAGTCGTACACCCTGGCCACCCGGGGCGGACGGGTCCGCATCACCGGCCCCGACCAGGCCGGCGTCTTCTACGGGACCCGCACCCTCAAGCAGGCCGTGCGCTCCGGCGGCGCGATGCCCGAAGGCGTCGTACGCGACCGGCCCGACCGCCCCCAGCGCGGACTGAACGTCGACATCGCCCGCAAGCACTTCACCGCCGGATGGATTGAGGACCGGCTGCGCGAGATGGCCGACCTCAAGCTGAACCAGCTCGGGCTGCACTTCTCCGACGACCAGGCCTTCCGCATCCAGTCCGACTCGCACCCCGAGATCGTCTCCGATCCGCATCTGACCAAGGCCGAGGTCCGCCGCATCCTGGCGCTCGCCGCCCGGCTGCACATCACCGTCGTCGGCGAGATCGACTCGCCCGGACACCTGGGCGCCGTGCTGCGCGCCCATCCGCAGCTCCAGCTGCGCAACGTGCAGGGAGTGCCCCGGCAGGGCGCGATCGACATCTCGAACCCCGGGGCCGCGAAGATCGTCGACGACCTGCTGCGCGAGTACACCGCGCTGTTCGGGGGCGCGTGGTTCCACGTCGGCGCCGACGAGTACCAGGCGCTGACCGTGAGCAATCCGGCCGCTTCTTACCCGCAGCTGGCGACGGCCGCCCGCGAGAAGTACGGCGCCGGAGCCGGCGTCCAGGACCTGGCCGAGGGCTGGCTGAACGACCGCGCGGCCGTGGTGCGCGACCGGAAGAAGCAGCCCAAGGCGTGGAACGACGGGTTCTTCACCGGGGGAGTGGTGAGCGCCGACAAGAACATCGAGGTCGAGTACTGGACGGGCAAGGAGATCGGGGCGCGCCCGCCCGACGAGTATCTGGCCGAGGGCCGCAAGCTGGTGAACCTCAACGACGAGTACCTCTACTACGTGCTCGGTGAGCCGAACCAGTTCACGTACCCGACCGGCCGCCGGATCTACGAGGAGTGGACACCGCTGGTGCTGCGCGGCACCCAGCCGGTGCCGCAGCGGTACTCGTCGCAGATCCTCGGCGGCCGCTTCGCCGTCTGGTGCGACCTCGCGAACTCCCAGACGCAGGACCAGGTCGCGGCGGGTATCCGCCGGCCGCTCCAGGCCACGGCCCAGAAGCTGTGGGACCCGCGCGTGCCCGCGCGCGACTGGCAGTCCTTCACGGAGCTGGCGCGGACGCTGGGCTGAGCACGGGGCGGACGAGCGCGGGACAATTTCGTTGAGTATTGGACTTCAGTCACAGAGTGACGCATTCGAGCCATCGGGCGCTGTAAGAGCAGTGACTTCGTCGCCGATGGGAGGCGTCCGTATGACGTCCGAGAGCCTGACGGAACTGATCGCAGGGGCGGACGAGCGCGCTCTCGCCGCGAGCGGGCTCGCCTGCCTGGACCGCTGCCTGCCGCTGCTCGTGGACGAGATGGACGTGCTCCGCCCGCTGTGGTCCGGCATCGCCGCGGGCGAGGACGGCTGGGCGGATCGGCTCGCCACCGCCAGGGCCGCCCTCGACGCCGTTCCCGCCGCGGACGAGGCGGCCGCACCGGTACGGCAGATGATCGGTGCCGCGCCCTCCGAGTGGGTGGCCGAACGGCTCGCCGAGTGGGCGGCGGCGTGCTCCGCCCTGGCGCTCGCGGTCCATCAGGAGCTCGACCCGACCGACGGCGCCGACGGGCCCCTCGTCGCGGGGGAGGAGCGGCGCCAGATACAGATTCTCGAGATCCTCCTGGCGACCGAGGGCGCCGCCGGCCTGCGCCGTGCCATGGACCTGGCCACCGAGGGCCGGCGGGTGCTGCGCGCGGCGCTGTCCCGCAAAGCACGCTCCCAGTCCTGACCGACGTCCCAGGACGTCCCGGGACTTACCGGAACGACGGCGGCGGCCGGCGCCCCGTCAGGGGTTCAAGTACGGACTCCCCGTCGACGCCGACCTCGTCGTCGACATGCGCTTCCTGCCCAACCCGCACTGGGTCCCCGAGCTGCGCCCCTTCAC
>NZ_JBSFUR010000047.1:0-47758 GCF_053591895.1 Streptomyces sp. NPDC002867 | reverse complement strand
CGGTGGCCGTTCTTGTATCCGGACACTCACTCCGACGCCAGGACAAACGCCCGGATCAGGTGGGAGCCCGTACACCACCTCTCAGGACGCAACCTTTACCTGTCCGGTTTGGACAAGGTGTCCTCCCCACATGCGTGGGGGTCTCTCCGCGTGTTCTCACAGAACCGCAACAGAGAACAGATCACGAGGATTCTGCCTGAGCAGGCGACGGTGGAACCGCCGTCCGGTCACAATCCCAGATCAGAGCACCTTCCCCTATAGCCATCTCACCCCGACGCGCTGGAAGTTCTCACTTGCTGTCACTAGAAATTCTCACTTCATGTCACGCATTTGCCGCTGTGGCCAGCAATGGTCGATGACATCTAAATGAGAAATCTTGGTGACATCAGTGTGAGACGTCGCACCAGGAGAGCGCCTTCAAGCTGCTCCAGCCCTCGAACGTCTGGTGGGATCACGGCGACCAGTGTGCCCGGTAAACCACCCTGTAGGACGGCCTTTTGTCGTGGACCTCCGCCAGCAGAGCTTGCCCAGGGTCACCTTGGGCTTGCCCACGCCTCCGACGGAAGGCTTGCCCTGGTCAGGAGAGCCCTGAATTGGGTGTTACCTCAGCGATGGTGTCCGCGATCAGGACGGGAAGGTGGCTGATCGCGCGTTCCAGGAGCCGTTCGATCGGGACCGCGTGCGGACTGTCGTCGACGCTGATGAGCTTGACCCAGGTGGCGGGCTGGTAGCGGGCGAGCATGGACAAGGTGTAGAGGACGGCCCACCACGCCATCAGGGGGTGCAGCTCCCGCTTCATCGGGGAGAGGACAGGCAGGAAGTAGCAGGCCCCCGCATAGCGGCGTGTCATGGCCTGCAGGTGCTCCCGGCGCTCTGCTCCGGTCGCCGACCCTTTGGGCATCTCCCAGTTGACCACCAGTTCACCGCCGCCGTGGTCGTAGCGGCTGTACTCCGGGGGCGCCTCGGGGCCGAGACTGAGGGCGCGGGTGGTGACGTAGCTCTTGTGCTGGGCGACGGCCGGGTACGCGGCGAAGAAGTCGGCGAGCGCTTCACGGGTTCCGGCGTCGATGACCCGGTCGGGGATGCCGCACACGGGGACGCTCAGCAGGCTGTGCTCGTGGTCGCCGACGCTTCGCTCGTCCGTGAACAGCGGCGTGAGCCGGTCCCGGATGCTGAGCGGGTAGTCGTGGTTCGGCGGCAGCAGGTCCCAGACGTCCTCCAGACGTATCGGGTCCGTGCCCCACACCGGGGAGTCGAGCGCTTCGCTGACTCGTACGAAGCTGCCCTGGGTGCCAGGCGGGTCGGTACGGATCTCGATGTCGCGGAATGGCAGGTGGAACCCCGTGGTCTTGATGCCGTGGGATTCCAGGCGCCAGTCCTGGCTTTTGAGTGACAAAGCTGCGGCCGCGATGGCGCGCCCGGCCTGGCTGAGCCCGTAGAAGACTTGCAACGGGCGTGTGGCCGGGTCCACGACAGCGGCGGCCCGGAACATCTGGCCGGTCTGTTCCAGGGCGGCCGCGTAGGTCTTGCGGCGGGCGCCGGGATCGGCTGCTTTGCCTGGCGGGTTCGAGCGGCTGGCCCGCAGCCGCTCCCACGCCTGATCGGTGCCGAGATCGCTGTGCATGACAGGGACGCTACCCGGCTCCGAGCAGCCCGCGCGGGGGATTTCTGCACGCACGGGCAGTGGGCTGACCGTCGGCTTGCCCCAGTCTCTGGCCGGGGCAGCGGGGGGCGCCAGGCGCCCCCGATGGATGGCTGTGTCGGCGCTGATCTCCGCGATCAGCTCCGGGACCTCGAGGATCGGATCGAGGAGCTCTTGGCTACCCCAGGGGGCGGTGAATCGTGGGCCGGTCCGGTCCACGGGTGGTTGGGGTCGGCGGCGGTGAGGTGGTCGGCAAGCTGGCGGGCGGCGTCCGGTTTCAGCGGCGTGGTTCGGCCGGCCGCGCGCAGCTGGCCATCCTGGTCGTAGCGTCCGAGGACGAGCAGCTGCGGCCGCCGGAGTGTGCCGGTGACGCCGCAGATCACGGTCAGTCCGCGGTGGAACGGTCCGCGTCGGTTCGATGGGCTTTCTCTGTCACCTCGGCGTCCACTCGCTCAGTGATCAGCGACGTAAATCTTCTCGCCCAGCATGAGGGGCGCGTCAGCGGGGCCCTTGATGTAGGGGCCGCGCCAGATGAGGCGGTGCTCCTGAGCGGACGGGTACCACTGTCGGACCTTGTGCATCCGTACGGGCCACCGGTGGTGATAGGTCCGCACCTGCTTCTCCTCTCCCAGCTCTGTCGAGCGTTGCGCCGGGATCTGGCGTGCCAGGCGCACCACCCGGACTGCGGGATCGTGCGGCTGCCCCGCCGTACGGCGGCCAGAGCGCTCAGTGGGCAGGGGCTTGGGTGGTGGTGACGCCTTGGGCGACGAGTCGCCAGAACGCGTACATGTAGCGGCAGGCGAAGTCGTCGTCCGGGTCGTCGACGCGGCCGCCGGCCCATTCGCCGATGTCGGCGACCGGCTCGGCGCGCCAGGAGGCTGCCTGGGTGAGCGCGGACTGCAGCTGCCGCTCTGCGGTACAGCAGCTCGCCAATCCGGCGCTGAAGGCCTGGAAGAACGCCTCTGGCGCAGGCGTCTCCGTCGGCCCGGGCCGCGTTTCGTCGGAGGACAAGCCAGAGCGATGGAAAGTGGACGAATACGTGCTGGAGTGCCAGTCATGCGAGAAGACGTGCGTCCTGTTCGCGTACTGGGGTCCTGACATGAGCGGCTGGTCCGATCCCCCGACTTCTGAGGAACTGAAGAAGGTGAAGGTCCGCAGCGTAGAACTGATGCACCCTCGTCAGATGCCCCGCGAACTTCACCGAGCGGCTCCTGACAAGATGCGGGGCTTATTCCGCGAGGGAGCCCAGTGCGAGGCCGTGGGTGCCTTTCGGGCGGCAGCCGGGATGTACCGGGCGGCCGTCGAGGAGCTGTGCGCCGACAAGCAGGCAACGGGGCGCAACCTCGTCGAGAGGATCGACGATCTCGCCTCGCGAGGAGTACCAGACGAGATCGTGGCCGACCTGCACGAGGCTCGGCTGCTGGGCAACTGGAGCCTCCACGACGGTCTCGCGTTCTCGAGCGAAGAAGTCGCGGACGTCGCCCTCCTGATCGAGGAAGCGGTCACCGTCGTCTACGTGCAGCCGGAAGAGCGGGCGGCTATGCGTGCCGCCCGCAAAGACCGGCGAGACCGGAACCGTGCTGCGCAAAGAAGCTAGAAGGAAACGTCGAAGTAGTCGATGTCCGTGAATTCCACTTCGAGGTCGTCGGCGCGGCGTCCGCCGTCTTTGAAGTAGATTTCCTGGAGTCCTTCGGCGACGATGGTCCGCAGTTGCTGGTCGCTGAAGCCTTGCTGCTGGGCGTCGAAGAGGCGGCTGGCGTACTCCGGGGGGAGGTGGACGGTCAGTCGGCGCATGCGGCCGTCGTCGGTGGTGCCGATCGGGGCGGTGTAGCCGAAGCGGGCACGGGTTTCCACGGTGATGCCGGTGGTGGAGGCGGCCTGCCGGCGGCGGCGCTTGCGGACCTGGGGTTGCCAGCGGGCGCGGACGGCGGCGTCGATCCGGTCGGCGATCTCCTTGGGCGGGTGCTTGCGGGCGCCGCGCCGGTAGCGGTTGACCGAGTCGGCGGTGACGCCCAGTTCCTGGGCGACGGCCTTGGCAGTCTTGAGCTGCTTGATCAGGAAGTTGATGCGGGCCTGCAGGCCCTTGGGCGGTTCGCGGGTGAACGCTTCCTGGTCCGCGCGCTCCAGGGCGTCGTCGATGTCCCCCACCGGGTCACTCTCCTTCGTCCAGGACGGCGTCGCCGCCCTTGATGTGGCGGGCCGGGTTGAGGCCCTTCTCCATCAGGTCGACCGCCCAGGCCATCTCCGCCACGCCTTCGAGCTTCGCCAGGCCCGGGGTGGGGCCGAGGCGGAAGGATCCGGGCAGCGGCTTGCCGTCCGGCGTGCGGGGCAGGAAGTCGAGCGGGGAGGGGCCGGGGCTGGCGTAGACGACGCAGTCGGAGAGGACGGCGAGCGGGTACTGTCCGGTCGCCTTCGCGGTGTTGAGCATCTTGCGGTGCATGTTGACCCGGGCCTTGGAGATGACCGCTGCGCGGATGTCCGGCCGCCAGGTCGGGCGCTCGAGGGCCGGCCAGCGTTCGCCGTCGCGGTAGTGCCGTCCCTGCGGGCGTTCGCGGAGCTTGCCGATGCCGCCCTTCACCGTCGCCTTGATCGCCGCGAGGACCGCGGCCAGGGGGGGGTCGACCTGCTTGTGCTGCTCCATCGCGGCCAGGAACCGGTGGTCGTCCAGGTCCTTCGTGACGCCGAGGTCGGCCATCGTGTCGACGTAGGCGGTCTTGAGCCGGTCGTGCCACGGGTCCAGGTACGCCCCCGTCTCGCGCCGCAGGAAGCCCTCGACCGGCTCGACGTCGTAGCCGAGCTCCGCCGCGTAGGCGACGGTGTGCGTCTGATACCAGGCAGGTCCTGTGGGGCGCTGGCCGGACGGGGTGAACGGCGACGGCAGGCGCGGGTCCAGCTCGATGTGCGAGAGGTCGACCAGCCAGGAGCCGGGGATCTTCTTGTCGAACACAGGTCGCTGGACGTGCTCGGGGCCGGAGAGGCCGACCACGAGGCGGGCCGCGGCGGCGAGGAAGGCGGTGTTGATGTCCAGGCCGATCGCGAACGGCCGCAGGCACTCCTCATCGGACAGCAGTTGGGGATCGCGCACCCACTGGTAGGCCTCCTCGTCGAGGAAGCCGCCGGTCCAGCCCTGGGCGACCGGGTGCTCGGTGGTGGCCTCGGGAGGGGCCGGGTCGACCGGCTCGGCGCCCAAAGAGCCGGGGTTGTGCCCGGACACCCACTCGCCGGTGGTCTCGTTCTTCACCGCCCGGGTCGGCGGGCGCAGCGCGGTCATCAGCTCCAGGCCGGACACGGCGGTGGAGCCGCGCGGGGTGATGACCCGCTGGGCGTAGACGGCGAGGGCGCGGGCGAGTTCGGCCGGCGGCAGCTGGTCGGCGCCGGGCCAGGCCCGGGTATCGAGCGCGTCCCACGACAGGATCGCCAGTTGCACGCACCGGCGCTGGTTGCCCTTGGCAGGGCGGTAGATGCGTGCCCAGGGGCCGAAGCCGCGCTGGGTCAGCTTCCATTTCGTGCGGGTGAGCTGCTTGACGACCACATGGTCCTCCGGCAGCCGCAGTGAGCGGCGGGCCTCGGGGCCCTCCAGGCACTCGGGCAGCCCGAGCTTCACGGCGGCCGCGGCGGTGAGAACGATCAGCGGGTCGGCGTCCTTGCCGTTGCGGTTCAGCTTCGGCGCTCCGAGGCCGGACTCGGTGAGCGTCCAGTCGACCAGCTGCACCATCGTGGTGGCCGGGCAGTCCAGGACGATCCCGCCGGCGCCATAGGCCTGGCCGTCGCCGTCCAGGACGGCGAGCGGACCGTGGGGGAAGCGCGGGTCGACGGCGACCGGCTTCGCGACGGCCTTCTTCGCCGCCGGACGGCGCGACGTCGACGGCCTGGCCGCGGGCGCCGCCTCCGCCACTGGAGCGGGTGCGGGGGCGACCGGTTCGGCCGGCTGCGTTGCAGGGCTGGTGAACGTCTCCGGCGCCGGCTCGGGCGGGTACTTCGCCGCCCAGCCCTCCAGCAGCCGCAAATACGCCTGCAGACGCGGCGGCCGCGGCTCCGAACGGCCGCTCTCCCAGTTCTTCACCGTCTGCGTCGTCGACTTGAGCGCGGTCGCCAAACGGGCCTGCGTGATGCCGGCGGCCTCACGCAGCCGGGCCCGCTCAGCGGGCGGCGGCAACTGCGGCTGGTCCTCCAGCAGCGAATCCACCGCCGCGAACAGCTCTTCCTCGGTCGGCATGCTCCACCTCCACCCCAGACACTACCACAGATTTAGCCCTGTATTTAACCTCAATTTTTACCTGGCTCACTGCTGGGCGCACGTGGGGATCTTCTTGACATACGCGGAGGAAGATACGTCCGCCTTCGCCAACTCCCGTCGCGGGAGCAGAATGAGCGCCGGTCCGGCCAACTGGGGCAGCCACTTCATGCGAGCCCAGGCTTTCGCCGGCGCTCCGGGTGGCTGCGACCGTCCACGCACCCAAGAGGCCCCGGGTGCAACCACCCCTGCCCGGTTACTCGAAGGAGCACGGCGCGCTGGGGCCTCGTTTCGCGCGCCGGCCTGCCCGTGTACGACGTCGTCTTCGATGTCCTTCGTGAGTCCGTTCCCGAGTTCCTCGGAAGCCTCACCGCCGGTCTGCTGCTCGCGCTCGGCGGCTTGACAGCGAAAAAGCTCCGTGACCAGCGCGACGACGGCCCGGACGAGGAGACCACCGCATAGTTGGACCCCGCCGGCGACCAACGGGGCGTCAACGGCGGTTCCGGTAGAACCGCACGCGCGACGCACGACAGCACCCCGCGTCAGCCGCTCCGGACCGTTGCCCCCGTTGTGCCCACCAGGGCAACGGGGCACGGATGACCACGCAACAGCCAGGTCACGGACCGAGGAGGTGCCGCTGGACACGGGATCGGACGCGGTCCGGGGTGGTGCCGAGATGGCGGGAGAGCTCGTCCGCCCAGTGATCTGCGCTCGGGTCGATCCGGTACGCGGCAGTGCGGCCGGCGTCGCGGGCCAGGCGCTCGAGTGGCCCACGGCGCGCAGGGCCGCGGCCGGGTGGTCGTCCGCGAGCGTGCCCAGGCGGGTGTGGAGAAGGTCGATCAGGTCGGTGATGTCCGCGGGCAGCGGGACTGTCTGCTGTTCGACGGTGGCGATGTGGGCCGCCCAGTCCCGGTAGGGGCCGGACAGGTCCGCATCGTCCAGGTCGTCCTCGTCGGTGAGACGTGCCAGTCGATCGGATAGTGGGGGCCGCGCCAGCCGCAGGCGCACGCGCCGCGGATGCCGGCCGCCTTCGGCCGCCCGAAGCGGCCGGTGTAGGCCCACCACTCACGGGTGCTCTGCATCGACGATCCACTGCCCAGATCCAGATACACCGGGCGCGGCTCACTGCCGTCGGCCAGCACCGCGCCCGCATACCCGGCATGCTGCTCCTCGAACTCCTCCGCCACCCACATGTACCGGGTCCTCCCCGCCCCAAGCCTCCACGACGGCGCCATGCTTGCACCGCAGCGCCTGGGCACGGGTGCCGTTCCGTCGGCCAGGGTCCAACCGACCGCCTGCGCTGTCGGACCTGAGGGGAGGGCAGCCCTTCGGATGCAAACCGCCCGCAGCGGCGAGCCGGTTCAACGACTTTCGCCATTACCTCCGACCGGCGAGCGCCGACACCTGTCGGGCTCCGTACCGCGAGGCCTTGCAGCAGCAAGGGCTCCTTCTGCATTCCGGCCAGAAACGCACTCTGTGGCCGGTTTACTGCGAGTCAGACACCGACGGCAGGAGGCCCGGATCACCGGTTCGAATTCGAGGCACCACCGCACGTGCCGTGCCGGCGTCTCGTTGCACGTTGGTGCGCAAGCAGCCGCCTTCGAAGAAGCCGGCTCGCCGCATCGATGATCTGCTGTCCGCTTTCCACGAAGCGCTCGGAGGAACCGCACCTCAGCAGCAGCGACGGCCCCTCCTCGCACCGGTCCAGGCGGTTACGCGCTGGACCGGTACGTGAAGCCGGCCTTGCCCGGTCTTCCCACAGGGCCGGGGGTTCGGGTGGGTTGGCGAACTGGCGGGTGAGCCCCGGGGTTCCGTATCTGGTGGGCCACTTTCGGGGGATGGTCTCTCTGTCAGAGCCTCGAAGGGAGACGGAGTGGCGCAGGCGGGCGATGGCTCTGGTTTCGCTGTTCATGGCGCCGGGGCGGCCGTGTCGTATGCCGACTGCGCCGCCTGGGTGCCGTTCGCGTCGATGCGGGTGGGTCGGCCGGGTGCCGAGCCACGGGCGACGGGTTGCTGTGAACGTCGGAGGTGCGGGACCACGAGGTCCACCCCCGCCGGCGCGATGGCGGGGGTGGACGTGTACGTACGGCGGATCAGCCCAGCGGGCGGGCGTTCCAGACGTAGGCGGAGACCTTCTGACCGCCATTCACACCAGCGACGGTGTCGAACCGGAAGTGCACGCCGTTGTAGACGCGGCTGATGGCGTTCTCGGCGGCGGCGGAGCTGAAGGAGCTGACGTGCCGGGTGACGCCGCGGGCGTTCGGGTCGTCAGTGGTGCCCTCGTAGGGCATGGTGTCGGTCCCGAACCAGTTCTTCATGATCCCGGCCCAGGTCGCGCCGAAGGTGGAATGTCCGGACTGGTAGGCCGCGAACGGCGGTGAGAAGTGCACGCCGTTGGCGTCCTTGGACGTAGGCAGCCAGTTGGGGTCACCGACGGTCTTGGCGTTGTAGTCGTTGTCGGCGTTCTGGACGGCGCTCTGCGGGCGCCAGAGGTCGAAGTTGGTGTTCCACTTGGCGTCCCAGGCGACGATGGCTGCGTCGGCGAGGGCGATGGACAGGACACCGAAGAGCTTGCCGGTGTAGAAGGAGCTGGCGTTGGGCTTGTACTTGTTCAGGACGACCAGGGTGTGGTCGTACTGCTGGCCGGTCGGCTTGTAGCTGCCGTTGACGTCGTTGGCCCAGAACCGGGCGATCTGGGTCTGGTCGGCGGTGCGTACGGTGGAGTTGGCACTGCCGAGGGTCTTCACCTCGTTCAGGGCGTCGGCGTAGATGTCGCTGGACAGCAGGGCCTCGGGGGTCTCGTGGCCGCCGGGCTTGGCCGGGCGGAACTGGTCGGAGGAGGCGAGTACCCAGGGCTTGACCTTGCCCCAGTTGGGGCCTCCGGCGGGCACGCCCGGAGTGGTCGGACGCCAGTGGCCGGGTGCCAGGTTCGGCACGTACGGGGTGGTGTCCGCCGAGCCGTCGTTGGCTCTGTGATTGATCAGCGCCTTGGCGATCTTCGTTCCCTGGCTCTTGCCGAGTTCTCGGTCCCTGGCAGTGGCGGAGGTGGGAAGCGCAAGGGCCGCGGCGAGGTCGTCGTCCAGGTTGACGGTGGGGAACGCCTCCTTCAGGGCGGTGTAGGCGGCGTAGTCGATCGCCGGGTCGAGCGCGCCGTAGCGGCCGTACAGCTCGCTGGAGCGGCTGAGGTAGGGCTTGCCGACCGGGTAGATGGAGTTGACGGTGTCGTAGACGGAGATGTTCAGCAGGGCGCCGCCGCGGGTGATCGGGCCGGCGATGCCGCCCGCCTCGCGGGTGGCCTGGAGCATGGCCCGCTCCCAGAACAGGACGTGGTCGGGGCCCTTCTTGTTGGCGACCGCGGTGGGGACGGACTCGACCGGGTTGATGTGGTCGTAGCCGGGCGGTCGCGCATCGTCGGTGGCAGCCGCGTGGCCCGGGACGAGGGCAGCGAGGCCGCCGAGGACGATCGCCGCTATCAGGGCGTTCCTTCCGTGGCGACGGGAGCCGCTGGACTTGGGCATACCGGTTCCTTTCCAAGATCTGCGTGAGGGCGCACCCGCGCGCCTGTCGGCGTGTGCAGGGTGGATGGGGAGGCTGCTGCCGGTGTGTGCGTCGACCGCCGCCCTGCAGATGAAGCTAGTTGTCGGCCGAGGCAGTTGGCGGGAGCCTCCTCGATGCGAGGAATCGGCACTGGTGATGGAGGGGCGTCCCGGGCGCCGGCGTGACCTGGGTTTCGGCGCGATCACGACGAAAGGGGGGCTCCGCGCCGACGGCGCGGAGCCCCCCTTCGGTGGTGCCGGGTGTCACTGCACGGCGGCACGCAGGGCGGTGTTCTCGGCCTCGAGTTCGGCGAGGCGCTCTTTCAGACGGGGCAGGGCGGCGTTCTGCCGCTGGAGTTCGGCGAGGCGCCGGCAGAGGTCCGCGTGGTCGTCCTCGATCTCCTGCGGTGTGTAGCGGGGGGTGATGTGCTGCGGGCAGTTCCAGTCGTACGCCTCGACGGTGATGAGGACGACCCGCTCCACGCCGGCACGGTAGTCGGCCGGCGTCAGGGCCCGCAGGAGCTCGGGGCCGGGGTTGTCATCGGTGATGGCGGTGCCCAGGATCTTCAGCCGGATGCGCTGGGGATAGTCCATGAGCAGGAGGGCCACCCGGTCGTTGCCCTGGAGGTTGCCGGTGGTGATGTACTGCCGGTTTCCGCGGAAGTCGGCGAAGGCGAGCGTGGTGTCGTCCATGGCCCGCAGAAAGCCCGGCGGGCCTCCCCGGTGCTGTACGTAGGGCCAGCCGCTCTCGCCGGTACTGGCGAGGTAGAAGCTGTCTCTGGCGGTGATGAACTCGACCTCGTCGTCGCTGAGCCGGTCGGCCTGTGCCGGTCCTGCCTCGATGCGGGCGTATGCGGTGCGGCTGCCGTGGCGCTGCTGTCGGGCGCGGACGGCAGAGGTGAACGCGAGCTGGGCGTAACGGCTGGTCACTGCGGTCTCCTGGGCTGGGTGGCGCCGATGGTCGGGGTCACCACCAGTAGGTGGGATAGCGCGGTGTCACACCGGTACGCCCGGTGAGTATGCCGACGGCGACCAGGACGACGGTCGCGCCCGCGAGGACCGGCAGGAACGGCATCGCGGACGGCTGCTGGGCGACCACGATCACCGCGGTGGCGGCGGCGGGCGAGTGCGGGGTGCGACCGAGGGCCATGACGCCGAGGGCCAGGCCGCCGGCCAAGGCCGCGGCCCAGGCGGAATCGCCTGCCACGGCCAGCACCGCGAATCCGGTGAGCGCGGAGAGCAACTGACCGCCGATCACACTCCGCGGCTGGGCCAGGGGAAGGGCGGGTGCGCCGAAGACCAGAGCGGCGCTGGCCGCCAGCGGGGGGATGAGCCATACCTGGTCCAGCAGCGCGCCGAGCCCGACAAGGGCGAGCAGGGCGAGAACGGAACCTGTGGTGGCGACGGCGATGACGGCCAGGGCCGGCCGCTGGGGCGCTCGGCTCGCGAAGCGTCGCTTCTTGGTCGTCGCGTCGGGTGTCGCGGGGGTGGCCGCGACGGTTTGGTCGGTCATCGACTCTTCTCCAGCAGGTGGGCGGGACGGAGCGAACAGGTGCCCGCGAGCACCGCCGTACCGGGCGGGACGGCGGTACTCGCGGGCGGGGGAAGAGGCGACCGGCCCCGGGGGTGGCCCGGTCGCCCGTGGAATCGCGCGCCGGCAGGCCGGTGCGGCGAGGGCGCGGCTCGGTTCGTTCGCCTCCAGGGCGCTTCGGCGTGCGACGACGGTCGACCGTGCTCGAAGGCTCGCGCGGCAGAACCGCATGCGACGCGAGCCCTCGCGGCCTCCACGTTCTCCCCCTGCTGCGCCTGACCAGCGGCCTGCGGCGGCGGCCGCGCGCCCTCTCGGCTCCGGCCTGCTCAGCCGACGTGGCTGACCACCGGCCAGTCGATGTCGACCTCGGCGGCCTTGTTGAGGTAGTTGGTGAACACGTTGAGCGCCACGTTGCCGATCACCTCGGTGATCTCGGCGTCGTTCAGACCGGCTTCACGGGCGGTCTTGAGGTCGCTCTCCTCCACGCCGCCGCGGGTGCGGACCAAAGCGGTGGCGAGCTTGAGAACGGCGGCGGTCTTGACGTCGCCCGACTTGGCGTGGCGGGCGTCGGCCGCCTGCGACTCGCTCAGGCCCGCGAGGTTCGTGGCGATGTAGGTGTGGGCGGAAAGGCAGTAGTCGCAGGAGTTCTCCTGGGCGACGGCGAGCGCGATGGCTTCGCGGATGCCGACCGGCAGGGTGCCGGTGCCGAGCGCTCCGGAGAACTCGAGGTAGGCCTTGAGCACGGCCGGGCTGTTGGCCATCACCTTGGTCATGTTCGGGGTGACGCCAAGGGCCTTGTGGACCGCGGCGAGGAGCTCGGCCGCGGAGCCCTGGGCGGTCTCGGGCTCAATGATCGGCAGGCGGGACATGTGGGCCTCCGGGTGATCGACAACCGCCACATTTATAACGGTTGCTGCGCGTTTCTGACGTTAGAACCATGGCACAGACTTCTTATGGTTGCAAGGCGGCCTTACCATCAAGGGGTGAAACTGGACGAACTTCAGGGCGGTGGCGCCCCCACGCTGGGTGAGCCGCTGCCGATCGAACTGGGAAACGCCACCTATGCGGTACGTGGCCAGCTGGTCGACGGGTTGCAGACGGTCGAGCACGTGGCCGCTTGGTTCCGGGACAACCGGCACCGGTTCGCCGTGCCGCTCGACGACAGGGACCTGCTGCGCACGAACGAGCGGGACCTGGCGGCCATCCGCGCCCTCAGGGACGCCATCCGCACCCTGACCGGCGTCGCCGTCCGGGGTGGTGATGCACCGCAGGAGGCTGTCGAGACGGTCAACCAGCAGGTGCGGGCGGCGCCGCGCTGGCGCGAGCTGTCCTGGGGCGGGGGGCCGCGGGCACTGGCGTGCGGATCGGTCGACCGGTTGGCGACGGCTCGTGCGGAGATCGCCCAGCAGGCCGTCGATCTGTTCGGGGGGCCGGACATCGCACAGCTGAGGGCCTGTCATGCGCCGGGCTGCGTGCTCTACTTCCTCAAGGACCACCCCCGGCGGGAGTGGTGTTCGGCGGGCTGCGGGAACCGTGCCCGAGCAGCACGTCATTACGAGCGGAACCGCAGGACCTCCTGACACCGCAACGCCGGCCCTGCGGCGGGAATCGGCCGAGTGCCCGTTCCCCGGGGCCGGCGTTGCGGTGCTGTCGCCGCTCAGGACGCCGGTGGAACACCTCGCCCGGCCGGCCCGGCACCTGACAGCACGCGGAGCGGGGCTTGCGCGGCGGGCGGAGCGTCCGGGCCGACCTTCCGCGATCCGAGATGGGACGCGACCGCAAGGCATGCCGTCACCAGCACGATGTTCTTGATGATGTACTGCCCTTCCAACGTGGGCAGCAGCGGTGAGCCATGGGCCCACACCACGTCCGGCGCGATGACGAGGGTGGCGAAGACGCCCGCCATGTGGACGAAGAACACCGCCAGCACCGTGCGCAGCAGCCATCCCGTGATCAGGCCCAGGCCGATGCCGACTTCCATGACGGCCAGTAAGGGGCGGCTGACCTCGGCAGGGACCAGCCCGAACGAGAGAACTCCCATGCACCGGGTGGCGATGTCCTGCGCGGGGCTCGTGCCCGGGACAAATTTCAGGATGCCGAACCAGGCGAAGACGACTCCTACGCTGATCCGCAGGGCGAGGTCGCTGAACAGGCGGTAGCGCGCGGCGAGGGATTCCGTTCCCGCCGCCACGCGTCGGCGGGAACGTTCCAGGGCAGAGTTCATGCGACCCGTCCTTCGGTCGTTCGGGATGTGAGCCGGAAAGCAGGAGAGCGGCCGGCGGCGGACACGCCCGTGCGGCCGCGTGAAGGTCACGACATGGCAGCCGGGCCGGCAGGGGCTGCGCCAGGCGGTGGGGGCGGGAGAGCGGCCGCAGGCGAGCCGCGCAGCCCCCGTCCCCCGGACGCTAGCCAGATACCGAGGGCTGAGACGCTCGAGTCTCGGATGGCTGCCATCGGCCCGGCCGATCCGCCGATGCGACGACCCGCCCCGTGTCCGACACACAACGCCCCCGTGAACACTTCCCCGAGCACCGGAGGGACCGAGGGGGGCCAGCCCGGCGGACCGTGACAGTGCGTGACGCGCTTCGGCCTGCGTCCTGCCGGTCCGCCCCTTTCCCGCCATGACTAAGGAGGGAACACCGGCCTCCGCCCCCGACCCCGAAGGAGAGCCGATCCTCCGTCAAGGGCACCGTCACTGAAGGTAATTGATACGGATTCGTCCGATCCGGGGGTTTCCCGCACGTTGCGTATTGCCAAGGAGCCGCCCCCCGTGCCAGCATCCCTAACGGCAAGATGTCTTCTTATTCATTAGAATGGGGGCGGGTGGCCATTGCTACGGGGGGGAACACGATGGACTTGACGATGTATCAGCTGAGAACCTTCTGGGAAGTAGCCAGAACCGGAAGTCTCACCAAAAGCGCCAGAAATCTCGGCTATGCCCAGTCGAGCGTCACCGCACATATACGCACGATCGAGAACCGCGTGGGCGTATCGCTGTTCCAGCGCCTTCCCCACGGGGTCCGGCTCACCGCGGCCGGAGAAGTATTCCAGATATACGTCGGCCGCATATTCTCCGTAGTGGACGAGATGTCCGCGGCACTCAAGGCCAACGGCGAGGCCACCGGGCGCGTCGTCGTGGGTTCGACCGCGCTGCTCATGGAGTACGAGATGGGCGAGCTGGTCCGCGAGTGCCGGTACCGCTACCCCGGCGTTCAAGTCTCCCCCAAGGTCATGACTGCGACCGAGGTCGAGAACGCGGTCGCCGCCGGCGAGGTCGACATCGGCCTCACGCTCACCATCGATCCGGCCGATGAGGTTCCGCGTGTTCCCGGCATCAGCCGGCAGTCGCTGTTCAAGGTGCCGCTCGTACCGGTCGGGGACCCCTCGCCGGCCCCCGGCTGCGACCCGGAGGGCGGGCGGGTGCTCGTCGTCGACCCCGACTGCGTCTCCCAGGAGGTCCTGCTGCGCCACCTGAGGGCCGAGCGCGGTATCAACCCGCCGATCCTGGAGGCCGGTTCCACCCGTAGCGCCATCAGCCTGGCCAGGGCCGGACTGGGGATCGCCATGGTCCCCGAGGTGGCCGTCGAACAGGACCTGGGATGGGAGGGCCTGGCCGTGGTCGAGGATCTGCCGCGCACCGACGCCTATGTCCAGGCCCTGTGGGCCGGCACCACATGGCTGCCGCCGGCCGTCTCCGCCTTCCTCGACCTGGTCCGCAAGGCTCCCGGCGCCGCAGCCAGACAGGCCCTGGGGGTCTGAAGGACCGCTGCACAGATTCACCGGCCGGTGCGCCGTCCCCACGGGACCGCGCACCGGCCGAAGTCGTTCCGGCCCCCGAATTCCGGCACCGGGCCGAGAACCCGAAAAGACTGATTCCTGTCATCGATTCTTACCGAAAACAGGCGACGGACACGACCGTAGGGTGAGAAACCGTAAATGCGCAATCGCGTCTGAACAGCCCTTTCAGGAGGAGAGCCACATGAGTGATATCCACTGCATCCAGAATGTATTCCGCAGCGGCTTCGAAATCGACGAAGTGGACTGGGTGGCGTGGCAGGAGCCGGGACGCGTAGGCGTCGAGCACCACGTTCTGTGGGCACCCGACGCCGCTCGGGGCGAGGACTCGGCCGGCCTGCTGCTCCGCTTCCCGCCCGGCGCCCACGGCGACTACCACGAGCACCTCGGTTTCGAGCTCATGCTCGTCCTCGACGGCACGCTCGACCACAGCGACGGTGCCAGCTACGCCAAAGGTGACCTCGTCGTCGAGGCACCCGGTACGCAGCACCAGATGTCCAGCCGTACGGGCTGCACCGTGCTGGCCATCCGGACCCGTCCCGCTGCCGCCCGTACCCCCGACCGGGCCATCCGCCCCGTCGGCGCGGCCGCCGGCGCCTGAGCCGATCCCTTCGTCCAGCCGTCCCGTTCGACCGAGCTTGTGAGGCTCCGCCATGTCCGCCCCCGTCCATGTCCCCTCAACACCGGTGCGCCACGCCCAGCCTGCGCGACGTGTCGTGGTCTCGAGCGTCTCCTCCGACTCCCACACCTGGAACCTGGTGTTCCTTCAGCTCCTTCTGGAGGAGAGCGGGGCGGAGGTCGTCAACCTCGGCGCCTGCGTCCCGGACGACCTGTTGCTGGCCGAGTGCCGGCGCCTGCGCCCGGACCTCGTCGTCATCAGCAGCGTGAACGGCCACGGCTACCTGGACGGCCGAAGGCTCATCGCCCGTCTGCGGGCGGAGGCAGACCTTGCGGACCTGCCGGTCGTCATCGGCGGCAAGCTGGGTACCCAGGGCCCGGGCGACGCGGCCCTGGGCACCGACCTTCTCGCTTCGGGCTTCGACGCGGTCTTCGACGAGTCCGGCGGCGTCGAGGAGTTCCAGCGGTACCTGGAGAACCCCAGGGCACTCATCTCCGGCTGCGCCGCGTCATGACCGCCCATCCCTCCATCCGCCTCGGCCGGTTCGCCACCGCAGTCGCCCAGGCCCGTGACGCCGGCGATCTCCTCGTCCAGCCCCGTATGGGCTTTCCCGCCCGCACCCAGATGGCCTCCGGGCTGCGGGCGGTCGCCCGTGCCCGAGCCCGTACGGTCGGCACGATCACCCTCGACAGCTACACCCGCGTGGGAGACCACGACGCCGCCCGCCGTGCCCTGGCCGCGGGTGCCGACCTCAACGGCTTCCCGATCGTCGCCCACGGGGCCGCCGCCACCCGCGCCATGATCGCCGGTGCGGGGGCCGGAAGCCTGCCCATTCAGGTCCGCCATGGCACCCCGCTGCCCCTTGGCGTTGTCCACGCCCTGGTCGACGCGGGACTGGACGCGACCGAGGGCGGACCCGTGTCCTACTGCCTTCCCTACAGCCGTACTCCGCTGGACGAGGCCGTCCGTGCCTGGGCAGAGGCCTGCGAAGTCCTCGCGCACCGCGTTCCCGGCGCTCACATGGAGAGCTTCGGCGGCTGCATGCTCGGCCAGCTGTGCCCACCGTCCCTCCTGGTGGCACTGTCGGTGCTGGAAGGAATGTTCTTCCGTCAACACGGCCTGCAGAGCATCTCGTTGAGCTACGCCCAGCAGACCGACGACACCCAGGACACGTACGCCATCCGCGCCCTGCGCCAACTGGCGGCCCAGCACCTGGCCGACACCGACTGGCACGTCGTGCTCTACACCTACATGGGGGTCTTCCCGCGCACCGCCCACGGTGCCCTGGAGCTGCTGCGCCGCAGTGCCCGGCTGGCCGCAGCCACCGGCACCGAGCGGCTCATCGTCAAGACCCCCGCCGAGGCACACCGCATCCCCACGGTCGAGGACAACGTCCAGGCCCTGGAGGAGGCCTGGGCCGCCGCACGGGCCGTACCCCGCGCCGGCGCCCCGGCGGCGGACGACCAGGACGGCGAACCGGAACTCGGCCTGGCCGTCCGCCACGAGGCGAGCGCACTGATCAACGCCGTGCTCGAGTTGCACCCCGACATCGGACGGGCCCTGAGCGAAGCCTTCAGGCGGGGCATCCTCGACGTCCCGTACTGCCTGCACGCCGACAACGCCCAGCGGGCCCGCAGCTACATCGACACCCACGGCCGGCTGCGCTGGCTGACCGTCGGCCGTATGCCGCTGACGGTCCCGCGGCCCGCCGGCACGCCCCATCTGCGGGCCCATGACCTGCTCGGCATGCTCTCCCACGTCCAGCGGACCTTGGACCGTCAGGCGCTTGCCGCGCACGGCCTGCAGCCCGCCCGCCACCTGTCCGCACCTGACCCGGTCTGACGGGCCGCCACCGCCACGACCAGCCCGATCTCGGCAAGCAAGGGAAAGAACCGTGACCACAGCCGCCCACCGTGCGAGCCCGCTCAGCATCGCCGTCATCGGCACCGGGCCTCGAGGCATATCCGTCCTCGAACGCCTCGTGCACCGCCTCAACGCCCGCGGCCCATCCGACCGCCCGGTGCGCATTTACGCGTTCGACGCCGTCGAGGTCGGCGCGGGCCGCGTCTGGCGCACCGATCAGCCCAGCTGGTTCACCATGAACACCGTCGTGGGCCAGGTCACCATGTACTCCGGCGGGCCGGACGGGGGTCCCGCCCGGCCCGGCGCCGGGCCCTCGCTCGGCCAATGGGACGCCGAGCGGTCCCGTACCCACACAGAGCAGCCCCTCGGCCCGGACGACTATGCCTCCCGGCAGCGTTACGGCCAGTACTTACGCTTCGTTTTCGACACGATCCGCAGCCACGTGCCGCCCGGCACCGACCTGCTGCCCGTACACGCCCGGGTCACCGCCCTCACCCCGCGCCCCGCGGGCGGCTACCACCTCGAACTCGACCAGGAACGGGGCAGTCTGACCGTGGACAGGGTCGTCCTCGCCACCGGTCACCCCACCAACGCCCCCACGGCCGCTGAGCAGGAACTGATCGACTTCGCCGCACGCCACCCGCAGCTGCACTACGTGCCCGCCGATTCCGCTGCCGAGATGGACCTCTCCCTCGCCGCCGTCCCGCCCCGGACGGCGGTCGGGATCCGCGGAATGGGCCTGTCCTTCTACGACGTCATGCTCAGCCTCACCGTCGGCCGTGGCGGTATCTTCATCACCGCCGCCGACGGCTCGCTGACCTACCGCCCCAGCGGCGCCGAACCCCGCATCATCGCCGCATCCCGCAGCGGTCTGCCCATCCCGGCCCGAGGCCGCAACCAGAAGAGCCCCCAGTACAGCCACGCGGCCCGCTTCCTGACCCGCGCGGCGTTGAACGCCGCGCGCCACCACCGCGAACAGGTCAGCGGCAGCCCCCGACTGGACTTCGCCCAGGACATACTGCCGCTGCTGCTGCGCGAGGTCGAGCACGTCTACTGCACGACACACGTGCGCACCCGTCTCGGCGAGGCCGTCGCGGCGGCGTTCGCCCGCCGTCATCTCGCCGTGGCCGGCGACCCGCAGGCAGTCCGGACACTGCTGGCCGAGACAGGCCTGCCCGACGTCGAACCGCTCGACATCTTCCGCCTGGCCCGGCCGTTCGCCGACCGGCGCTTCTCCTCCCCCGCCACCTTCCGCAGCGAACTGCTCCAGTACCTCCGGCACGACCTCGACCAGGCGGAACTCGGAAACCACGACGGCCCGCTCAAGGCCGCCCTCGACGTCCTGCGTGACATCCGCAACGTCGTGCGTGAGGCGGTCGACTACGGCGGCCTGCTGCCCGAGTCCCACCGGCACGCCTTCCACACCCACTTCCTGCCGGCCAACGCGCTGCTCTCGGCCGGGCCGCCCCGAGAGCGTGTGCAGCAGCTGCTCGCGCTGATCGAAGCCGGCCTCGTCGACATCGCAGGCCCCGACGCCCGCTTCACCACCGACGAGCAGGCGGGCCGCTTCCACGTCCACTCGCCGCAGGTCGACGGCTCCGGCCACTACCTGACTGCCCTCATCGAGGCACGTATCCCCACCCCCGCCCTCGCGTCGGACACCTCCGCGCTCATCCGCCGGCTCCTCGCCGACGGCATCGTCAGCGAATACGTCGTCGAGGACCTCGTCCACGGCCAGCGTCTCGACAGCGGAGGCATGGCCGTCACTCCCGCTCCCTTCCACGTGATCGACCGCGACGGCAAGGTCCTCACCGACCTCTACGCCATCGGCATCCCCACGGAGCACACCCGCTGGTTCACCCAGGTCGGCAGCAGCCGGCCCGGCGTCAACACCCTCTTCTACCGGGACGCCGACGCACTCGCCGCCGACCTCCTCGCCGACCCGGCCCGGCCTCGCACGGCCCCGGGCCGAGCCCACGCGGCCCAGCGGTGAAGGCCGCCCTGTCACCGGCCGGCCGGGAATTCTGCCGAGCCCGTGACCTCCTGCTGGCCCACCACGACGACCCCGAGGGCGCCTACTGGCGATTCCGCTGGCCGCGGCCCGAGTACTTCAACTGGGCTGTGGACTGGTTCGACGCGATCGCACGGGACAACCACAGCACCGCGCTGCGGATCACCGGCCGCGGCCAGGACCAGGCCGTGACCTTCCATCAGCTGGCCCAGCGGTCCGGCCAGCTCGCCGGCTGGCTCGCAGCCAACGGTGTACGGCGCGGTGACCCGGTACTTGTGCTGCTCGACAACCGCATCGAACTCTGGGAGAGCATGCTCGCCGCCATCAAGATCGGCGCGGTCGTGGTCCCCACCTACACCACCGCCACCGTCGACGACCTCACGGACCGGATCGGCCGTGCGGACATTCGTCACGTCATCGCCGAGAGCCGGCTCACCTCCCACATCGACGCCGCGGCGGACCTGTCGGTCACCAGAATCACCGTCGGCCCCCCGCCCGTGGGCTGGCTGGACTACCACGACTCCCACGGCCACACCCCCCTCTTCCAGCCGCAGGAGCCCACCCGGGCCGACGACACCCTCTTCTACTACTTCACCTCCGGCACCACCTCCCGGCCGAAGATCGTCCGCCATACCCATCTCAGCTACCCGGTCGGCCATCTCTCCGGCATGTACTGGAACGGGCTGCGCCCCGGCGACCTCCACCTCAACATCTCCGCCCCGGGCTGGGCCAAGCACGCCTGGAGCTCCTTCTTCGTTCCCTGGAACGCCGAAGCGACCATCCTCACCCTCGTCCCCGGCGCCGACACCCCCGCAGACATCCTCGGTGCCCTCCACCAGCACCCGGTCACCGGTTTCTGTGCCCCGCCAACGGTCTGGCGCTCACTCGTCGCCCATGGACTCTCCCGGGCACCCGCCCACCTGCGCGAGGCCACGAGCGCCGGCGAACCACTCGATGCCCCCACCTTCCGGGCCGTTCGGGACGCCTGGGGCCTGGACATCCGCGACGGCTACGGTCAGACCGAGACCACCGCCCAGATCGGCAATCCACCGGGCCGGCCGGCCTCCCCCGGCCGCATGGGCCTTCCCCTGCCCGGATACCGCATCGCAGTCCTCGACCCCGAGACCGCAACCCACGTCCCGGACGGCGCCATCGGTGAGCTCTGCGTCGATCTCACCGACCGGCCGGCCGGCGTCATGGCCGGCTACCACGGCGACGCGGCCCGCACCGATGCCGCCTTCGCCGAGGGGCACTACCGCACCGGTGACCTGGTGACCCGGTCCGCCAACGGCTACCTGACATACATCGGCCGCGCAGACGACATGTTCAAGTCCTTCGACCACCGCATCTCGCCCCTGGAACTGGAACATGCGCTGCGCACCCACCCCGCCGTGGCCGACGCCGCCGTCGTCCCGGCACCGCATCCCATCGGGCAATGGGTACCGCACGCCTTCCTGGTACCCGCCGCCGGATGGCCACCGGAGCAGGCAACGGCCGACGCCGTCCTCGCCGCAGCCCACGCCCGCCTGCCCGCCGAGAAGCACATCCACTCCGTCACCTTCACCGACAGGCTCCCCAAAACGTCCTCCGGAAAGACCCGCCGGGCCGTGCTGCGCACCGCAGTGGTCGGCTGAGCCCCGTCCCGGCGGCGTGCTGCCCGCCCTGACCACACGCCGCCGGGACGGACACCGCAACGGCCCCTGGGCCACGGGGGCGTTGTGAGACCGCAACGAGCCAAGCTCACGACGACGAGAGGGATTCGGAAGCAATGGCGGTCATCCACCACACGACTCTGACACCCAGCAAACTGGATCTTCTCGCCTCATGGCTGCCTGCTCAGCCCTGGTACGCAGGCACCGGACACCGTCCCGAACTGACCAAGGCCGGCGGCTTTCGCCTCGACGACCCGCAGGGCGAAGTCGGCATCGAGTTCATGATGGTCACCGATGGATCCGGCAACCGACCACTCACCTACCATGTCCCGCTCAGCTACCGCGGGGCACCACTCGACGGATCCGATCACGCCCTCATCGGCACGGCCGAACACGGAGTACTGGGACGACGATGGATCTACGACGGAACCCACGACCCGGTACTCGTCACACAACTGCTCAACGCCATCCTCGGCCACGCCGAACCACAAACCCAAGACCTCAGCAACACCCCTGACCACTCCGTCACACATCACTTCTCAGGAACCATCGACCCGGCTCCGATCAGATCCACTGCCGTGACCAACAGGCCCGACGGCACACACCTCACCGTCGAAACCACCACCACGGCCGACCCACACAGCGAACCGACCACACCTCTCACCATCCGAGTCACCCGCATCCTCCCCCCAGCGGACCACTCCCCCGCCCACCCCACACAACCCCAGGGACACATCACCGCCGGATGGCACTCCCCACACGGCACCCAAGACCGAGGCCCACTCGCCGTCCTCTACGACCAGGCTCCTCCACGCACCAGACCACCATCACCACCAACTCAATAACGGCAACGGCTACGCGAAGTCCTCATGGTCCGGGGGGCGGAACGGATCGGCGGACGTCGCTGTCCTCGCAGCGAAGCAGTCGTGACATGTTCCATCACACCTTCGCCCGCGCCGGACTGATCATGCAACAGCTCCGCGCCAGGACCGGATCCTCTTCAAGCCCCAGAAGTGCGCGACCTCCTGCACCTCATGCGACTGTTCGACTGGCCACCCGGCCCGACCCCGACGGCCGGCTCTTCAACAAGGCCCTCACCCATCTGCGCGACGAACTCCACGCCGCGGTCTGTCCCAGCAGCGACACCGACGGCGAGATCCGCATCCACGAAGCCGCACAACAGCCCGACCGCCCCACCGGTCAACGAGTGGGCCCCCCTTACCGACACCGGCCACGCCACCGCCGTCGGCAAGAACCTCCTGGCCCAGCTCGACATCGCCTCCCTCATGGACCACCTCACGCGCTACCCCGCATCCCGCTCAGGGACCGCACCATCACGACCTCGGCGATCTTCTCGTTGAGGACGTCACCTCCCTCGCCATGGTCTGCACCAGCTGGGCGATGGCCTTCTCGCCGACGACTGCGGTGTGCTGCCGTTCGGCCGTCTCGACGGCGGCCCGCGCCACCGTGGCGGCGCCGCGGACTTTCCGGTTGCGCAGCCAGGTCTCCAGACGGCCGGCACCCATACGGCGGACCGCAGCTGGAGTTGGTAGCCGGTCAGCAGCATCAAGGGACCGGTGTTGGTCAATTCCAGGGCTCGTTCGAAGGCAGGAAAGATAACGGTCAGCGCTCCGCGCAGCCGATTGACAGCGCGGGTGCGGTCGCACACCAGATCAGTGCGGCGGGCCGTGAACCGCTTCAGCTCCACCGTGGCCTCGTCACCGGGACGCACCGGGTTCAGGTCGCGGCGCATACGGCCTGGTCAGCGATGACGAGTGCGTCGCGGGCACCGGTCCACTACCGCGATAGCCGCCGGAGGCTCGGTTGACCACGCGGCCGGGGATGTAGAGCAGATGCCGGTCGTGGCTGACGACACGCGATCAGCAGGGCCGCACGGCCGGCCAGGTCGACGGCCCAGGTGACCTCGTCCCCCAGAGCCAGGACGTCGGCGAAGAGCCGCAGCCCTTCAGGCTCGTCGTTGGCCCATCCGGCGCGACAACAGCTTGACACCTTCGGCGTCGAGGACCACGCAGTGGTGATGCGTCTTGCCGGCGTCAACCCCGGCCCTGTCCCGCTGATGGTGCTCCCGAGCATCGCCGTGACAGCGCAACCCTGCAGACGACCTCGCCGACGTTGTCCTGCTCAGCGATCTGCTCGCACATCCCCATCAGCGGCCGAGTCGTCGCCGGGGTGTCGAGCGGCCAAGTGTCCCTGGACACCGAGGGCAACGGTCAGGTTCCCGCCCACCTCGCACGACCGGGGCAGCAGCGAAGCAGTGGCTGACCGAATAGGGCGGCCTCGCCGTGGACGACGTGGTTGCCAAAGAGCCGGAACAGCCGTATCTGCCAGGCGGCCGGGGATGGCTCGACCGTCAACTGCCTGAGCCTCCTGCCCGCCCGCAACACCCTGTTCGGCGCAGCCCGGGGTCGTCACCCACATGGCTGCCGCCGCAGAGAGCATCGACCCCGCTCACCAAACGCTGCCAAGGTCACCGAAGACTCACACGATCCACCCACCAGACCCGGGCACCGGGAACGAGTCCGACCGCCGCGTGGTGCGCTGCCAGGAGATCGGCTGCGAGCGGGTCGCCGGCGCCTGCGGCGAAGCGCCCCGCCCGCCGGCGGCCGGCGGCGGTGCGAATGTGTCGGTTGGGAAGTAAGGGAGGGGCTGGCGTGGTCATGCCTGCCCTCCTCCCCGGTGCCGCTTTGCGTACGACCAGGTCACCGCCGTCATCAGTGCTGGGACGGCGAACAGCGGAGCGAAAGCGGCACCACAGATCATCTGGGTCATACCGCTCGACAGGTACGTCTGGCTCTCGACGGTGAGAGCGACCACGAGTTGCCACAGTGCCACAAGGACCAGGACGGCCGAGGCGGTCCAGGCAAGCGCGGCGAGGGCCCGGGGTCGCAGCGGCTGCCACCGGTCGCTGACGAGCAGCAGTGGAAGCAGAGCGGCCAACTCGGCGAGAACGGACAGACCTACGACGTATGCGATGCCCCAGCCCGGGATGTCGTAGATGTTGCGCAGCACCTGGTCGCTGTAGCCCACATAGACACCGGATGCCATGGCGATGCGCCACAGGCCGGACGGGACTGCACACAGCGCGATGGCGTGGGCGGCGCGGCGCGCCCAGATGGGCGCGGGCGCAGGTGCGGCGGCGGGGAGGGGAAAGGTCGCTGTCGTCATGACGTACATGCTGGCTCTGGACATGGCCGCCGGGCGTCGTCCGCTGCGGCGGACCGGCTCCGCCCTGCGGAGGAGGGCGCACCCGCTGAGGGAGGACCTGACGGAGGCTCGATCGCCGGTCGGCTCGGTTGCCCCAACCGGCTTCACCTTGCCGAGGTGGCTCCAACTGTCGGGGCCGGACGTGTCCCTGCCGTTCCAGGCGTGGACGGCAGAGCCGTCGTCTGCGGTGCCGAGGATGCAGTCGGCGATGCGGTCGCCGGCGAAGTCGGCGAACTGGACGCCGGCGCGGCCCGAAGCCGCTCCGGCGCCCGCCGTGCCCGCCGTGCCCGCACCAATGGCGCCGCCGTCGGCTTCGGCACCCGGCGCTGCTCCCGTCGCCGCAGCATCGGCCGGCCCCGGCCCGGCCTCCGGCCTGACCGGCCGCCTGCTGCACGCCGCGCGTCAGGCCCTGACCACCCCGCCCGGCGTCCCGGTCGCGGGCCCGCTGCGGTGGGTTGGTACATCCACCTCCGTTCAAGCCCACAGCGCCTTCAGTACCCCTTGGCACGGCCACCAGCTCGTCGATCGCTGGTCGTTCACAGCCCTCACCTGCCTGGCAGCTGGCCCTCCTCGACGGCCTTGCTCAGGTCGCGCCGCTGTCCCCGAAGTCAGTTGCCGAGGGGGACCCTTGTGCATGCTGACGAAGGCGTGCCCACGTCAGTCCTGCGCGGTGGCCAGCAGTACCTTCAGCAGCTCGTCGGGGGCGTCTCGCATCACGTTGTGGCCGCAGGCCAGGGCGTGCGTACGCCAGGCGGGGTCGCTGCACAGGCGTTCGTAGAGCGCGGTGAAGGGGGACTGGCCGTCCCAGCCGGTGGCGTAGACGTAGTCCCGGCTCCGGTACCGGTCGAGGGCGCCTTCCAGGCGGATCGACTGGAGCAGGGAGGCCAGGGGGTGCGGGGTGGCCCGGGAGTCGAAGAAGGGCAACGGTGCGCTGGTGTAGCCGGTCTCGCCCGCCCCGTTGAGATACCAGGCGCGCTCCTGGTCGGTGACCAGCGACCAGCAGGAGTCGCCGTGTTCGGGGACCATGGCGTCGACGTAGACCAGCCCGGCAACCCGCTCGTGAGCGCGGTCGGCGGCGCCGGTGATGACCATGCCGCCGTAGCTGTGTCCGACCAGCACGGCGTCGGTGATCTCCTCGTCCGCGAGGAGGTTGACCACGTCCTCGATATGGGTGTCGAGGTTGACCGTGGCGGTGAGAAGGTGTCTGCGGTCCCCTACACCGGTGAGGGTGAGGGGGTAGGCCTGGTGGCCGTGCGCCCGAAGCTGCCGGGCCAGCGGTTCGAAGGTCCATGCGCCGTGCCAGGCGCCTGGTACGAGGACGAAAGTGGTCATCAGGTCTCCGTAAGTTGTTAGGCGGCCCGGGAGGGCTGGATGTGGCTGATCGGGTCTTGCCTTTGGTGGCTCAACAGGAGTGGCCGTCCGGCTCTCCGGGGCGCCCTGGCTGCTGATTGAGATGTGCGCGCCTTGTGCGGTCGCTGATTACGGAGATGACAGCGGGGTGTTCCTCGGGCCGACGGCATGCTGTGCGGAACGAGGAGGGGCGAGTGGACGAGCGCAAAGCTCGAGTCTGGGCGGCGATCTCTCGCATGCCCGCCTGGTCGGCTTCGACGACCAGGAAGGCGGCGCGCAGTCCGAGCGGGTGCGCCTCATCTGCGAGGTAGGTCTCGGCCGGGGAGGCGAGGGACACGACGTGCCGCCGGACGGAGCGTGCGCAGTGAGCGCGGCCCGTATGCGCCGCCGATTGAGAGCTCAGACGGTCGGCGCAACGGCTGATGCGGGCGCGGGCTCCCGGCGCGTCGCCGCCGCCCACCGCACCACAGGCCCCAGCGCGTACGACGCCACCAGGAACAGGCCGCCCAGGACCAGCCACCCGACCGGACCCATCCCCACCAGCAGCGCCGTCAGCAGCAGCGGCCCGAGCGTGCGGGCGACGGTGACACCGGTGCCGAAGAAGCCCTGGTACTCGCCGATTCGCTCAGCCGGTGCCAGATCGAAGCCGAGCTGCCAGGAACCGGCCGACTGGAGCATCTCGGCAGCGACCAGGAGCACCGAGCCGCCCACCAGGAAGGTGATCGCGAGCCACGGCGAAGTCCCGGCCGAGAGGGCGAAGACGCCGCAGGTCGCGAGCATGAGCACACCGGATCGACGAATGGCACGGGCTGCCGTGGCCAGCCCCGTCACCGAGCGGGCGGTACGGACCTGGAAGAGCATCACGCCACCGGTGTTGAGAATGAACAGCGCGGAGACCAGCCACTCCGGGGCGTCAGTACGCTCGGTGATCCACAGCGGCAGACCGAGGCTCAGCAGCGGCATCCGCAGGAGCAGCACGGTGTTGAGGAGCGTGACGACGGCATACGGCCGGTCCCGCACCACCTCCAGCTTCGCACCACGTACCGCAGGCACCGGCGCAACGGCTGGCAGCCGCAGCAGGACGAGCGCGCACAGCAGAAAGCTCAGGGCGTCGATCGCGAAGACCGCGAGATACGCCGATCTGGTGCCCGCGGACAGCGCGAGCCCACCGATACCGGCGCCCACGGCAAGCCCCGCGTTGAGCGTCGACTGCAGGTAAGCGAGCGCACCGGTGCGCTCCTCCTTGGCGACCAGACCCGCCAGCAGCGCCTGCCGGGCGGCGGCCAGGCCCGACTGCGCGGTGGCGTAGAGGCAGGCAGCCGCGAGGAACGGCAGAAAATCCCGTACAACGAGGAAGGACGCAACCGCCGCGCCGGTCACGAGCGCGAGGAGCACAGCCGTGCCACGTGGACCCCGGCGGTCGGCGATCCGGCCGAGCGGCACCCCGACGACCGAGCCCACCGCCCAGGCCACGGTCAGGCCGAGACCGATCCTGGCCGGCTCCAGCCCGACGACATGGACGAAGTAGAGCGCCGACGTGACGTAGAACGCGCCGTCCCCCACGGAATTGCTCAATTGGGCCAGGGCAAGCCTGCGTTGAGGTCCGGCGGGCGGCAGCAGTTTTGGCATGGCCTGACGGTACACAGACATCCGCTCGCCCGGCAGAAGATAACCCACCCTGCCCACCCGAGGTCCACGAAGCCCGGGAGCGAGCCCGTCACCAGCACTCGTCCCGACGCACCAACTCGTATGGGGAAACGCAAGTGCGCAACAGAAGCCGGATTCCTATTCTCAGCGCATGAGGCCACCCGTGTATCCGCCCAAGCCCGTGCCCGGCGACTGCGTCGCGGTCATCTCACCCTCCTCCGGCCTGCCAGGACTCCTCCCGATCCCCTACGAGCTGGGACTCAAGCGGCTGCGTGAGGAATTCGGCCTGGAACCCGTGGAATACCCGACCACCCGAAAGATGGGCTCCACGCCCCAGGAGCGCGTCGACGACATCCACGCCGCGTTCGCCGACCCGACCATCAAGGCGGTGGTGGCCACCATCGGCGGCGACGACCAGCTCACCGTGCTCCCGCTGCTGGACCGTGAGCTGATCCGCTCCAACCCCAAGCCCTTCTTCGGCACCAGCGACAACACCAATCTGCTGATGCTGCTGCGGAACCTGGGCATCGTCGGCTACCACGGGGGCTGCCTGATGACCGAGTTCGGCCGTCCGTCCACACTCCACCCCCTGACCGCCGACTCCGTATGCGCGGCCCTGTTCACCTCCGGCCCCTACGAACTCCGCCCCGCCGAGCGCTACCGCGACACCGACCGCGACTGGGCGGACCCGGCCACCTTCGACGCGGAACCGGACTCAGAGCCCGCCGACGGCTGGATCTGGCACCAACCCGAGCGCACCGTCGAGGGCCGGGCCTGGGGCGGCAACTTGGAGATTCTCTCCTGGCTGCTGATGGCCGACCGCGAGATCGAATGTGACACCGCGGCGTACGAGGGTGACGTGCTGTTCCTGGAAACGTCCGAGGAGCTGCCGCGCGCGGAGGAGGTCTTCCGGATCCTGCGCAACATGGGCGAGCGGGGCCTGCTGGCCCGCTTCCCCGCCCTGCTGATGGGCCGTGCCAAGGCCTGGTCCTTCGAGCAGCCAAACGGTCCTGAGGCCAAACAGCGTTACGTCACGCAGCAGCGTGAGGCGGTGCTGCGTGCGCTGGCCGCCTACGCCCCGCGGACCATGGCGGTCTTCGACGTCGACTTCGGGCACACCGATCCCCAACTGGTGATCCCCTACGGCGGCCTGGTCCGTGTCGACGGCCCAGCACAACGCATCACCGTGACGTACTGACCCCCGGCACCCGGCTGGCCGTCCCCGCACCGACACCGCCCTGCGATCCTGCCCAGGCCCGCCATGCCCTGGAGGCCCACCTCGGGTGCGACGAGCGGCCGGTCCTGTTTCGACAGAGCACACCGCACAACACCCCCGAGCTCATCAATGGTCTGCACAGCCAGGACGCAATCCGGGGAGCCTGCTCAATCAAGGCCCGATGAAGCCGCGCACGACGGCTTCAACTTCTCGTCCGACTACAAGCGGCCCGAGCCGTACCGGGGCAGGGTTCTCCTTGTCGATGGTCGCCGGGCCGTCGCGATCGCTGCGGACGGCACTGTGACCGCCGCCGTGGTCGCGAGCAGCGAGATGCTCGGCTGGAGCATGGAGCAGCGGTTCGGCGAGACCGGCAGGCTCAACGTCGTGACGCTGTCCGAGCTGATGCTGGAGTACTTCCGCCTCGTCGACGAGAAGATCCTGCCCGCCGTCGACGGGCCGTGGCAGCACAGGATCGTCACCGCCCGCTTCGCCCAGGAGCCCGCCCGCACCCTGGCGCCGGAGCGAATCCCGAGTTCCCGTTCAGGCCGGGCGGCGCCGCGGCTCGACGACCTCCTCGGTGGCGGACAACGGAAGCCGCCGGACCGGGTCGCCGATCAAGCCGGGCGACGGCATCGCGCGGATCAGGGTGGACGGGCTCCGGCCGGTCAGCACAGCGAGCCGGGAGAGGCCATCTGGGGCCCGGTAACCGACTCGGTTGTCGACGCAGCGGTGCTGCCGCGACGGGCCTATCAGGGAGGAAAGGTAGCCGATGGTGAGGTGGTTGGCGTCGGCGAGCCGGTTCAGGCAGGAGCCGATGGTCTTGCGATGGACGGGCGGCAGCGCGAGCGGCAGGGACCGCAGCCCGGTGGTCACGCGATGTGCTTCTCGCCGCGGGAACGTCGCCGGCGTGCGCGGGGAATGTTCTGCTGTCCCGCGCCCTCGTCCAGGTCGACCCGTTCCAGCGAGGCTTTGGTGATCTTCTTGCTGCCGTCGAGGATGGCGTCCAGGGCGGCCTCGCGGACGAGGTGGGACAGACTGCCGATCATGCCGCCGGTGCGGTCGTGCAGGTAGGCGATCAGCTTCAGCAAGATGCCCGGCCGGTGGGCGTGCAGCCGCAAGGACTCCTCCAGCGACGCCACGAGTGATCACCAGGAGTCGCGCTGGTCACCGGTCTTGTGACGGAACAGACTGGTGGGGATGAGGGTGTAACGGCTCAGTCGAGGACGTGCCGCAGATAGAACTGCGGGTCGGCGAGATAGCGGCGCCAGTGGTCGACCAGGTCGAGCTCGCGCCAGGCCACACGGCGCATGCCATGCTCGCCGACCTCGATGATGTCTGCACCAGGCAGGGCGGTCAGCAGCGGAGAGTGGGTGGCACAGATGACCTGGCCGCCACCCTTCACCAGTTGGTCGATATGGCCTAGCAGCTCCAGGCAGGAAGCGAACGACAGCGCGGCTTCTGGCTCGTCCATCACATACAGCCCTGGCTGGAGGAACTTGCCCCGGAACGCAGCGAGAAAGCCCTCCCCATGGCTGACCGAGTCAGGCGCGAACCCTTCCCGGCCCAGGGCGTCCAGTGCCGTCTCGGCGCGCAGGAAGAACCCCTTGCGGGCGGACCAGCTGCCCAGCATGTGCCTTCCGCGCGGAGCTGCGTCGAAGCGGATCCGCTCACCCAGCACCGACTTGGGGCGATGGCTGGCGTAACGCCAGTCGTGCGAGCCGCCCCAGGAGTCCAGACCGAAGCCTTCCGCGAGGGCCTCGACCAGGGTGAACTTGCCCGAGCCGTTCTCACCTACGAGGAAGGTCACCGGCGCAGTGAACCGCAGCCCGTCCTCCAGCAACCCGCGCACACAAGGCACGGACCAGGGCCACTCCTCCTGTTCATACGAGGCCACGTGGACGTACGTACGTTCGATGATCACGCGTCGAGTCTCCCACAACGCGCGCTCAGGACGTGTGCCCCCGCCCCGGAACCCCCGGCGTTCGGCCGACTGCTGTGTGTTCTCGCGAACATTGACTCCGGCCCGACCCGGATGCCTCCCATCGAGCTGAACATCTGCTGCCGCGACTCGGGTTCTGGCTCGGTTCCCGTGATGCGCGCACGCCGAGTGACGGCTGACGCTCGGATCAGGCTCCGGGAAGTTGCCTGAAATGACCAGGGCCGATCTTGGAGTGGTCGACAGTGCGGCGTCGTGGAAGAGACGTCGCCCCGTCTGGAGGGCCTGCTGTTACCGTCCATCGCGAACGTGTCGGTGCTGTCGCTGGACGTGAGCCACGAGGCGATACGCGTCGGCGTCCGCAGTACGGCGGCCGGGGCGGCATGCCCGGACAGTGGGAGCGAGTCGACCCGGGTGCACAGCTCTTACCTGCGGTTTCCAGCGGACGTGCCGAGTGGGGGACGTCTGGTGATCCTACAACTGCGAGTTCGGCGGTTCTTCTGTCCGGAGTCTTCGTGTGCTCGGCGGACGTTCGCTGAGCAGATACCGGGACTGACCCGGCAGCACAGCAGGTGGACGGAGCGGTTGCGGTCGACTCTCGCCGCGGTGGGTCTCGCCCTCGCCGGCCGGGCCGGCTCCCGGATGGCACGGGCCTTCGGGGTGTCCATCAGCCGCAGCGCGGTGTTGCGGCTGCTCGATGCATTGCCCGAACCCGAAGTCCCGGCCCCGCGGGTGGTTGGTGTTGATGAGTACGCCACACGCAAAGGACGGGTCTACGGCACGGTGCTTGTCGACGTCGAGACCCGTCGGCCGGTGGATTTGCTGCCTGACCGGGAGGCGTCCAGCCTGGCCGCATGGCTGGCGAAGCGCCCCGGGATCGAGATCGTCTGCCGGGACCGCGCGCCGTTCTTCGCGGAAGGTGCCACAGCCGGGGCACCCCAGGCCACGCAGGTCGCCGACCGCTGGCACTTGTGGCACAACCTCGGGGAGGCCGCTGAGCGGGCTGTCGCCCGCCACCGCCAGTGCCTTCGTGTCCTGGTCCCCGATCGCGAGGGGAAGGCCGACGAACCGGCGCCGCCTGAGGAGAAGGCGGACTCGCCATGGCGGAGCGAGCGGTTCGCCAACCGCGTCCGAGCCAGGCACGCCACGGTCCACGCGCTGCTGGAAGCCGGAGCCACAGCCGCCGTTCCATCGGGCGTGAGCTCCAGATGACCCACCGCACCGTCAAAAGCCTCGCCGACGCTGCGAAGCCGGAAGACCTTTTTCGCGGCCAGTGGCAGCTCAACAGAACCTCCGTCCTCGACGAGTACAAGCCCTACCTGGACGAACGTTGGGACGAGGGCTGCACCAACGCCTGTAAGCTCTGGGAGGAGATCGTTCCCTTGGGCTATCGAGGCAGTTACGGCCGCGTCAGCGCCTACCTGCGAGAGAAGCGCACCTTGCCACGGCCGGTCACCGCGCAACCGCCGGCACCCCGCGTGGTGACGAGATGGATCCTCAGCCGACCCGAGACGCTAACCGAGATCGAACAGCTCCGGCTCAAGGTCGTCCTGGCCAACTGCCCTGAACTCGACGCCCTGACCGGTCACGTCCGGTCCTTCGCCCAAATGCTCACCGAGCGGCAGGGGGAGCGACTCCCTCAGTGGCTCGACGCCGTCCGCCAGGACGACCTGCCCAGCCTCCACACTCTCGCGGCCGGCATCGACCGAGACCGCGACGCGGTCATCGCCGGCCTGACCCTGCCCTGGAACTCCGGCGTCGTCGAAGGACACGTCAACAGGATCAAGATGCTCAAGCGCCAGATGTTCGGACGCGCCGGCTTCGCACTGCTCCGCAAGCGGGTCCTCCTGGCCCCGTGACCGATGTCAGTGGCTCCTGGAACCATGCCTTCGTCCGAGACAGCCGTATCAGGAGGCATGCATGGGAACGTGGGGAACCGGCCCGTTCGACAGCGACCTTGCCGCAGACTTCGTCGATGGACTTGAGAGACTCACTCACCAGCAGGTTATTGACGTGCTGGGGCGGGCATTCCAGCGAGTCACCGACTCGGGAGAACGCGTCGATGGCGGAGACGGGGCCGAGGCCGTTGCCGCCGGCGCTCTCGTCGCCAGCACTCTCCCGGACAGCCGCATCGTGATTGACCCGGATGACGGTCCCAGGGAACCGCTGCCGAAACTGCCAGCCTCCCTTCGCGCGTTGGCGAGACTCGCACTGGACCGGGTTCTCCAGGACGGGTCAGAAATGGCAACCGGCTGGGTGGACAGCGCCGACGCTGACCAGTGGCGCCAGGAAGTGCGACAGATCCTCCAAGCACTCGAAACACCCACTGATCACTAATCGTGACCGCTTCACGGAAGTCGTGCCAGAACCTCTCTAGGGACAGCGTTTGTCGGCAGGTTCGGGAGGCAGGGGGTAATCATCTGGACTGCGGATGTCGATGAGAAATGACGGCAGCGTCAGGTTCTCAAGGATGAGACGGTCTCTGTGGGCCATTAACGCAGCGGCGTTGACGACCTAGCTTTTACGGAAGGCGTCGATCACGCGGGCGTAGCTGTCGCCCCCGTGCCCGGCGGCCACCATCTGGCGCATCAACTCCAGGTGCAGTTCGGGCAGTCGGGGGTCGATGCCCCGGTCCGCCCCGGCGTGCAGCAGGTGGCCGATCGCGGCGACCTGCACGTCGATGGTGGCGTCGTGGCCGGGGTACTCGCCCGCGTCGATCTGCTCGGCGTACCCGGTCATGAACCAGGACACCGTCTTCAGCCAGCGGCAGGCGATCGTCGTGAAGTCCCTCGCCGCGACCCCGTCCGCGCCGGCCAGCGCGGTGGCGTGCAGCCAGCCGCCGAAGACGGACCACATGAGGCCGAGCAGCCCGGAGTCGTACAGCGAGGCGAGCCCCGCGTCCGTCCCGAGGTCGACGGGGTCGCCGAGGACGGCCAGGGTGTCGCGGTGCGCGGCCAGGACCTCGGGGGCGCCGCTGTAGAGGAACATGTGGGCGCTGTCGCCGACGCCGGGCGGGGTCGTCATGATGCCGCCGTCGAGGTACGCGATCCCCTGCCCGGCCGCCCACTTCGCCTCCTCGCGCGCCTGCTCGGGCGAGCCTGAGGTGAGGTTGACCAGGGCCTTGCCGCGCAGCGACTCCCCTACGGGGCCGAGGAGTTCGCGTACGGCCGGGTAGTCGAGGACGCACACCAGGACTAGGTCGCTCGCGGCGACGGCCTCGGCGACCGTCTCCGCGCGGACCGCGCCCCGGGCGACGAGGGGCCCGGCCTTCTCGGGACTGCGGTTCCAGACGGTCGTGGTGTGCCCGGCGTCCAGGAGGGCACCGGCGAGCGCCGCGCCCATCTGTCCCAGACCGATGACGGTGACGTTCTGTGCGTTCATGAGTGACAACTCCCTGTCTGTGGCGGTCCTTGAACAAGATCCACACTCGCAGGAGCGGAAGGGGCGTGACAGTGGCAGGACTGACCATGTACGCAAAATTCCTGCCACGGGGCCGGGTTAGGATCGGTGAATGAGCGCAGGTGTCGTCGCCGTGGCCGTCGTCCCCGACCCTCGCTCGGGGGTCTCCCTCTGGGAGCTGTTCGAACTCTCCATCGCCTGCACGGTGTTCGGCATCCCGCAGCCCGACCTGGCCGACCCCTGGTACGAGCTGAGGCTCTGCGGCAACGCCCCGGCCGGGGCAATCTCCCTGCGTACGGAGTACGGCCTGGACGCGCTCGTGGGCGCCGACACGGTCATCGTGCCGTCCGTGCCCGACGCGGTCGTCGAGGACGGCCAGGAGGTCCCGGCCGATCTGGTAGCAGCCCTGCGCGAAGCCGCCGCCTCTGGGGCCCGGATGGTCTCCCTGTGCACCGGCGCCTTCGCGCTCGCCGCGGCCGGGCTCCTCGACGGCCGCCGGGCCACCGCGCACTGGAGTCACACCGCCCAGCTGGCGGCCCGCCACCCCGAGGTGGTCGTCGACGACTCGGTCCTCTACACCGACGAGGGCGGGGTCCTCACCAGCGCCGGGGCCACCGCCGCGCTCGACCTGTGCCTGCACCTGGTCCGCCGCGACCTGGGGGCCTCGGTCGCCAACCAGCTGGCGCGGCGCCTCGTCGTGCAGGCCCACCGCTCGGGCGGCCAGGCCCAGTTCATCGAGGCGCCGGTGCCCCGCGACGACGACGCGGGCCTGGCTCCCGTACTCCAGTGGGCGGCCGAGCGGCTGCACGAGCCGCTCACCGTCGAGGACCTGGCGCGCCGGGCCGGGCTGAGCCCGCGCACCTTCTACCGGCGGCTGCGGGAGGCGACCGGCACGACGCCGCTGCAGTGGCTGTTGCAGCAGCGCATCGGCCGGGCACAGAGCCTGCTGGAGTCGACCGACCTGCCGGTGGAGCAGATCGGCGACCGCAGCGGCCTGGGCACGGCGGCGAACCTGCGCCACCACTTCACCCGGACGGTGGGGGTCTCCCCCACCGACTACCGCAAGTCGTTCAGGCCCCCGCGGCTACCTTCGTAATAGCGAGCTGGGGCTTGTACGCACGGAAGAGTGCGTGCAGGGGAAAGACCCAGAACCGCGGCCGGTCAGTGCGTGAGCAACTCGACGCGGCCAGAGCGATGCCGATCGCCTCTGCACCAACGTCGTTGAGACCTTCGTCGACGACGACCGTTCCGCATCGACGGCACACCATCACGCGGATCTTCCACCCGGCGACGACGGCCCCGCCGTGGATGTCCTGGAAACACGCGGCAGCGTAGTGCTGTCAGCCTCCGTCAAAAGCCCGAAGACCGGTGACTGCTCCACGCAGGCAAAGAAGAAGCACGTGACGGTGAAGCTGGATCGACCCGTGTACGACCGCGTCCTGCTCGACGCGTACACGGGCCGACCAGTGCCATACGGCCATCCGAACGAACTCTCGCCGAGCTGGAGCTGAGCCTGACCTGCACCGACGGAGAGATCACCAGAGACCCGCCGTGATGGCGATTCTTGGATCGGCTCTGCCCGGAGTTCCGGATGCTGCTCGACAGCGGTGATCCGCCTGCACCCGCCCCCGTTGGGAATTCATGGCGAGCCGCGTCTCCAGGGTGGGCAGCTGGGGCAAGTCGGGCGGGGGCGACGGACGCGGCGGGCGAGTCTCTTTGGGGTCAGGCGGCGGTCGTCGCGTCGACCGACGGGACAATCTTAGGCCTGGTGACAGCTTCAGCTCCTGGCGCGCCTTCACGACGTCCTCGCCGGTGAGCGAGGCCCAGTATGTGTGCGCGCCGACGGTCGCGGACAGCGCCACGCACTCGGTGCGCAGCTGGGCGACCGCAGCCCTCTGGTCCTCGGTCCAGCCCGGAGAAGGCTGGCGGCCGCCACCCGCATCGCGGACCTGCCCCGGCTGTACGCGTTCGCCACCGGCCTGGAGAAAGACTGGGACGCCGTCGTCCAGGGTCTGAGCACCCGCTGGAACTCCGGCCCCGTCGAGGGCCGTGTCAATCACATCAAGATGATCAAACGCCAGATGTTCGGACGAGCCAAGCTCCCCCTACTCCGCAAACGTGTCCTCCTCACCGCGGCACAAAGCGGCCACCGTCACCTCCTCTGCCCTTGATAGAACTGCCTCATGAGTTCGAACGAGGACCAGATCGTGCAGGTCGAGCACCACTTCGGAGTCCGGTTTCCTCAGGACTACCGGGACTTCCTGGGTACTACAGGGAGTCTGAGTCAGTTCGTTCCTCCCGCTGACGACTTCCTGGTGATCGACGCGCTGGACGAGCTCATCGGCATCAATGACGCCGGTGAATTCCAGAAACGCTTCCCCGGCGCCGTCGTCATCGGCGGAGACGGAAGCCGCGAGCTGCTTGCCTACGACTTCCGCCAGGACACCCCACCTCTGGTGACACTCGACGTCTCCGCGGAAGACTGGTCATCGGCCATCCACCAGGCAGCGTCCCTCTCCGCTCTGCTGGATCAGTTCCCTCAAACCGGGTGGAAATGGGACGACACCGATCCCACGCCCTCCCGACCGCTGCCCTGACGGAATGTGTGCCAGAACCGAGAAGTAAGAGCACCCCCCGAGCGGCGGGGGCTCGATCGTCCGTGCGGAGTCGGCTCCGTTCGTGGCAGGATGCCGGGCATGTTGCTCAGAAAGGGCGATGCCGCGTAGGCGCCCGAAGGTCGTCCGTGCTGAGCGGTGGCGGCCTCGCAGACACGTTGCAGTTCGGCGGATCCGGGGTTTTTCGCGAGGACTCGTGCAGCTGTCCGCCGCGTCGAGGATGAGCGGATGTGGCCTGGCGCAGTTGCTGACGCGCTCGCCCGTTTCGAGTGGGCGTTCAGGCAACCCGGCCGTTATCTGAACGCATCCCAGGTCTGGCAGCCCGGACTGGAGGTGGAGTATGCCCGAGATGATCTGGGAGAGGTCATGCTTTACCTCCCTCGCGGTGCCCGGCGCGATCTCGGCCGGCTGATTGCTCGCATCGACGATGAGTTCGAGCGTCGCACTCTGCCGAACCCTGGGCCGGTGAACGCCTTCAAGATGGGCGGCTGGTGGTGGTCAAGGATCCGTGAGCGTTGAGGATGCTCACGAAGCCTTGTGCGCCCAGGTCAGCTGGTGGCCAGCTGTTGTTCGGCGCCGGCTCGGGTGGTAGAGAGGCGGTAGGAATCGGTTCCTGTCTCGATGATGTTGCCGCCGAAGGTGAGGCGGTCGACGATCGCCGCGCAAAGCCTGGGGCCGGTGAAGGTCTTGGTCAAGTCGATGTCACTGGCGCGGAGCGCGTCTTGGGTCATCGGACTGATCCAGGGGGCCACGACGACGCGCCGTACTCACCGGGCGCCCCTTCGAGTCGAACGGCGGTCCGCCCCATGCGAGAGGGGGCGGGCCGCCGTTCCGACCCCGGGTCTTGAAGGGCGCCTTCGGCGCGGCCAGGGGTGTCGGGCACTCCACCGTGCGCGCTGCGGGCGCGGTGCCAACGGGCAGGACCCGGACTGTGCGGACTGCCCGGGTGGCGGCGGTGTCGTTCGCCGCGGCGACGATCCGGCGCTGAGGAGCCTCAGCTGGGTGGCGTAGGTGGGCGAGTCCGGGCGAAGGTCCAGCTGCCCGGACTGCGTGTGGAAGGCGACGGATCCGCAGTGGATCACTTCCCGCAGACTCCCCGGTAGCGTCAGGGTATGAGTCATCCGCATCCCGAACTGAAAGCCGCTCCTCCGCTGCCGGCAGGGGGACTGAGGGTCGTCGCGCTGGGCGGCCTGGGCGAGATCGGCCGCAACATGACAGTGTTCGAGCACGCCGGAAAACTGCTGATCGTCGACTGCGGCGTCCTGTTCCCCGAAGAGACACAGCCCGGGGTGGACGTCATCCTTCCCGACTTCACCTCGATCCGGGACCGCCTGGACGACATCGTGGCCGTCGTCCTCACCCATGGGCACGAGGACCACATCGGGGGCGTGCCCTACCTCCTGCGCGAGCGGTCCGACATTCCCGTCGTCGGTTCCAAGCTGACGCTGGCCTTCCTGGAGGCCAAACTGAAGGAACACAACATCAGGCCGCGCACTGTGCGGGTCCGCGAGGGCGACCGGCGGGGATTCGGCCCCTTCGACTGCGAGTTCGTCGCCGTCAACCACTCCATCCCGGACGGGCTCGCGGTCGCGATCCGCACGGATGCCGGCATGGTGCTGCACACCGGTGACTTCAAGATGGACCAGTTCCCCCTGGACGACCGCATCACCGACCTGCGCGCCTTCGCCAGGCTCGGCGAGGAGGGCGTGGACCTATTCCTCACCGACTCCACCAACGCCGAAGTTCCCGGCTTCACCACCTCCGAACGCGAATTGAACCCCGCGATCGAGCACGTCCTGCGCACGGCACCGCGACGGGTCATCGTCTCCAGCTTCGCCAGCCATGTGCACCGCATCCAGCAGGTACTCGACGCCGCGCACCAGCACGGACGGAAGGTCGCCTTCGTGGGCCGGTCGATGGTCCGCAACATGGGCATCGCCCGCGAACTCGGTTACCTGAAGGTGCCCTCCGGTCTCGTGGTCGGCATGAAGGAACTGGAGAAGCTGCCGGACCACCAGATCACCCTGGTCTGCACGGGATCGCAGGGCGAGCCGATGGCCGCACTGTCCCGGATGGCCAACCGCGACCACATGATCCGGATCGGCAAGGGCGACACGGTCCTGCTCGCCAGCTCCCTGATCCCTGGCAACGAGAGCGCCATCTACCGCGTCATCAACGGCCTGACCCGCTGGGGCGCGAACGTCGTCCACAAGGGCAATGCCAAGGTGCATGTCTCCGGGCATGCCAGCGCCGGCGAACTCGTTTACTGCTACAACATCGTCAAGCCCCGCAACGTCATGCCCGTGCACGGGGAATGGAAGCATCTGCGGGCCAACGCCGACCTGGCGATCCGTACCGGCGTCGACCCGGACCGCGTAGTGATCGCCGAGGACGGCGTCGTCGTCGACCTGGTCGACGGGCGCGCCTCGATCACCGGCAAGGTGCCCGCGGGCAACGTCTACGTCGACGGCATGACCGTCGGCGGCGCCACCGAGGCGTCCCTGAAAGACCGTGTCACTCTCGCGGAAGAGGGCGTGGTGACGGTGGTCGCGATCGTGGACGCCGACACAGGAGCGCTCGCGGAGGCGCCCGACTTCCTGGCCCGTGGATTCGTCCACGACGACACCACCTTCGAGCCCGTCATCCCGGTGATCGAGAAAACTCTGGCGAAGGCGGCGGAGGAAGGCGTCGGCGACGCCCACCAGCTCGAACAGCTCATCGCCCGCGCGGTCGCCAACTGGGCCTTCCGCACCTACCGCCGCAAGCCCCTCATCATTCCAGTGATCATCGACGCCTGACCGGCGTCGAACGCGGGTTACGGGCGGCAGCGAATCTCCCGCAACCTGCCGGTCCCTCCTGCTGCAGGCGGCATGAACTGCCCGGCCCGCAGCCGGAAGCGAAGAATTGGACAGGGATGAGCGCGCGTTTCGCCGAGCTCGACTGGAAGCCGACGCCGATGGGCGACGTCTCTCTGCGGCGCCGGCGGGACCCGCGGTCCGGTGAGGCAGGGGTGCAGCACCGCGGTGGCCTCGCGGGCCAATGAACTGCCTCACCAGACCACTGGTACCCAGGTCATGGGAATGAGCGAGCCCGTGGAGGGCAATGAGCGTCGTCTTGCCGGTGGAGTGCGCTGAGCGCCGCGATACGGACGGGCTTCTAGTCACCATAGGGTGGGTTCCGCTTCTGTTTCGGGGCGCCGGGCAGGCAGGGCGGCACGGCCGCAGCGATCAGCTGGTCCCAGGTGTCGTAGTGGTCGGCCATGGCGATGAGGAGCTGTGCCGTGGCGTAGGCGTCGTACGTTGCTCGGTGCCGTCCCACGGCGGGGGCTTCCGAAAGATCGGGCCTCATGTGGCTGATGAGCGCGTCGAGGCCGTAGGAGGGCAGGTTCTTGAAGGTGGCCTTGGCCAGGCGAAGTGTGTCGATGACGCCGGCCGGCTCCCACTTCGGCATGTGCCCTTTCAATGCCCGGTAGTCCACGTGTGCATTGTGGGCGCAGATCCACGCGTCGCCCATGAGGCCGTGGACCTTGTCGGCGATCTCGTCCCATTCGGGGGCGCCGGCCAGGTCTTCGTTGCGCAGGCCGTGCACGCGGGTCGCGAACGGGGTCACCGGCCGGGGCGGGCGGATCAGCCACGCCCCCGCCGTGGTCTTGTCCGCCTGGCCGTCGCGGAGAGGCAGCGCAGCGACCTCGACCAGGTCGGGAGGATTGGTGCCGTTGCCCTCGACATCTACGACAAGGACGTGGGGCCAGGCGGTGAAGTTCATGGCGTGGGTGTTCCGTTCTCCGCCGTCCAGCCAATGGGATCCCGGCCGTGCTGGCGGTAGTGGCGGGGCTTTGATCGGTCGCGGCACTTGTAGCCGCCGTGCTGGAGGTAGTAACGCGGCGGCTCGTCCAGTCCCTCAACGATGATGGCCCGCTCGGCGACCTCTACGGGCCCATCGCGCCGTGGTCCCGGGCGGCTTCGGGCACTTCGGCGAGGTCGGGCTTGACCCACGCCCTCTGGCGCAGGCGAAGCTGCTGCGGGAGCTGATGTTGCACAGCTCCTTGATTCCGTAGTGGCCTCACCGTGGGCGTAGGCGCCGCCGCAGCTCATCTTGCGGAACGTCAGCGCCCCCTGGGCGCCGACGTTTCCAGCTGGTGGGAGTGGTCGAGAATCCGATGCTCGGCCTCTGGCATGATTTTGCGCCGGCCGTGTCGTGGTACTGCATCGGCAGCCGTGCTGCTCGTAGTATGCGGCGAGTGATCGCGAACAGCGCCCGCCTTTGACGTTCGCGCGGGCTTCACCCGAGCCAAGGAGCACGCCGTCCAGGTCCCGGCGGGGGCGTGACGGCACGGGGGCTGGGCCGACCTACGGGCTGGCGCAGGAACTGCGGGTGCAGGTGGATCGGCGCCTGCCCTGCTGACCGCCCCACTCTGGGGGGCGGGGCCTCAGGTGGCGGTGGGCCACGTGCGGAGGAGTGCGGCGATCTTGGCGGCGGTGCAGCCGGAATCGAGGAGGAGGTCGCGTAGGGCCATGGCGTCGTTGCGGGTGGGTTTGACCGCGATGCCTGCGGCTTCTAGGTACATGACCCCGCTAGCGGCGGCGACGGCCATGTTGGAGCGCTCGAGCCAGCGGCAGCGGCCCAGGGTGTGTACGAGGGCGGCGGCCTTGGTGTAGGGGCTGCCGTAGACGGGCTGCTCGAAGAACTCGGCGTGGTGGCGCGCTACCGCAGCGAGAGGTACGCCGTAGTCGTCTGAGGCCGGATCGCCCGCTCCTGCGATCTCGGCGACCTGCACGATCCAGGGGACGTCAATGTGGAGTTCCATCACGCGGCGTGCGCTGCCGGAGTCTGCTGGGCGTCCTCGGCATCGTCGAAGATGTCCTGGTGCTCGGCGAGGAAGCGGGCTGCCGCGTCCACAGCCCGGGCGCGCAGGCCACTGCTGTCCTCCTGCACGAGGCGGGTCAGGTAATCCCCCAGACTCAGACCGAGGTCAGCGGCGCGCTGCCTCGCGAGTTCCGCTACGTCCTCGTCCACTCGGGCGCCAATCTGTGTTTTCGCCATACCCGGCATGGTAACAGGTGTTACCAATCTTAGGCAGGTGGTGGCCCTGCAGACCAGCCCTCCGGCCCTGAGATGGCGCAGCAGGGGCTTCTTCGTCGGTGCATGTGAAGAACCGGGCGCATCGTTCGGTGACTGCGGTGGTGGTGCCTTCCTGGTCAACAAAAGGCTGTCCCGTAAGTGATGGTGTCCCATCTCAGTGGGGGTCAGTCGATGCCATTGAGAGCGAGCGAGTGTTGAGCGACAAACCAGGTCGACGTGGATCAGTGCGGTACCCGATCATGTGTTCATGCCCCTGAGAGAGACCCTTGCCCGAGTCGATGCAGACCTGGCCGCCGGCCGGGTTCCCGTCGCGCGCCAGCGTTTGCGCGGTCTCGTCTCGTCCTTCCCGTACGACCTGACGCTCCGCCGGCGTCTGGCCGAGGTGTACCGGCTCTACGGCGATGCCGCCGAGGCCGGACGCTGGATGTACCTCGAAGAGGATCGCCACGCCGACGAGACCGTCGCTTTCGAGGCGCGGTACGGGTCTCCCGGGTGGCGGATGAAGGCCCTCGCCTGGCGCGGCCCCGAGGCGATGGCTGCCACCTCCTTCGCGGAGGGGCAGCTGGTCGCAGTGCGGACCGCCTACGCGGAGGAGCTGGGGCACCCCGTCGACTGGGACGACCCCGCCTCCTACCGGGACGGCCTGGAGGAGAAGTACGAGGAGGCGCCCTCCGAGCCTTGGACGGTCAGCGGCGTGCTGGCGGGCGTCGGCTGCCTGGTGGGGGCCCTTGCGTTCCTCGCGATCTGGGTGAATGGAGTCGTTGCCCTCTTCGACTGACCCAGGTCACCAGCGGGGCCGGTGAGGAGCGCCGCTCAAGCTCCGTACGTTCGGGAAGCTGTCCGGGAGGTCGAGCAGATGATGCAGGTCCGATGCCCTCATAGGCGCCGCAGCGGCAACCCGCAGAAGCTGTGCCAGCGCTGCTACACGAAGTGCCTTCGGCGGTATGCAGTCACCATGGTTGTCGGCTACGCCCGTACGGTTCAGAGCAGGATCTGACATGGCAGCCCAACCCTTCAAAGGCCCGCACGAGTGTTGGTGTGGGTACGTCGGCGCGGGAGTTCTCGTCAAGCATGCGGGCCACAGGTGCGCGGTATGCAATCACCTGCCCCGCAAGCATCAAGGGGCAATCGGCAGGTGCGAGTGTGGGTGCCAGAAGTTCGTGAAGCAAGACCGAGGGCGGTCGCTCTCTGCCATACCCACGTCAACGGAGTCGAAAAGGCGCAGACACTGACGACCAGGCGATCGGTTGCTTGGGAGGCGGGCTGGGTGCGCACCCGTCTGTCAGCGGTCGCGCTGCGCGGCGGCGCCGGGCCGGTCGGGGAAGTCGACGTCCGCCTCGGCTGGCGGTAGCGGACGGTGCCCTTCGGACCAGTGGTTCACCCAGCCGCACACCCCGCATGCATACCGGCCGTCGATCCCTGCCACCCGGGTCCCGCACCGGTCGCAATCCGTCCGCGTGATCTTCGGCCCCTCGTCCACCGGCGGTTCAGGGGCGACGGTCGGCGGCGGGGTGTCTCGTCGCGCGCTCATGCCGAGGACGATAGTGCGGCCGCGGCCGACGCGGGGGTGCTGCCGCTGATTGGCCCGCAGTTCGCGCAGGACCACGACCCGTTCGGACCCTGCTGGGCTGCTGCTCCGCACCGTGGACAGTTCACCGTGTCCCCCTCTGCTGGCCGTACGGTCACGGCCAGCATCCCGCGGCGGGCCAGGACGTCAAGGCCGCACGGTCGAGTTCAGGCCCTCCGTCGCCACCAACGGCGGCCAGGACGAGGCGCGGTCCGCATCACAGCACGTGAGGCATCCAGGAACCCTGCCCGAGCCTCATCGGCAACCTTCCGCGCACCGCGGTACAGCGGAAAGTTGGGCCACTCCTCTTCCCCCGGCCCACGAGTACAGCGAGGCCTGCAGGTTGTTCAGCGACTCCTGCATCTGAAGGCACGCCGCGTCGGCTCCTGGAGGGCCAAGGAGTAGTACCCGCTCCAAAGGGCGCCGAACCGGGTCGACTGCCTCGTCCACAGCGTCCACGATCGAGGCGAAGGCCCTGTCCCATTCGCACGCCGCCCGGGCGGACCGCTCCTCCATAGTTCTCAGAGAGTGCGCAGGACGGCGACCACCTTTGCTGAGGATGCCCGCCTCGTCGCAGGCGATCGGCGCGTACGCCACTTTGTGGGGCATCAGCCACACCCTGCGTTCTCACAGCGCAGACTCGTCACTGTGGCTTCACCCGCCCAGAAGGGCGGCGGGGACTCGTGCACGAATGCCGGCCACCGGCAAGACCTGCTGCCGGGCCGAGGCAACAGTGCGGGCGATGCTGCCAGCACGCAGGCTTGGAGCGACTGAAGCGACTGTCCTTCGGACATGGCTTCCGCCTGGACTACAGCGGGAGCGTTATTCCGAGCTCCTGCATGGCAGTCGATGGGGGGCCGCCCTCGGAGCGCTCGGTCTTGCGACATTTGACGCCGGGAGTGAGGGTACGTGGGTCGACGGCTTCTGCGGGAGCGCCCATGGCATACAGGCCCTCCGGAGCTGTGTCGCGATCGTGTGGCAGGAGCCAGAAGACGCGGCGGCGGAAGGTACCGGAGGCGCGGGATGCTTTGGCTTTGGGGTCGAGAATGGCGTAGCCGACCATGCGGCCGTCGCGGAAGTAGGCCGGCTTGCCGCCTCGGGTTGGGAGGCGGTCGAGGCTCTGGCGGACGTAGTCGAGCTGTTCGATGTCTTCGAGCCAAACCAGTTCGGTCTCGTGCTTGATCTCGTCGTCGCTGATCAGGGCACTCATGCCTTCTCCTCGTCGGCGAGCAGTCCGATGCCAGGGTAATACTTCCGCGAATTCGACAAGATCATCTCTTTTGGGGAGGACAGGCCGACGAGCTCCCGGGCGCGGGCGGCGAAAGCGCGGCTTGAGGCCGGCGGTGCGCCTTCGCTCTGGCACCAGGCCTTGTACACGGTGTAGAGACGGGATTGCTCGGCTCGGTAGTCGGGGTGCAGCACGCAGGTCTCGTCGAAGAAGCGGCCGGTGTGGTCCTCGGTTTCGGCGTAGGCGGTGGTGGCGATGGTAGCGGCGTGCGCCTTCGATCAGCCAGTTCAGGATGCCGGGGCCTTCCTCGGCGGCGACAAGGCCAGGGGTCCGGCCGGCCCCCGGCCGGCCGCCGAGACGGGGCCCGGCGGCCGACGGGAAACGACGGTGCGGTTCGCCGGCGGCACCGACGCGCAGCCGCTGATCGAGGCGCTGGAGATTCTGCGGGAGCTGAACGCCACCGGCGCCCGCTCCCCCATGGTGCCCCGACGCTGTTCGTGCCGGCCCGCTGGCAGGGCTACCTGGACGAGGCCGCGGCCAAGGGGGAGGCGACCGCCTACCGGCACTGCTGGGAGCTGTGCACGCTCCTCGCGCTGCGCGACGGCCTGCGCTCGGGGGACGTGTTCGTGCCGGGCTCACGCCGCTACGACAACCCGGCCGCTTACCTGTCCCCCCGCCCAGTGGGGCGAACACCGCATCGAGTTCTGCCGCCTAGTCGGCAAGAACCCCGACTTCTCCGAGGCCTTGCCGCTGGTGATGGACGAACTCGACGAGGCCCTGGGCGACCTGGAGGACACGCTCAAGCGCGGCGACGGGCCGGTCCGGCTCAACGACGACGGCGAGCTGGTCATCTCCCCGCTCACGGCGGAGGACATCCCCACCGAGGCCGAAGACCTGCACACGGAGCTGGAGCGGATGCTGCCGAACGTGCCGATCGCCTCGCTGCTCGTGGAGATGGACCGGCACATCGGGTTCCTGGACTGCTTCACCCACGCCGGCGGCAAGCAGGCCCGCTCCCCGCAGCTGAAGCGGAACCTGATCGCCTGCCTGATCGGGCTGTCCACGAACCTCGGGCTGCACGGGATGGCCTCCTCCTGCGACATCCCGTACGACGTGCTGGCGTGGACGGCGGAGTGGTACATCCGCGAGGAGACGCTGCGCGAGGCGAACATCTACCTGGTCAACTACCACCACCAGCTGCCGATGACCGCGATGTTCGGCTCCGGCACCCTGTCGTCCTCGGACGGACAGCGGTCCCCCACCCGGGGCAAGTCGATAACCGCCCGGCACCTGAACAAGTACTTCGTCTCCGAGGGCATCTCCACTTACACCCACGTGAGCGACCAGCACTCGACGTTCGGCACGAAGGTCATCGTGGCCACGCACCGCGAGGCTCACTACGTGCTGGACGAGACCCTGGGCAACGCCACCGACCTGCCGATCACCGAGCACGCCACGGACACGCACGGCGTGACCCTGGTCAACTTCGGCCTGTTCGACCTGGTCGGCAAGCAGCTCTCGCCCCGCATCCGCGACCTGGGAAAGATCACCCTGTACCGGATGGGCGCCAAGGCCGACTACGAGGAGCGGTTCCCGAGGGCGGGGCCGCTGCTGACGAAGAAGGCCAACCTCGACCTCGTGTCCGCCCACTGGGACGACCTGCTGCGCCTTGCGGGGTCGCTGAAGTACCGGCACGCCGCCGCCTCGCTGATCGTCGGCAAGCTCTCCGCGTCCTCCCGGCAGAACGCGCTGGCCGCCGCGCTCAAGGAGTACGGGGCGATCCGGCGCACGATCTGCGCGGCGAAGTATCTGTCGGACGAGGGATACCGGCGCAAGATCGCCCGGCAGCTGAACAAGGGCGAGTCCATCCACTCCCTGCGGCGTCAGCTCCACTACGCCCGCGAGGGCAAGATCACCCGGCGTCAGCCCGAGCAGCAGAACGAGCAGGCGTGGTGCCTGACCGTCGTCACGAACGCGGTCATCTGCTGGCACACGGAGTACATGGGCCTGGCCGTCGACCAGCTGCGCGAGGCCGGCCGGGAGGTGGACGCCGAGGTCTTGGCGCACATCTCCCCGGCCCGCAGCTCGGTCGTCAACTACTACGGCTCCATCACCGTCGACTACGAGCGCGAACTCGCCCAGCTCGACGACAAGGGCCACCGCCCGCTGCGGACCGCGGCCAGCGACGATCCGGCCGCCGGACTGTAGGACGGATCGGCCCGGGTGCTGCCCCACGGGGGAAAGGAGGCACCCGGGCTGGGGCCTAGAAATCCGGCGCCGGACGGTACGGGTGGAGCAGCATCCCGAACGTGCCAGGAGCCCGGGCGGAGGCTGTCACTCTCCCCGCCTGGGTCCTGGCACGTTCGGGGCCTGAAAGGCGAACAGCGGATCAGTCCTGGCGGGCGTGGCGGATCGAAGTCACTAGTCCGCCCACGAGACGGGCCCGATCGGCCATCGCGTCGACCAGCAGGTATTCATGGTCGGCGTGCGCGCCGCCGCCAACGGCGCCCAGCCCGTCGAGGGTCGGCACGCCCAGTGCGGCGGTGAAGTTGCCGTCGCTGCCGCCGCCAACCGCCTTGCCCTCGATGCCCGGCTGCAGCTGCTGCGCCATGGCGAACAGCTCCGCGGCCGCGGACTCGGGCATCGGGGGGCGGCCTACCGTGCCCTGCACCTTGAGCTGGGCCCCGGGAAGGTGCGGGGTCAACGCGGTGAACGCCGCCTCGACCCGGTCCTTCTCCGCGGCCGACTCGACGCGCACGTCGACCAGCACTGTTGCCTCAGCTGGCACCACGTTGTCCGAGGTCCCCGCGGTGGCCACCGTCGGAGTCACCGTCGTGCCCACCTCCGGTCGGCTGAGCGCCGCGATGGCCAGCACCTGGTGGGCCGCTTCGACCAAGGCGTTCACGCCGGCGGCAGGCTCAAGACCGGCGTGGGCCGCGCGACCCTCGATGTCCACCCGGAAGGTGCCGCAGCCCTTGCGGGCGGTCTTCAACCCTCCGCCTTCCGCGGAGCCTTCAAACACCAGCACAGCGCCGCACTCCTGCGCCAACTCCTCGATGAGTGCCCGCGAGGTTCCCGAGCCCACTTCCTCGTCAGCCGTCACGAGGATCTCCACGCCCGACAGATCGTCCAGTGCTGCCAGCCCGTGCACGGCCTGCACCAGTCCGCCCAGCATGTCGAAGACGCCAGGCCCCGTCGCGCGCCCGTCGGCCACCCGGAACGGGCGCATGGCAAGGGTGCCTCTGGGGAACACCGTGTCGTGGTGCCCGAGGACGAGGACATACGGAGTTCCGCCGCCGGACCAACGGACGTGGGTTCCGGCCTCCCCTGGCAGCAGGACCGCCTTACCGCCCAACCGCTTCTCCAGGATCTCGGCGACTGCCTCGGCCGACTCTTCGAGGGCAGCCAGGTCGCGGGAGGGCGACTCAACCTCGACGAGTCGCCGGAGGTCGGCGAGCATCGCCTCGGTGCTGACCTCAGTGCTCTGGTGCATGTCCGACCTTCAGGCTCGGTAACTTAGAGGTCATCTCATTTGGTGAGTCTGCGGTAGCAGATGAGGCTGCAGGCGATGCTGGCGAAGGCGAGGAAGTGGTCGGCATTGCGCTCATAG
>NZ_JBSFUR010000046.1:25140-49145 GCF_053591895.1 Streptomyces sp. NPDC002867 | reverse complement strand
TTCGAGATGATCGAACGACACGGGTCGATGGGCTTCGGCAAGGGCAACTTCAAGGCGCTGTTCGAGGCGATCGAGCGCGAGCAGGCGAAGCGCGGCAACCTGTAGCCCACGCCCGGCGCGGCGGCGCGCCCCCGCGCCGCACGCGCCGGGCCTGCCCGGTTCCGAGCCCTGTCAGGGCCGAGCAGCCTGTTCAATGGCCGGACTCGGCGTGCGCGCCGTGGTCGCCGAGCTGGGCTTCGAACCAGTCGTGCAGGGCGTCGACCAGCACGGGATCCTGCGTGGTGTAGGTCAGGGTGGCCCCCTCCGCCCGGTCCTCGTAGTGCACTTCGATACGGTCGTACCCGTCCCGCAGTTCGGCGAGGCCGGGCATGTCGGCGCCGTGGATCCGGGCCGGGTCGGCGAAGTCCCCGTGGCTGAACGCCTCGGCTTCCTGGCGCAGGTGAGTGCGTATCAGAGCGACCTGCTCGGTGTCGCCGCGCCGGTCGGCCACGACATGCTGTGTGCCGCCCCTGGTCGTGGGGGTGAAGCGGTGGGTGGTCTGCTCGAGGTCGAACGGCATCACGGTTCTGCCCCGCTCGGCCACCAGCTTCTGACGTTCGGCCGTGCCCTCGACCGGAGCCTGCTGTGAGCCGCCGGCCAGCAGGGCGAAACCCGTCACGGCGCCGGCGACAACCACACCCGCGCCCGCAACCAGGGCCCGGCGCTTGCTAGTCATCCAGTGCCTCCACCATCACGTCGAGGGCGTGGAGTACGCCCGCTCTTTCATGGGCCGGGATCGAATCGAGCAGCCGGGAGAACCGCTCCCGTCGTGCTTCGGCCAGGGTCTGCGCCGCTCGCCGTCCCGAAGGGGTGAGCCGCAGTACGACGCCGCGCCCGTCGTCGAGTGCGGGGGCGCGTTCCACCCAGTCGCGGGCGGACAACTGTCCGACCAGCCGGCTCACGGTGCTCTTCTGCAGCCGCAGCCGACGGGTGAGTTCGACCTGACGCAGCTCGCCTTCCTGCGCCAGCTCGCTCAGGGCATGTGCCTCAGAGACCGAGATCGGCCGGCCACAGGGAGTCGTTTCCGGCTGGTGCAGCCCGAAGGCGCGGACGAAGCTCCCCAGAGCGTTCTGGAGAACGACCGGGTTATCAGCCCTGCGATCGCTCGGCATGGTTCGACCGTACAACCAGAAGGTTCGATGATGCAACCAGTTGGCGCGTGCCGCCTGCGCAGGGCCGGTCCTGCCGCGTCCAGCAGCGGGGCGTCGACGCGGTCCGTGCCGGGCACGAGCAGCGCTGCGCAGCCTTCGGCGAGCCGGGCCAGTAGGGCGTCGGGACGGTCGACCAGCCAGGCCGGCTGGACCGTGATGCCGTGCGGGCGCAGTTCCTCGGCCAGGGCACGCACCCCGACCGGGGGGGGTGCCTATCACGACGCGCGCGCCCATGGCCCGGCATCGCAGTGAGCACCCCCTCCCTGGCAGTTGTCAGCCCGTCCGGCGTGTGAGGACACCGCGCGGAGCGCCGTACGGGGTCCGGGGCCCGTCCCGGTTTCGGGATGGGGGTACCGCCCACGGCCGCCAGGCCGTAGGGGGAGTGCGGGGTGGGAGAGATCACCCCGCCCCGGACACCCGCGGCGACGGCCCCACCGACGCCACCCCCGGCGAGGCCGACGCCGAGGGTGACCACGAGGGCGAGGCCGGCGCCGGCACCGACGGCTGCGTCACCGGCTGCGAAGGCGCCACAGACGCCCCCGCGGACGCCCCCGCGGACGGACCCGCCGACGGACCGGAGGAAGGACCCGCCGACGGCACCCCCGCCCCCGCGGGCGCAGCCGGCGGCACCGCCGGCGGCTCCCACGGCTCCTTGTCCGGCAGCCCGTCCCCGTCCACGTCCACCGGACCCCCCGCCGACGGCTCGCCCAGCGCCTCCAGCGCCTCGCGTGCCGCCGGCGCGTACAGGGGCGAGAAGTCCGGGTTCGTGCGCAGCGCCTCCTCGATGTACCGGCGCGCCCGCCCCTCGTCGCCGAGTGCCTGCTCGATCTCGCCCCGGTGGTACGAGAACAGCGCATTCCGCGCCTCGTGCCTCGTCGCGAGCTTCGCGAACGGCAGCGCGTCCTCCGCCCGGTCCGCCCGGTACAGCGCCCAGCCCATCGCGTCCGCGACGTGCACGCTGCGGTGGCCGCGCCACCATTCGTCCTGGAGGCGCCGCACCGCCGACTCCGGGTCGCCGTGGTCCGCCTCGTACCGCGCCAGCACCAGGTCGCCGTCGACCCCGTGGGCGCGTGCCTCCTCGACCAGGGTCCGCACACGGGCGTACTGGGTCGCCGCGTCCCCGTCCATGCCGAGCGACTCGGCCAACTCGCCCGCCTCCAGCGCGTACTCCGGCAGCGGCGCCATGTCGAGCGCCTCCTCGTAGTCCCGCTGCGCCTCATCCGTGCGGTCCAGTGCCACCAGGGCGCGGGCACGTCCCGCCAGGGCCCGGTGGCTGCCGGGGTCGGCCGCCAGCGCCGCGTCGTAGTGGTCCACGGCCTCGGCCGCCTCGCCCCGCTCCCAGGCCAGATCGCCCTGCCGCACGAGCGCGACGGCCTTCTCGTGGCGCGTGTCGGCCCGAACCGTCGCGTCGTACGCGAGGGCCGCGGCGTCCTCGCGCCAGCCCCTGTCCCGGTAGAGCTGCGCCTCGCGGTCCTTCACCTGAGGCCCCGAGTGCAGTTCCTGCAGCGTGTCCATCGCCTTGCCGGCGGCCTCGAGGTTCCCCAGCCCGGTGTAGGCGTCGACGAGCACCGGGTACACCGTCCACGCCTTCGGGGCCTGGCTGCGGGCCCGCTCGCCCCAGGTGCGTGCGGTCACGTAGTCGTGCCGGGCGTTGGCGAGCGCCGCCGTCCCCACCAGCGCGCGGACGTCGTCCCGCTCCTTCGCCGTCCTGAGATCCATCGAGCGTCTGAGCGCCTCCTCCGCCTTCGAGAAGTCCTGCGGCCGCGCGAACCGCGTGCCCCGCTCCACGTAGGCCGCGCCGAGCAGCGCCCATGACGGCCCGTCACTCGGATAGCGGCGCAGCCAGTTCTCGTAGTCGCTGATCAGCGCCTTCAGATCCGCCGGCGCGGCCGGCGCGCCCGCACCGGCCGCGGCCACCGCGCGGACCGCGGACCGCTGGGTGACCGGCCCGGTACTCGTCTCCTCCCCCCACCCGGGCGCGAGCAGGATCACCCCGGTGACCAGCGTCGCGCCGACCAGCGTGCTGACAGCGGCGTTTTTCAGGGTTTCGCTCTTCATGGCGCTCACTGTGCGTCAGCGGGCAGCTCATACGAAGTACACACTCGGTTGTGCGAAGCGGAACGCAGACGGGTTCACACCGATGGCCCCCGGTGCGACGCTGGGATCATGGACGATCTCCTGGAACGGCTGCGTGCCGGACTGCCCGCCGAGGCACTGATCACCGACCCGGACGTGACCGCTTCGTACGGGCGTGACATGGCGAGTTTCTGCGACGCGGGCAGTCCCGCCGTCGTGGTCCTGCCCCGGACCGTCGAGCAGGTCCAGCACGTGATGCGGACCGCGACCGCTCTGCGCGTGCCCGTGGTGCCGCAGGGCGCCCGTACGGGCCTGTCGGGCGCGGCCAACGCGTCGGACGGCTGCATCGTGCTGTCGCTGACCAGGATGGACCGGATCCTGGAGATCAACCCGGTCGACCGGATCGCGGTCGTCGAGCCGGGCGTCGTCAACGCGGTGCTGTCCCGCGCGGTGAACGAGCACGGCCTGTACTACCCGCCGGACCCCTCCAGCTGGGAGATGTGCACCATCGGCGGCAACATCGGAACGGCGTCCGGCGGACTGTGCTGCGTCAAGTACGGGGTGACCGCCGAATACGTGCTCGGGCTGACGGTCGTCCTCGCCGACGGCAGGCTGCTGACCACGGGCCGGCGCACCGCCAAGGGCGTCGCGGGTTACGACCTCACGCGCCTGTTCGTGGGCTCCGAGGGCAGCCTCGGCATCGTTGTCGAGGCGGTGCTGGCGCTCAAGCCGCAGCCGCCCGCCCAGCTCGTGCTCGCCGCCGAGTTCCCCTCCGCGGCGAGCGCATGCGACGCCGTCTGCGCGATCATGGAGCGCGGCCACACTCCATCGCTGCTGGAGATCATGGACCGCACCACCGTCCGGGCGGTCAACAAGCTGGCCAACATGGGGCTGCCGGAGACCACCGAGGCCCTGCTGCTGTGTGCCTTCGACACCCCCGACCCCGCCGCCGACCTCGCCGCGGTCGCGGCGCTCTGCGAGGCGGCGGGTGCGAGCGAGGTCGTGCCCGCCGACACGGCCGCCGAGTCCGAACTGCTGCTCCAGGCGCGCAGGTTGTCCCTGACCGCGCTGGAGACCGTCAAGTCGGCGACCATGATCGACGACGTCTGCGTCCCGCGCTCCAAGCTGGGCGAGATGATCGACGGCACGGCGGCGATCGCCGACAAGTACGACCTCACCATCGGCGTCTGCGCGCACGCCGGTGACGGCAACACCCATCCCGTCGTCTGTTTCGACCACCTCGACCCCGACGAGTCGCGGCGGGCCCGCGAGTCGTTCGACGAGATCATGGCGCTCGGTCTGGAGCTGGGCGGCACCATCACCGGCGAACACGGCGTCGGCGTGCTGAAGAAGGAATGGCTGGCACGCGAACTGGGGCCGGTGGGTCTGGAGTTGCAGCGCGGCATTCGCCGCACCTTCGACCCGCTCGGGATCCTCAATCCCGGCAAGCTGTTCTGAGACCTCACCCTCTCGCTCCGCTACGCGTCCTCGGTCCTGGTGGGGGAGAGCAGCTCGGCCAGGCCGTCGTCGATGCCGAGCTGCTCCGTCTCCGAGCCGGGCGGCACCACCTTCAGCGTCCGCTCCAGCCACCCGGACACCACCGCCGAGGACGCCTCCAGCAGCGCATCGCCGTCGGGTGAACTGAGCGCCATCAGGACGACGCTGCGGCCCCCGGACTCCGTCGGCCACACGCGTACGTCACCGCCGCCGCACGGCCGGAACACCCCCTCGACGAGGAGGTCGCGGGCGAACGTCCAGTCGACGGGGTGGTCCGAGCCGATGTGGAAGGTGATGTGGACGGCGTACGGGTCGTCGGCGCGGTAGGTCAGCCGGGCCGGCACGGGCACGCTGCGCTCCGGCGACAGCACCAGCTTCACCTGCAGTTCGCGTTCCACCACGGTCTTGTTCATCGTCGTCTTCCTCTCTCCTGTGCCCCGGTCGGGCCCGCCCGGAGCGGCCCTCACAGGAGGAGAGGGGCTTCCCCCCCGGCTCTTACGCGACTTCGGGTGACGACTTTCCGTGACCGCGCCCTTACCGGAAAGTGGTCGTTACCGAAGGACCGGCCCAGGTGCGGGCGAGGGTCTGATAGATGTGGAGCCTTGTATTGAGGCCTCGAAGAGATACGGGACCACGGTGATGAGCGCGCCAACCCCGGCAACCGGCGACAGCAGCCCCACGCCCGGCTACTACCCGGACCCCTCCATCCCCGGATATGTCCGGTACTGGAACGGCGCCGCGTGGGTGCCCGGTACGAGCAGGCCCGCGCCCAAGTCGGGCGAGGAGATGCCCGCGCCGCCCGCGTCGGCGGCGCCCGCGCCCGCCCGCGCGACGCCCGCGCCCCCGCCGGCGGCCGTGGAGGAGACCGGACCGGTCTTCCTCGACGAGGAGCCCGACGCCGAACCGTCGCGGCCCGAACCCGCGTCCGCCTGGCACGCGGACGCCGCTCGCCAGTCCGGCTTCGGCGGCGACCTGGACAACCGTGTCTCGTGGGGCGGCGCCCAGGACCCGCGTACCGCCGACCCCTCCGGCGCGGGCGCGTCCGACCCGCGCCGGCCGGCCGAGCCCTCGGGGACCGTCGACCCGAGCGGCGGCCAGTTGCCCGGCATGCGCTCGGTCACCCCGCAGAGCGGCACGGGCCACGGCGACGCTCCCGGCGACGCCCGCCCGCTCGCCCCGTCCGCGCCCGACGGGCCCCTGACGGACGGCACCGTCGGCATCCGCGCCCCGCGTCCCGGCGCCGACGACTCCGGCGACGCCCCCGCGAGCCGTCAGCCGGCCGAGCACACGGTCACCATCCGCGCGCAGCGGCCGGGCGGACCGGCCGTCGGCGGAGAGCCCGACGGCACCATGACGATCCGCTCGCTCGGAGCCGGAGCCGGAGCCGCCGCGCCCGCCCAGCAGCCGCAGCCGGGCGCCCCCGCCCCGTCCCCGTCACAGCCCCAGGCCCCGTCGCCCGCACCGCAGCAGCGGTCGCCGCAGCCGCAGGCGCCGGCCGTCCAGGCCCCCGCCGCACAGACGCCCGTCACCAACGGCCCCGGCGGCGGCGCCGCCTCGTGGGCGCAGCAGGTCCACCAGCTCGCCCAGTCGGCCCCGGCCTCCGACGCCGGACAGCCGGTCCTGCCGTGGAAGCCCCCGGTCGACGACCCGTTCCTGGCGGCCGCGCAGGCCCAGGCGAACGCCCGGCCCGCGTCCCTCGGCAAGCGGTTCGCCGCCCGGCTGATCGACACGCTGGTGCTCGGGGCGCTGGTCGGCGCCGTCGCGGTCCCGGTCGTCCTGAGCGCGCTCGCCCACATCGACGACAAGATCGAGGCGGCGAAGCTGTCCGGCCAGACGGTCACGGTCTGGCTGATCGACGGGACCACCGCGGGCCAGCTCGGCATCGTCCTCGGCACGCTCCTCGTCCTCGGCGCGCTGTACGAGGCGCTGCCGACCGCCAAGTGGGGCCGCACCCTGGGCAAGAAGCTGTGCGGGGTGAAGGTGCTCGACATCGAGTCCCACGAACCGCCGACGTTCGGTGCGGCGCTGCGCCGCTGGCTGGTCTACAGCGTGCTGGGCGTCCTCGTCCTCGGTGTGCTCAATGTGCTGTGGTGTCTGTTCGACCGCCCGTGGCGGCAGTGCTGGCACGACAAGGCGGCGCACACGTTCGTGACCGGCTGATCCGCTTCGTACGCCGTGTGGCGCGCGTTCCCCCGAACGCGCGCGAGCCGTTGCGGGGCCCTTTGTGCCGGTATGCACTGCCCTCATGAGCAACGATCAGCCGTCGCCCGGCCCGCCGCCCGATGACGACCCGTTCCGCAAGAGGCCGCAGGAGCCTTCGCCCGGCGAGGGCGGCGGCGAGGGGCACGGGCCGCCGCCCGGTTCGCCGTACGGCGGGGCCGGGGGGCAGGGCGGCCCGCCGTCCGGTGGCGGCTCCCCGTACGACACGCCCGGCGGTGGCGCGGGCGCGCCCGGCGGCCCCTACGGCGGCGGTCCGTACGGCGGCGGTCCGTACGGCGGCGGCGGTCCGTACGGCGGCGCGGATCCGCTCGCGGGAATGCCGCCGCTCGCCGAGTTCGGCAAGCGCTTCGTCGCACGGCTCGTCGACATCCTGATCATCGCGATCCCCCTCGCGGTGATCTCTCTGCTGACCGGCGGCTGGGATGTGGCCACGCAAGGCGACGACTGGGAGGAGATCACCGACCAGGTCAACACGGGCCGTCAGTGGCTGTGGACGCTCATCTCCCTGGTCGCGTACATCGGTTACGACACGATCATGACGAAGAAGAACGGCCAGACCGTGGGCAAGCGGCTGATGAAGCTGCGGGTCGCGATGCTCGACGACGGGCGGACGCCGGACACGAGTTCCGCGCTGATGCGTGCCATCGTGCTGTGGGTGCCCGCGCTGGTGTGCTGCTACTGCATCTGGTGGCTCGTCATTCTCATCACCGTGCTGACCGACAAGCCCTACAAGCAGGGCCTGCACGACAAGGCGGGCAAGACGGTCGTCGTCTCAGCGGCGTAGCGAGTGCCCGGCGACCCCGGCCCCGGCGCGGGGAGCCGGCACGCGGGTGGTGCGGCCGTCGGCGGCGGCCGAGGCCGTCGGCTCGGGCCTGTGGCCCGCCGCGACGAGGTCCGCCGCACGGGACGCGGCGCGCTCCCCGGACCGCCCGGCCACACGGCGCACGGGAAGGGCGAGCGCGACCGCGAGGCCGACAGCGAGGGCGAGGACGCCGATCGCGGCGACGGCGATGCCGTCCGTCGTACGGGTCAGCAGCAGCAGGGCGACGGTCGAGAAGACGACGGTGGCCGAACCGTAGGCGTACTGTGCGGCAGTCGGACGCGGCATCACGGTATCCGTCCTCGGGGCAGGGGCGGGGAGAGACTTGGGGCCGGTAGTCGCACCGCCGCAAGACTCTACGATCCTGAATGCCCGTGAGGAACCGGCAGTAAGCGTGACCTAACCCACGGTGCCGGTGCATGGGGGGCGCACGGAGTCATTCCTCCCGACCGAGTGGCTGGAAACCCGCGCCCCTGTCCAGAACCGCCACCGTCCGGATAGCGGAACTCCGCTCCTGCATAGTGCAGTTGGCTCAATCAAGTCAAGGGCTGTCTTTTCTTCTCCAACTCCGGTCGAATGTCGTCACTTGAGACGCGTACACCGCGCGCGCGGACGACCCCACACTCCTGTCCGCAGCGGCGACGGGACGCGGGGGAGGAACCTTCAAGTGACCAGCAAGCGACGGACGTTCAGAGCGTCCGCGGTCGTCGTCGCGCTCGCCGCCACGACCGCGACGGCCTCGGCGTTCACCTTCGCCCAGGCCGACAACCAGAAGTCGTCGGACCCGGCCGCCATCGAGCGCCACGACCCGGCCGCGCACAAGGCCCATGTCGACCACGACCTCGACGGCCCCTTCAGCAAGCAGCAGGAGGCGCAGCGCGAGGCTGCCATGGAGCAGCTGATAACCGGCGACGCCACCGTGCAGAAGCGCGGCGGCTCGAATGTCGTCAAGCTCGACGACAAGAAGTACGTCGAGCTCGCCCGGGAGAAGACCGACAAGATCTTCACCATCCTCGTGGAGTTCGGCGACAAGGTCGACGACACGACGATGTTCGACCCGGACGGGGCGGACGGACCCAAGCCCCCGGTCAAGAAGTACGGCGGCACGCCCGGCCCGCTGCACAACAAGATCGCCGAGCGCGACCGGTCGAAGGACAACTCGACCGCCTGGCAGGCCGACTACAACCAGAAGCACTTCGAGGACCTCTACTTCGGCACCGGCAAGGACGGGAACGGTCAGCCGAAGCACTCCCTGAAGACCTACTACGAGAAGACCTCCTCGGGCCGCTACTCGGTCGACGGCATGGTCTCCGACTGGGTCAAGGTCGACTACAACGAGGCCCGTTACGGCTCCAACTACTGCGGCCAGTCCAACTGCGCCAACGCCTGGGACGCCGTCCGCGACGGCGTCAACGCCTGGGTCGCCGACCAGAAGGCCAAGGGCGCGTCGGACGCCGAGGTCAAGGCGACGCTCGCCGAGTACGACAAGTGGGACCGCTACGACCACGACGGCGACGGCGACTTCAACGAGTCCGACGGCTACATCGACCACTTCCAGTTCGTCCACGCCGGCGAGGACGAGTCCGCGGGTGGCGGCGCCGAGGGCCCGAACGCCCTGTGGGCCCACCGCTGGTACGCGTACGGCACCGACGCCGGCAAGACCGGCCCCGCGAACAACAAGGCGGGCGGCACCCAGATCGGCGACACCGGCATCTGGGTCGGCGACTACACCGTGCAGCCCGAGAACGGCGGCCTCGGTGTCTTCGCCCACGAGTACGGCCACGACCTCGGTCTGCCCGACCACTACGACACCTCGGGCAAGGGCGAGAACTCGACCGGCTTCTGGACCCTGATGTCGGCCGGCTCCTGGCTGGGCACCGGCAAGGACTCCATCGGCGACCTCCCCGGCGACATGACCGCCTGGGACAAGCTGCAGCTCGGCTGGCTCAACTACACCAAGGCCAAGGCGGCGACGAAGTCCACCCACACGCTGGGTGTGGCCGAGTACAACACCAAGAAGCCGCAGGCGCTCCTCGTCGAGCTGCCGAAGAAGAAGGTCACCACCAATGTCGTGAAGCCCGCCGAGGGCTCCCAGCAGTGGTGGAGCGACATGGGTGACGACCTCAAGAACACCCTGTCCCGCACGGTCGACCTCTCCGGCAAGTCCAAGGCCACGCTGGAGCTCACCGGCTGGTGGGACATCGAGGCGGACTACGACTACCTCTACGCCGAGGTGTCGACGGACGGCGGCGCCAACTGGACGCCGGTGGACGGCACCGCCGACGGCAAGGCCATCACCCGCGACGCGAGCGACAAGCCGGCGCTGACCGGCCCGTCGGACGGCCACAAGAAGCTCGTCTACGCGCTGGACGCCTACGCGGGCAAGAAGGTCGACGTCCGCTTCCGCTACCAGACGGACGGCGGCGTCGCGGGCAAGGGCTTCGCGGCCGACTCCATCGTGATCAACGCCGACGGCGCCCCGCTGTTCTCGGACAACGCCGAGGGCGAGGTCCCCGGCTGGACCGCGAAGGGCTTCTCGCGCATCGGTGAGGGTTTCACCAAGGAGTACGAGCAGTACTACATCGCGGAGAACCGCCAGTACGTCTCGTACGACAAGACCCTCGAGGTCGGCCCGTACAACTTCGGCTGGAAGGCGCCGAAGGACGGCTGGGTCGAGCACTACCCGTACCAGAACGGTCTGCTGATCTGGCAGTGGGACACCTCCCAGAAGGACAACAACACCAGCGCCCACCCGGGTGAGGGTCTGGTCCTGCCGGTCGACGCCCACGCCAAGCCGCTGAAGTGGGCCGACGGCACGCTGATGCGCAACAAGATCCAGACGTTCGACTCGACGTTCAGCCGATACCGGACGGACGCCTTCCAGCTGCACAACGCGGGCGTCCCGTTCTCGCTGGCGTCGCAGCCGGGCACCTCCGTCTTCGACGACCGCAAGGGCGTCTACTGGTACGCGGAGAACCCGACGGCGGGCGTCAAGGTAACTGACACCAACACCAAGATCTCGATCGTCAAGGAGCCGCGCAGCGGCCGGACGATCACGGTCCAGGTTGGTCCGTCGACCAAGTAATTCGTAAAACTGCAGGTCACATGGGTATCGGCCGTCGCCCTCTAGCGGGCGGCGGCCGATCGTGTTTAGGTGCGGAGGACGAAGCCCTTATTGACAGTGAACTCACGGGGGAGTGGTTCCGCATGCCCGGTGGAGGTTTTTGCAAGCTGCCCAACGGCAGCGTGGTCGTCGCGCTCAGCCTGCCCAGCCCGGTCGGCGACGGGACGACCGTCAGGTTCCTCGTGCTCGCCGCGAACCGGGCCAGGGCGCTGACCCGGCTGCGCAATCTGGGTCTCCGCGCGGTCTACCTGCGCGGCAACGCCGAGCCGCCGACGCCGGACGAGGTGACCGCCGTGCTGCACCACCCGGACGGACTGCTGTGGCGCACGGACCAGGGCACCGCCCAGGGGCTCTGGCACCCGATACGGACCCTGCTCAGATCCGCACGTCCCGCCTGACCGGCGGCCACGACCCGGCGGGGTCAGACGACCACCGGCTTCCCGCTCAGCTCCACACCCGCCGTGCGCAGCTCCTCCAGGGCGCGCTCGGTCGTCTCCTTCGAGACCCCTGCGGTCAGGTCGAGCAGCACACGGGTCGTGAAGCCCTCGCGGGCCGCGTCCAGCGCCGTGGCCCGCACGCAGTGGTCGGTCGCGATGCCGACGACGTCCACCTCGGTGACGCCGCGGGCCCGCAGCCACTCGGCCAGCGTGGAGCCGTTCTCGTCGGAGCCCTCGAAGCCGCTGTACGCCGCCGCGTACGCGCCCTTGTCGAAGACCGCGGCGACGGCGCCCGAGGCGACGGCCGGCGCGAAGTTCGGATGGAAGCCGACGCCCTCCGTGCCCGCGACGCAGTGCCGCGGCCAGGAGCCGACGAAGTCGGGGTGGTCGGAGAAGTGGCCGCCCGGCTCGATGTGGTGGTCGCGCGTGGCGACCACGTGGCGGTAGCCCGGCTGGGCCTGGCCGATCAGTTCGGTGATGGCGGCTGCGACGTCGGCGCCCCCCGCCACCGCGAGGCTGCCGCCCTCGCAGAAGTCGTTCTGAACGTCCACGACGATCAAGGCGCGGTGCATGACGGGTGTCCTTCGGTGGCTGGGTGACGGTCGGCGCGGTGGCCGGCGGACTCGTCCTGCCGGGCGGGCCGGACGACTGGCGAGGGTTCAACTACTCAGCGTAGAGACTCGCAAGGCCCTGCGGGAGGGGGCGTCGGACGCTCGCGCCCCGCTCCCCCCTTCGCACGGATCTACGCGTACTCGGTCGGGATCACCGGCTCGCCGCGCGAGAGCTGCATCGCCGACATCGGCAGCCCGGCCCGCGCCGCGATGTGCCGCTCGCGCGCCGCGTCCAGCGGCTCGCGGGCCACGATCTCGCCGCCCTTGACCAGCTCCACCAGCAGCTGCCGGTCCACCAGCGCGGGCGGTACGTCGCCGAGCCCGACGACCTCGGCCTCGGCGACTCCGTGCTCGTCCAGCCGGCGTGCGGCCCACTTGCGGCCGCCGATCGACAACTTCCCGCCGAGCGACTTCTTCGCCACCGGCTCCAGCGGGGCCTTCGGGTCCGCCGAGCGGGCCCGGGCGACGAGCTTGTAGACCATCGAGCAGGTCGGGTGACCGCTGCCGGTGACCAGCTGGGTGCCCACGCCGTACGCGTCCACCGGGGCCGCGGCGAGCGACGCGATGGCGTACTCGTCCAGGTCGGAGGTGACGACGATCCTGGTGTTCACCGCGCCCAGCTCGTCCAGCTGCTTGCGCACCCGGTGCGCGACGAGCAGCAGGTCGCCCGAGTCGATCCGTACGGCCCCGAGCTCGGGGCCCGCGATGTCGACTGCGGTGCGCACGGCCTCGGCCACGTCGTAGGTGTCGACCAGCAGGGTCGTGCCGCGGCCCAGCGAGTCGACCTGGGCCCGGAAGGCACCGCGTTCGCTGTCGTGCAGCAGGGTGAAGGCGTGCGCGCTGGTGCCGACCGTGGGGATGGCGTAGCGGAAGCCGGCCGCCAGGTCGGAGGTGGAGTCGAACCCGCCGACGTACGCGGCGCGGGAGGCCGCGACGGCGGACAGCTCGTGCGTGCGGCGGGCGCCCATCTCGATCAGGCCGCGCCCTCCGGCGGCCGCGGACATGCGCGAGGCGGCCGCCGCGATCGCCGAGTCGTGGTTGAGGATCGACAGGATCACGGTCTCCAGCAGCACGCACTCGGCGAAGGAGCCCTCGACCCGAAGGATCGGCGAGCCGGGGAAGTACACCTCGCCCTCCGGGTAGCCCCGGATGTCGCCGCGGAAGCGGTAGCCGGCGAGCCATTCGAGGGTGGGCTCGTCGACGATGTGCCGCTCGCGCAGGAAGCGGAGCACGCCCGCGTCGAAGCGGAAGTTCTCCACGGCGTCCAGGACGCGGCCGGTGCCGGCGACGACACCGTAGCGACGGCCCTCGGGCAGCCGGCGGGTGAAGACCTCGAAGACCGAGCGCCGCTCGGCGGTTCCGGCCTTGAGCGCCGCCTGGAGCATCGTGAACTCGTACTGATCGGTGAAGAGCGCGGTCGACGGCACGCCCACCCGCCACCCGCCGCCACCCTTCTGAGGAAGCTCCCCCAGACTTCGTCCGGGGGTACCCCCATCGCGCCCTTCTTCTTGCGGCCGCCCAAGGTCTGCAGTGTTCATGACCACGATGCTAGCGCACATTTCGTCACTCTGACGAGATGTCGTTCTTCCCGGCGGGGTCGTTTGTGCGACGAGGGGGCTCAGGTGGCAGCATGGGTGGAGTGACTGTGCCACTGGAGATCGAGCAGACCGAGTCGGCCGAGGAGAGTGCGGCCGTCCCCGAGCCCGATGTGCCCTGGGTGACCCTGGTGCACAACGACCCGGTCAACCTGATGAGCTACGTCACTTACGTCTTCCAGGCCTACTTCGGCTACTCCAAGGACAAGGCGCACAAGCTGATGCTCGACGTCCATCACAAGGGACGCGCCGTCGTCTCCAGCGGCAGCCGCGAGGAGATGGAACGGGACGTGCAGGCGATGCACGGATACGGACTGTGGGCCACGCTCTCCCAGGACCGTGGCTGATGAGCTCTCACTTCGAGCCGCTGAAGGGCGGCGGCGCCGCCGTGGCGCTGGACGAGGTCGAGATCTCCATCCTGCGCTCCCTGGTCGTGCAGATGCTGGAGCTCATCGGCCCGGGTGACGAGCCGGCCCAGGGCGAGGACCCGCTGGCCGCCCTGTTCGCCCAGGGGCCGAGCGAACCGCCCGCCGACCCGGCGCTCGCCCGCCTCTTCCCCGAGGCGTACGCGGACCCCGAGGCCGGCCCGCAGGACGAGGAGATGCGCGCGGCCTCCGCCGAGTTCCGCCGCTTCACCGAGAACGACCTGCGCACCCGCAAGCGGGACGACGCCCTCGCGGTCGTCCGCAGCCTGGACTCGCTGACCGTCGCGGGCGACGGCGGCGCCGTGCTGGAGCTCGGCGCCGAGGACTGCCTGCACTGGCTGGGCGCGCTCAACGACCTCCGGCTGACCATCGGCACCCGGCTCGAGGTCACCGACGAGGACGAGAACAACGACCTGTACCGGCTGCCGGACTCCGACCCGCGCAAGCCCATGGTGATGGCCTACCTCTGGCTCGGGGCGCTTCAGGAGACGCTCGTCGAGACCCTGATGCCCTGAAGACCCCCTCCGGAACCGCTTTGTCCTGGAACAGTGGCATCCGTCCCTGTGGAGCGTTCGCTCAACGGACGCTCAAATCCGGATAACGATCGCGTCACCACGCCGCGACACTTCGAGGCTTCGCATGCCCTTTGTCCACTTCTTCCTGTGGGGTGCGTCACTCTCGCCGTAGTGGATCACGGTTGCGGCCGTGGTAAATCTTCACGACCACTCGGGGACGCCACCCCTGTCCCCGAGGGCGCTTGAACCGGCAGACCGCCGGTAGCACTCCATCCATATCCGGGGGGATCAGGACCTGATCCGTTACCGCGCAGCGGTCGCGGCGGATCAGCGTGGAGAAAGGGCGCATCACCATGACCTCGGTGCAGGTCGACAAGCACACCGGCGACGAGGCCGGGGGCAACACTTCGCAGGAAGGCTACGAGCGCGGGCTCGGCAGCCGGCAGGTCCAGATGATCGCCATCGGCGGAGCCATCGGCGTCGGACTCTTCATGGGGGCCGGCGCGAACATCGCCAAGGCCGGTCCCAGCATCATCCTGATGTACGCCCTCGCGGGCGTCGTCATCTTCTTCATCATGCGCGCGCTCGGCGAGCTGCTCCTCTATCGTCCGGTCTCCGGTTCCTTCGCCGAGTACGCCCGTGAGTTCCTCGGCCCGTTCTTCGGCTTCGTCACCGGCTGGACGTACTGGCTGATGTGGATCGTCACCGGCATGGCCGAGCTGACCGCCGCGGCCATCTACATCCACTTCTGGTTCCCCGAGATCCCGCAATGGGTCAGCGCCCTGGTCTTCCTGGTGGTGCTCTTCGGCGTCAACCTGATCTCGGTGAAGATCTTCGGCGAGGTCGAGTTCTGGTTCTCGATGATCAAGGTCACCGCGATCATCGGCATGATCGTGATCGGTCTCGGCGTCCTCACCCTCGGCTTCTCCGACGCCGGTGACACCGCCTCCGTCTCCAACCTCTGGTCCTACGACGGGATCTTCCCCAACGGCATCGGCTCGAGCCTGATGACGCTCCAGGGCGTCATGTTCGCCTACCTCGCCGTGGAACTCGTCGGTGTCACGGCCGGTGAATCCGAGAACCCCGAGAAGACCCTGCCCAAGGCGATCAACACGCTGCCCTGGCGCATCATCATCTTCTACGTCGGCGCCCTGGTCGTGATCCTCTCCGTCGTCAAGTGGACGGAGTTCTCGGCGGGCGAGAGCCCCTTCGTGCACGCCTTCGAGAAGATCGGCATCCCGCTCGCCGCAGGCATCGTCAACTTCGTGGTCCTCACCGCGGCCCTGTCCTCCTGCAACTCCGGCATGTACTCCACCGGCCGGATGCTTCGCGACCTCGCCTCCAACGGTGAGGCCCCCCAGGCCCTCGGCAAGCTCAACGCCCGCCGCACCCCGGCCGTCGGCATCGCCGTCTCCGTGACCCTGATGGGCATCGGCGTGGTCCTCAACTACATCGTCCCGGAGAAGGCCTTCGGATACGTCGTGTCCGTGGCCACCGCGGCCGGCATCTGGACCTGGATGATGATCCTCGTCAGCCACATCCGCTACCGCTCCGCGGTGGACGCCGGACGGCTGCGCGCCTCGTCCTTCCCGGCACCGGGCGGCGCGCTCTTCAGCTGGGTCGCCCTGCTCTTCCTCGTCGGTGTGACCGGCATGGTCGCGCTCGACGAGGCGGGCCGGATCTCGCTGTACGTGGCGGCCGTCTGGGCCGTCGGCCTGGTCGTCGGCTGGCAGGTGCTGAAGCGGAGCAACCCGCGGATCGCCGAGCACACGCAGCGGGAGTACGCGACGAAGTCCGACTGACGCGGCGGTGGTGTCCACCACCCGTCTCACGTGATGGCCTCCGGATCTCGGATCCGGAGGCCGTCTGCCTATCCTGTCGCTCATGCTGACCATCACCCAGGCCCTGTTCGACCAGATCGTCGCCCACGCCCGCGAGGACCACCCCGACGAGGCCTGCGGAGTCGTCGCGGGCCCGGAGGGCTCCGGCCGTCCCGAGCGCTTCATCCCGATGCTGAACGCCGCCCGGTCGCCCACGTTCTACGAGTTCGACTCGGCCGACCTCCTCAAGCTCTACCGCGAGCTGGACGACAACGACGAGGAGCCGATGATCATCTACCACTCGCACACCGCAACCGAGGCGTATCCCTCGCGCACCGACATTAGCTACGCGAACGAGCCCGGCGCCCACTACGTCCTCGTCTCCACCGCCGACACCGACGACGCGGGCCCCTTCCAGTTCCGGTCGTTCCGCATCGTGGACGGCGAGGTCACCGAGGAGGACGTCAAGGTCGTCGAGGCGTACTGAGACGTACGGGGCAGCGGCTCGGGCGGGCCGTCCGACAAGCGGTTCCGCCTGCGCGGTTCACATCCTGAGCGACTTCCGTCCGATATGCGAGATCACACTCAAGGGTCGGGACCGGGAATCGATACGATGACCGCATGGTTCTTCACGACGTGAGCGACAAGACGCCGAGCACCCTGCTGCTCGTTGCGCGGCTGCACGTCGACCTGTGCCGCCTCGCCAGCGCGATGTGTACGGCCCGCGCTGCGTTCTGACGTACGAGCGCACCACGCCAGCAGCACCCCCTCGCGCGGGGGCCACAGCCGCGCGCCCCTACGCCACCTTCCGACAGGAGCCCACGTCATGGCCATCGAGGTCCGCATCCCGACCATCCTCCGCACCTACACCGGCGGAGCCAAGGCCGTCGAAGGCAGTGGAGACACCCTCGCCGAGCTGTTCGCAGACCTCGAGTCCCGGCACAGCGGCATCCAGGAGCGCATCGTCGAAGGCGACCAGCTGCGCCGCTTCGTCAACGTCTACCTGAACGACGAGGACGTCCGCTTCCTCGACGGCATCTCCACCAAGCTGTCCGACGGCGACAACGTGACGATCCTGCCGGCCGTCGCCGGCGGCATGGTCTGATCCTGATGCGATACGACTCCCCGCTCGCCGCCGTCGGCAACACGCCGCTGGTGCGGCTCCCGCGGCTGTCCCCGTCCGAGGACGTCCGCATCTGGGCCAAGCTGGAGGACCGCAACCCGACCGGCTCGATCAAGGACCGCCCCGCGCTCCACATGGTCGAGCAGGCGGAGAAGGACGGCCGGCTCACCCCCGGCTGCACCATCCTCGAACCGACCAGCGGCAACACCGGCATCTCGCTGGCGATGGCGGCCAAGCTCAAGGGCTACCGCATCGTCTGCGTCATGCCGGAGAACACCTCCCAGGAGCGCCGGGACCTGCTCGCGATGTGGGGCGCCGAGATCATCTCGTCCCCCGCGGCGGGCGGCTCCAACACGGCGGTACGCGTCGCCAAGGAGCTCGCCGAGCAGAACCCGTCGTGGGTGATGCTCTACCAGTACGGCAACCCGGACAACGCGGGCGCGCACTACGCGACCACCGGCCCCGAGATCCTTGCCGACCTGCCGTCGGTCACCCACTTCGTGGCGGGCCTCGGCACGACGGGCACGCTGATGGGCGTCGGCCGCTACCTGCGCGAGAACAAGCCGGACATCAAGATCGTCGCCGCCGAGCCGCGCTACGACGACCTCGTCTACGGTCTGCGCAACCTGGACGAGGGCTTCGTCCCCGAGCTCTACGACGCGTCCGTGCTGACCACCCGCTTCTCGGTCGGCTCCGCGGACGCGGTCACCCGCACCCGCGAACTCCTCCAGCAGGAGGGCATCTTCGCGGGCGTCTCCACGGGCGCGGCCCTGCACGCCGCGATCGGCGTAGGCAGGAAGGCCGTCAAGGCGGGAGAGCAGGCGGACATCGTGTTCGTGGTGGCGGACGGCGGGTGGAAGTACCTGTCGACGGGCGTCTACACGGCGAAGACGACGGAAGAGGCGATCGAGACGCTGCAGGGCCAGCTCTGGGCCTGACCGGGCCCGCCCGGGGCTTCGGGGGCTCCGCGCCCGGGGGCCCGCGCCTCAATCGCCGGCGGGGCTGCCGCGCTGTTCGGGGCTCCGCCCCCGGCCTGCGGGTCTCGGTCGTGGGGGCTCCGCCCCCTGGGGCCCGCGCCTCAATCGCCGGCGGCGGCTGAGATTGACCGACCCGCTCGTGGGGGCTTCGCCCCTCGTCGGCGGGTCCGGCTTGTGCGACGCGCTGGTCGGGGCTGCGCTGAGGCTGCACGCCAGGTTCGTCGGAGCCCGGCTGGGATTGTCCGTCGCGCTCGTCGAGGCTCCGTTCGTCGGCGCTTCGGTCCCGGCCTGCGGGTCTCGGTCGTGGGGGCTCCGCCCCCTGGGGCCCGCGCCTCAATCGCCGGCGGCGGCTGAGATTTGACCGACCCGCTCGTGGGGCTCGGCCCCTCGCCGGCTCGGCTGTGCTGAGACTGCCATCGGCGGGGCTCCGCCCCGGGGCCTGTGGCTCGCGGGGCGCGCCGCCCCCACAGGGCCCCGCGCCTCAATCCCCGACGAGGCTCAGCGCATCGCCGCGCTCGTCGGGGCTTCGCCCCGGTCCGGCGCGGGTTCACCCGTCGGGCTCGGGGGCTTGAGCCCAATCCCAGGCCGGGTTTGCCCGACGCTCCCGTCAGGGCTGTGGCGCGACATCAGCCCGGTCAGGGCATTCCCACGGCCGTCAGGCCGTAGGGGCGCTCGGAGACCGCGCGAAGCGCGGAACGGGCCCGGGGGCTGGGGCGGAGCCCCAGTGGGGGGAAGGGGCGGGGCGGGGCTCACACCGCCAGGTGCCGGACCTGGTCCCAGACCGCCGGATCCACCGTGCCCACCCGCCTGCGGAACTCGCCCACCCGTACGTCCCGCAGCTCGTCCGTCTCCAGGAAGCTCGGCCGCCCCCGCGCGTCGCCCACCGTGCCCGGCGGCAGCGCGATCATCCCGGGACGTTCGTCGCGGTACCGACTCGTGATCTTCGCGACCAGGGCCGTCCCGCCCCGTACCGACAGCACCAGGCACGGGCGGTCCTTCGACCCCGGACCGTCCTCGTAGGGCACATCGGCCCACCAGATCTCGCCCGGCGACGGTCGCCCCTTCGGCCTGCCTAGGCGTTCCCGTACGCGTTCGCCCGGTCGCGCCGGTGGCCGCCTGCGACCGGCCGGCCGCCGCGTGCCGCGGCCGAGCCCGTCGGAGACGGCGACCACGAGAGCGACCACGACGACGGCGATCACGGCGAGCCACCACGACGTGTCCATACCGGAGACGTTACCTGCGCCCCCGTGCCCCTGCCCGCGCCCCCGTGGGCCTGCGCCCGCACCGGTGTTCGGGGTCCCGGTTAAGGGTGAGTTCTCCCACAACACAGCGCTGCTGAGGAGCGACCAGCCCTTTCGCGCCTTACGCTCGACGCACCGCACGACCTTCCCCCAGCCCTCCTTCGTCCACGGAGGTTCCAGCTCAATGAAGCTCACCGTCGTCGGATGCTCGGGGTCGTTCCCGTCCGCGGATTCGGCCTGCTCGAGCTACCTCGTAGAGGCCGACGGCTTCCGGCTGCTCCTCGACATGGGCAATGGCGCCCTCGGCGAGCTGCAGCGCCACTGCGGTCTCTACGACCTCGACGCCATCTTCCTCAGCCACCTCCACGCGGACCACTGCATCGACATGTGCGGGTACTTCGTGGCCCGTTACTACCGCCACGACGGCGGCCGCTGCGCGCCCATGCCGGTCTTCGGCCCCGAGGGCACGGAGCAGCGGCTGACGACGGCCTACGCGGACACGCCCTCCGCGTCGTCGATGAGCGAGGTGTTCGACTTCCACACGCTGAAGTCCGGCAGCTTCGAGATCGGCCCGTTCTCCGTGCGTACGGAACGGGTGGCGCACCCCGTGGAGACGTACGGGATCAGGGTGGAGCACGGCGGGAAGGTGCTGACGTACTCGGGCGACACGGGCGTGTGCGACGCGCTGGACGAACTCGCCGCCGGTGCGGACCTCTTCCTGTGCGAGGCGTCGTTCGTGCACGGCAAGGAGGACATCCCGGACCTCCACCTCAACGGCCGCGAGGCGGGCGCCTGCGCGCAGCGGGCGAACGCGCGCCGGCTGGTGCTGACCCACATCCCGCCGTGGACGGACGGCGGGCGGAACCTGTCGGACGCGCGCGCGGTGTACGACGGTCCGTCGGAGATCGCGGCGCCGGGCGCGGTGTACGAGATCTGAGCCGGACGCGGGAAGCCCCCGCCCTGAGGACGAGGGCGGGGGCTTCGGCGTGGGCGAGGGCTACTTGGCCTCGGCCTTCTGCAGCTCGGCGAGCTCCTCGTCGGACTCGCGGCCCGGCGTCGGGAGGTTGAACTTGGTGATCGCGAAGCGGAAGACCGCGTAGTAGACCGCCGCGAAGCACAGGCCGACCAGGGCCAGGCCCCACGGGTTGGACGCGATGCCCAGGTTGAGCACGAAGTCCACCGCGCCGGCCGAGAAGCCGAATCCGTCCTTCATGCCGAGCGCCCAGGTCAGGGCCATCGAGACACCGGTGAGCACCGCGTGGATCGCGTACAGGACCGGCGCGATGAACATGAAGGTGAACTCGATCGGCTCGGTGACACCCGTGACGAAGGAGGTCAGGGCGAGCGAGAACATCATGCCGCCGACGACCTTGCGGCGCTCGGGGCGGGCGCAGTGCACGATGGCGAGGCAGGCGGCCGGGAGGGCGAACATCATGATCGGGAAGAAGCCGGTCATGAACTGTCCGGCGGACGGGTCACCGGCGAGGAAGCGGGCGATGTCGCCGCTCTTGCCCTCGTAGGAACCGGCCTGGAACCACGGGAACGAGTTGAGCAGGTGGTGCATGCCGACCGGGATCAGCGCACGGTTGGCGACACCGAAGATGCCGGCGCCCACGGCCCCGGAGCTGACCAGGCTCTCGCCGAACCAGTGCAGACCCGAGCCGAGCCACGGCCAGATCAGGCCGAAGACGATGCCGGTGAGCAGACCCGCGAAGGCCGACAGGATCGGGACGAGGCGGCGGCCGCCGAAGAAGCCGGCCCAGTCCGGCAGCTTGGTGCGGTAGAAGCGCTGGTAGAGCAGGGCCACGATGAGGCCCATGACCACGCCGCCGAGCACCTTGGCGTCGACCGCCTGCTCCACCAGGACGATCTTGCCGTCGACTATGGCTTCCTTCTTGGGCAGGCTGCTGTCCGTGAAGGTGCCGAGCACGCTCTTGAAGACGAGGTAACCGGCCACCGCCGCGAGGGCCGTCGATCCGTCCGACTTCTTCGCGAAGCCGATCGCGATACCGACGGCGAACAGCAGCGCCATGTTGTCGAGCAGGGCGCCGCCACCGGCCGCCATGTACCCGGCGATCTTGGTGACGAAGGTCGGGAACGACTCCCTGCCGAGCATGTCGGGCTGGCCGAAACGCACGAGCAGCGCGGCGGCGGGCAGCACGGCGACCGGCAGCATCAGGCTGCGGCCGATGCGCTGCAGGACAGCCATCGCACCCGCGCCCGTCTTCTTCTTGTCCGCCCCGGGGGCGGCGCTGGCCGTGGACATCAACTTCCTCCTGGGGGTCCCCCCGGCCGGAGGCCGGGGGAGGGCAAGGCGCCGCCGAGGTCAGGAAAAGCGGGGGAGGGCGGCGGCTCAGGGGAGATGCGGCCGTGGTCTGGACCGCGTGGTCTACACCACTGAGTGGTGTAGACCTGTTGTAGCACGGTGGGGGTTGGATAAGGAACCTGCGAAATTCGCGGGCCCGGTAACAATCCGGTGAATGCGCACAAACGCCCCCGGGCCGCTGGGCCGGGGGGGGGGTGTTGCGTCCTCGTTCGCTACGGCATCAGTTCGTCCGCTGCGGCGTCATTTCGTCGCGTCCCGCTCCATCTCCTCCTGGACCTCCTCGGGCTCGCGGCCGGGTGTGGGGATGTCGAACACCGTGATCACCACGCGGAACACGAGGTAGTAGACGACCGCGAAGCATGCGCCGATCGGCAGGATCAGCCACGGTTTCGTGTCCAGGTGCCAGTTCACGACGTAGTCGATCAAGCCCGCCGAGAAGCTGAAGCCCGCGTGGACGCCGAGTGCCCAGGTGATCGCCATCGAGGCGCCGGTGAGCAGCGCGTGCAGCCCGTACAGCAGCGGTGCGGCGAACATGAACGAGAACTCGATGGGCTCGGTCACGCCCGTCACGAACGACGTCAGGCCGACGGAGAACATCAGGCCGGCCACCCGCTTGCGGTGCTCCGGGCGGGCGCAGTGCGTGATGGCGAGGGCCGCCGCCGGCAGGCCGAACATCATGATCGGGAAGAAGCCGGACATGAACTGGCCGGCGGACGGGTCCTCGGCGAAGAAGCGCGTCAGGTCGCCCTGCACCACCGTGCCGTCCGGCTTGGTGTACTCGCCCGCCTGGAACCAGAAGAACGTGTTCAGGAACTGGTGCATGCCGATCGGGATGAGCAGCCGGTTCGCGACGCCGAAGATGCCCGCGCCCCAGGCGCCGAGATCGATCAGATGCTTCGAGAACGAGGTCAGCGCGTCGCCCACCGGGTCCCACAGCAGCCCGAACAGCACGCCCAGGACGCAGCAGACGAAGGCCATGATGATCGGCACGAGCCGCCGGCCGTTGAAGAATCCGAGCCAGTCCACCAGCTTCGTGCGGTGGTAGCGCTGCCAGATGACCGCCGTCAGCAGGCCGATCAGGATGCCGCCGAGGACCCCGGGGTTCTGGGGCGTGCCCTCGGGCATCTCCTCGGTGACCGACCCGTCGACGGGAAAGGCCTTGAGGACGTTGTGGTAGACGAGGAAGCCCGCCACGGCGGCGAGCGCAGTGGAACCGTCGGACTTCTTGGCGAAGCCGATCGCGACGCCGATGCAGAAGAGCAGCGGGAGGCCGAGGTTGCCGTCGAGGATGCCGGTGCCGCCCTTGATCAGGACGTCGGACGTCTTGTCCCAGAAGTCGCCGTCGAGATACGCGGTGAACAGGTTGCCGAGACTCACGAGCAGGCCCGCGGCGGGCAGGACGGCCACCGGGAGCTGGAGGCTGCGGCCCACTTTCTGGAGCCCCTGGAAGAGTCCGCTCCGCCACTTGTGCCGCGGCGCGGCCGCGCTCTCGGTGCTCATCGGCGTCCTCCCGGAACAGCCCCTGTTTGGCAGGCGTCGCAGACTGGTGTAGACCAGTCGGCATACGGTTCCGGCGCCTCGCGAAGGGCAGGGCGCCGGTGATCGTCATCATTCGGTACGAGACGGTTACTCGCCCGTGAAGATGGGCCAACCGTGCGTTACCGTGACAAAGCGGACCGACGAGGCTCAACGGTGGGCCGAGACAGCGCTCAGCGCGCTCGAACGCAGGGAGAATCACATGGCCAGCAAGGCTGAGAAGATCGTCGCCGGGCTCGGCGGGATCGACAACATCGAAGAGATCGAGGGCTGCATCACCCGTCTCCGCACCGAGGTCGCCGACCCCAGCCTGGTCGACGAGGCCGCGCTCAAGGCCGCCGGCGCGCACGGCGTCGTGAAGATGGGCACCGCGATCCAGGTCGTCATCGGCACCGACGCCGACCCGATCGCGGCCGACATCGAAGACATGATGTGAGCGACGCAGGCGAGGCAGCCGGGCGCGGTTGACGAC